>JAILRE010000044.1 GCA_024698505.1 Clostridiales bacterium | reverse complement strand
TGTCTACTATCTCTGCGAGGTCCTCAAGCATGAGAACGACACCATCGAGGGCAAGGAGATCGCCATCTCCGGTTTCGGCAACGTGTCCTGGGGCGTCTGCACCAAGGCCATGCAGCTCGGCGCTAAGGTCATCACCCTCGCCGGTCCCGACGGTTACATCTACGATCCCGACGGCGTATGCACTCAGGAGAAGCTCGATTACATGCTCGTAATGCGTAACTCCGGCCGCAACAAGGTCAAGGATTATGCCGATAAGTTCGGCGTTCAGTTCTTCCCCGGCAAGAAGCCCTGGGGCCAGAAGGCTGACATCTGCATGCCCTGCGCTTACCAGAACGAGATCCGCATGGAAGAGGCAGATCAGATCATCAATAACGGCACCAAGTACTACATCGAGGTCGCCAACATGCCCACCACCAACGAGGCTCTGTTCCACATGATGAAGCAGCCCGGCATGATCGTTGCTCCCTCCAAGGCTGTCAACGCGGGCGGCGTTGCCGTTTCCGGTCTTGAGATGAGCCAGAACTCCGAGCGTCTCTCCTGGGAGGCCGAGGAGGTCGACTCCAAGCTCCACAGCATCATGGTCAACATCCACAAGGCTTCCGTCGAAGCGGCTGCTGAGGCGGGTCTCGGCTACAACCTCGTAGCGGGCGCCAACCTCGCCGGCTTCAAGAAGGTCGCCGACGCCATGATGGCTCAGGGTATTGTGTAATTCCAAGCTGAAAGAATGATTCAAAAGGGGCTCCCAAAGCCCCTTTTGTATTTCATTCGTTTTATTGCGATAAAAAAACTCCCCCGCGGTTGGGGGAGCTTTTTGCGTTTAACCGGGATCTAAGCTAACGAAGGCAAAGCCTCAGTTGCCGCGGCGCGCCGCAAAGCAGGCGCTGCAATAGACGGGACGGTCAGTCTTCGGCTCGAACGGGATCTTGGTGGGAGCGCCGCACTGCGCGCAAACGGCGTCGTACATCACGCGCTCACCGCGGGAAGCGTTCTTGCGATTCTGCCTGCATGCCTTGCAGCGGGTGGGCTCGTTCTGGAAGCCCTTCTCGGCGTAAAACTCCTGCTCGCCGGCAGTGAAAGTGAACTCGGCGCCGCAATCCTTGCAAACCAGTACCTTGTCTTCAAACATTTTGGATATAACCTCTTGATATTATTTTTGCTCGGACGGCGGCTGACCTGGTCTTTGACCCCACACCCGCCTGTTGCCGCTTTCGCTACCCGGGACAGACCCTCTCACTACACGCAGTCTCCGCAAGGGGGAACCTTTGCGGACAGGACTTACTTCTAAACCGCACCATGCTCACGGGGGCTTTGCCCCGCTTACGTGGATCGCTTCGCCTGCGACTGGCTTCGACTTTCAACCACAGACCCGCTGTCTTTGCCGAAATAGATTATAACTTGCCTGCAAATAGGTTTCAAGCCTTTTTTAGCCCAAGAAAAAATATATTCCGAAATCGTGTAATAAAACCGAAAAAGGCGCATCCATATGCGGATGCGCTGAAGCGGACGCGGACGCGTTTAAGGCAGCATCGGCCTGAGAACGAGCAGGTAGAGCGCGATGAGCCCCGCGTGCAGCGCCATGAATACGGGTATGCCGACCATGAATTTCGGGTGCTTGGTCTTGTGCCTTATCAGCTGCATCGTCGCGTACATGGCGAAGCTCCCGAAGAAGAAAGCGATGAGCATGAGCGTCTTTTCGGGGGTGCGGTTCCGGGGGGACTTCTTCGCGGCGATCTTGTCGCGGCAGGTGACGATCACGGCGACGACGCTCATGACCGCGAATACGGCAATTATCAGGTAATCAAGGGGCTTCATGCTTATGATCCTTTGCCTTTGCCTTGCAAAGGCGTCCTTTCCTATGATATTTGACGGTTTCGTGTCAGCGAAATTGACGCGCCGTCTGCGGCAAAGTCAAATTCTTGAAGTTTGAAAATCATCGATTTTCAAACTTTTTCTCCTTTCACGCAGGGCGGGTTTTTTCATTTTACCGCGGGCAAAATCGAATGTCAATCGCGGAAAAGGAAACGATTTACGAACAAACGTCCTAAAAACTCTTGACAAGCACCGAACAATCGTGCTATAATGGAATTAGAGACAAGCGTTGACGAGTGCTTGGCAGCCGTGTTTGCATGGGAACCGGCTTACCGGGCAGCCGCTTGTTTCTTTTTACTAATTTCCGGAAAAGGAGAAACGAATGAAGACGAAAAGCATCAAGGAACTGTTCTCCCGCGGGGAGCGCGGCGGCGAGGCCGAAGCGGCTCCCGCGGAAGCGAGCGCGGCCGAAAGGCTGGGGCGCGCGCTGATCGAAAGGCTCGGCGGCGTACCGGAGGGCGTAACGGAGGATGAGCTCGTGGACGCTCTGCTGGAAAACATGGACGGCGAAAAGGAAGCGGGGGAGGAGACCGGACCAGCCCGCGGCGAGGAGAAGGCGAGCTTCCCCGAGCAGATCGACGACGATGACGACGAAGCCGAAGATCCCTTCGGCGGCAGCGCGCGAAGGCCCGTTCCCATGAGGACGGGTTCGGCGGCCTCGGCCCCGGTAGACTACGCGGATATGACCGCGAAGCAGTTCAACGACCTGAAGAAGCTCCTTAAAAAGGCGAGCGCGGACGGCAAAAGGATCACACTCTGATAACAAGAAAGGAAAAAAGAATGGCAAACACCAACATCAACACAGTCGGCAGCATGGCGGTCTCCGGCCGCTTCCCCGAAACCTTCTACGACAGGCAGCTCCTGGAGAGCGCGAAGACGAGGTTCGTCCACGCTGAATTCGGCCAGAAGCGCCCCATACCCCGCAACAACGGAAATAAGGTAAATTTCCGCAGATGGAACCTTTTTGATCCCAAAACGGCCCTTGAAGGGCTTACAGAGGGAGAAACCCCCACGGGTCAGTCCCTTTCGCAGACTGACGTCGAGGCGACCGTAAAGCAGTACGGCGCTTACGTCGAGGTGACGGATCTGCTCGATCTCACCGCTTACGACAACGTGATAAGCGATTCCGCCGAGCTTCTCGGCGAGCAGATCGGCACCGTCGTCGAGTGGGTGACGAGGGACAAGATGTGCGCCACCACCAACGTGCAGTACGCGGGCGGCGTCCTCTCCAGGAGCCTGCTTGATTCCAATAAGAAGCTCACCGTCGAGGAGATCAGGAAGGCCGTGCGCACCCTCAAGAAGAACAAGGCGCGCCCCTTCTGCGACGACGGCCGTCAGCCGCATTACGTCTGCATCTGCTCCCCCGACGCGACCTACGACCTGCAGTCCGATGAGAACTGGAAGAACGTATCGACCTATCAGAACGCCGAGGCCATCTACTCCGGCGAGATAGGCAGGCTCTACGGCGTCGTGTTCGTGGAGAGCACCGAGGCGAAGGTCTACGAGCAGAGCGTGCTCAACGCCGTTAAGACGAGCGTGACCGATTCCGCGACCTTCGTACTCAAGAACGCCCCCACGAGCGAGGAGGCGGCCTACCTTATGAAGGGCGGCAGCAAGATCAACGTCGGCTCCACCGAGTACACCCTCGCCGCTTCGGATTCCTTCGATCCCGCGACCAACACCGTAAAGCTCTCCGCTGCGGCGACCCTTTCCGCCAACGCGATAGTCTGGTCGAACGACGCGGGCGCGGTCGACTCCACCACCAAGGCGGCTCTGCCCGTGCACGCCACCCTCGTTTTCGGCAAGGACGCTTACGGCGTCGTCGACGTGGACGGCAAGGGCGCGGTCCAGCTCATAGTCAAGCCCCACGGCTCCGGCGGCACTGCGGATCCCCTCGATCAGCGAGCCACCGTCGGCGCGAAGGTCACCGCCTACGCCGCGGTCGTTCTGAACGACCTCTGGCTCGTCAAGATCGAGCACACCGTTTCCTGACGGGGGAGGTGAGCCCGGGTGGCAAGATTTGGTCTATCCTACCGTAACGCCGCAAGGCCGAAGCAGCCCTACGGCGAATACGAAAAGCGAACGGGCGCGAAGGAGGGCGGGAGCGCGGCTCCCGCCCCCGCGGCAGGAGCGGGAGACTTAAAGTCAAAAATGTCAAGCGAAAGTTTTTCGGCCCCCGAAAAGCCCGAAGGCTTAAAGTCAAAAATGTCAAGGGGCAATTTCAAAGCCCCCGCGTCCGCAGGCGAAAAGCCCAATGGATACGGCGATTTTTCCGCGAACGCGCAGGCGGAGGCAAACCCCCGAAGGGGGCTGCTCTCCCAGCTTGACGAGCTCCTGGGAGCTTCCGCCTCGGGCGGGAACGAAGCCTCCGTGCAGAGCGCGGCTCCGGATACTTCGGCGCAGGGCTCCGATCACGGCGCGGCTGAGAACGGCGGCGCCTCCGGCTCGAACGGCGGCGGCTACGATATCGACAGGGGCATTTCCGACCTCTACAACGGCCTTTACAGCAAGCTCAGGGCATACGGCGTAACGGGCATACCGAAATTCAGCGCCCTCTACGCCATGTTCGAAAGCTTCCTTCGCCCCTCTATCGAGGCCGCGATAAGGGCCCGCAGAAGGTCGGGAAAGGCCAATATGGCCGAGCTCGACGCCGACGCTTACGCAAGGGGCATGGGCGCTTCGACGTACCTCTCCTCCATCAAGGCGAGGGAGCAGGACGCCGTCGAATCGGACGTTACGGGGCTTGAGGGCAGGTATTCGGCATCCATGGCGGAGTACCTTTACAAAGCGGTCTCCTCCATGCAGAGCCTCGAGAGCGACATGGCGAAGACGAGGATGCAGCTTGCGGCGCAGGCGAAGGCCCGCGCGGAGGACAGGCGGTTCGAGCGCGAAAAGCTCGAGGCGGCCCGCATCGAGAACGCAAGGCTCCAGAGGGAAAGGCTCAAGGCCGAAAGGGAGAATCTGATGCTCTCCAACAATACGAAGCTCAGGCTCCAGTCCATGAAGAACAATGTCAAGGCCTCCGTTTCGGACGATACGGCGGGGAATGAGAAGCGCTACGGCCACAACAAGAACGGCGCATACTTCGACGGCGAGTGGTACGACGGCGATTTCTCCTATATGGAGAAGAAGCAGTACGGCTACAGGGAATACGCGAAATACCTGCAGAAGCTCAGCGAGTCGGAGCGCTACCTCTTCTTCACCAGCTCCGACAGGTATTGGAGGATGCGCCGCTGGCAGGTGCAGTACAACCTTACCGAGGTCGATTACGGCGACCTTTACAGCGCGTACATGCCCACCGGGCGCAGCGGCGGGAACGGCGCGGGAAGGCCGGGGAGCGAAAAATGGATAACGTCTTACTGAAGGAATACGAGGTCGCGTTAGACCTCAAAAGGCCCATCCCCATGCGATCCTTCGAGGTGGTCGAGGGGGATACCGGCAACCGCATAACCGCGACTCTGACGGACGGCGGCGAGGCCGTCGATCTCACGGGGTACTACGTAATGGCGGTGTTCTCCACCACGGCGGGCATTTCCGTGCAGAGCCCCGAGGGAGGGAACCTGACGGTCAGCGGGAACACGGTCGTAATGGATCTCTCGCCCGATTCGTTCGCGCCGGGGCTCGTCGAATGCGAGCTGCAGATATACTCCTCGGCAAGCGGCGAGCCGACCGGCGTTACGGACAGCGACGTGCTGGTAACAACGGCGAGATTCAATTTCACCTGCCGCAGGGCGATACTTAACGGCGAGAGCATTAACGCCTGCCCGCAGTTCCCCCTGCTCACCCAAACGCTTGCGGGCATCGAGCAGGCCGAGGAGCAGAGGCAGACGAACGAGGCCGCGAGACAGTCGAACGAGGATCTCCGCAGCGCGGCGGAGACCGCAAGGCAAACCGCTGAAGCCGCAAGACAGACCTCGGAGACCGCAAGGCAGGCGGCGGAAGCCGTAAGGCAGGAAAACGAGGCCGCAAGGCAGACTGCGGAAGCCGCAAGGGACACGGCGGAGACCGCAAGGGACACGGCGGAAAGCGCAAGAGCTTCCGCCGAGACCGCCCGCGAGACCGCCGAGACGGCGAGGGCGTCGGCAGAGACCGCAAGGGCCTCCGCGGAAACGGGAAGGCAGACCGCGGAGACGGCAAGGGCCTCCGCAGAGACCGCAAGGAATACCGCGGAGACGGCAAGAGCCTCCGCCGAGACCGCAAGAGCGGCGGCGGAGACGGCGAGGGTGACCGCCGAGAACGGCAGGGTATCCGCGGAAACGCAGAGGGCGGCCGATTTCAGCGAAATGATGGCCTCCGCGGGAGCGATCACGGGCTCCGGCGCGCCGACCTCTTCCACCGTCGGCGCTCCCGGCAAGATCTATCTGGATCTTACGACGCTGCGCGCCTACGTCTGCTGCGGCGAGACGGGCGGCTTCGATCAGCGCGAGTACGTTTGGGAGCCGATCTCCTATCGAAGGGAGTGGAAGCCCATAAAGACCGTCACGCTTACGGAAGACACGCGCACGGTCGAATTCAAGAAGGACGCGAACGGGAACAACTTTTCGTACGACGAGCTTCGTCTTACGATAAGGGGAGCCATGACGGGAGGATCTGCCGTAAGGCTGTACTTCAACACCGAACTCATGAGGGGCATGTCGTTCAGCTCGTTCACGGGGGTCAACGTATCCGACATGACCAAATGCATGGCGCAGCTTTACTGCAGGAAGCCGTTCGACAATTTCGCAAGGGTCGACAAGGGCAACGGCGGCGACGGCTCGGGCGACGGAATATCCATAGCAAAGAACGTTATGACGGCGTACCTGTGGGTAGATGGGATCACGAAGTACACGCGCTTCTGCGTAGAGGGGCAGTCGACCTCGGTCAAGTTCAAAACGGGAACGGTATTCACGCTGGAGGGCAGGGACCTCGATTGAAAAACACAGACAGGAAAAAGACTTGAAGAATGAAAAACGCAGTTGATTTTATTGTATTCGCGCTCTCCCACGCAAGGAGGGAGACGATACCCGAGGGAGCGAAGCTCCCCGTAGACGCCGACGAGTGCGGCAGGGAGCCCTGGGAATACCTTTACGGCACCACTGGCAACCGCGTCTCGAAGGCGCTGCTTGACGAAAGATACGAGCATTTTTATAAAAAGAAGGGATGGTCAAAGGAGGCGTATAAAGGCGTGACGGAGGATTGGCCCGCTTTGAAGCGCAGAGCGACGGACTGCCAGGGCCTGCTCGATTCGTTCCTCGGAACGGACGTGACCGCCAACTACTGCTACGGCGCGTGGTGCACCGAAAAGGGCTCCGTCACGGAGATCGAACGCCCGTTCAGGATAGGCGAGGCCCTCTTCTACAAAAACGGCGAGGGAAGGATGAGCCACGTCGGGTTCGTCTGCGGGTTCGTAAACGGCGAACCCCTCGCCGTGGAAGCGAGGGGCATAAGGTTCGGCGTCTGCGTGACGAGGTTCTCCGAAAGGCCCTGGACGCACAGGGGCCTCGTTACCGAAATGCTCTCCTACGATGACAGCTGGCGCGACGAGCCCGTGCTTCTTAAGGTGCAGACGCCCATGATACAGGGCGAGCACATAGCGCACCTGCAGAAGGCGCTCAACGCCCTCGGCTACTGGTGCGGCTCGCCCGACGGCAAATGCGGCAGGATCACCATGAGCGGCGTGCGCGAGTTCGCGCTGAAGCATCTGGCCTCGTAAGGAGCGCGCATGGAAAGCTTTTTCACTTGGGAAACGCTGCTCTCCTATTCGGGAGCAACGCTCGCGACGGCGCTTCTGACGGAGTTCGTAAAGGACGTAAAGCCCCTTTCGCGCGTTCCCGCAAGGCTCCTCAGCTACGCGATTGCCCTCGTTTTGATGGAGGCTTCGATACTGGTCTCCCGCGGGGCGAGATGGGACGAGATGCTCATGGCGGTCATAAACGCCGCGGTGGTGGCGCTTGCCTCCAACGGCGCGTACGACGCGGTCAAGGGCTCCGCAAAATAAAAAAAGGCCGGAAAAGCCACAGACTTTTCCGACGGTCCCGGGGCGTTATGCGGGCTTCTTCCTCATGGCGAGTATCGAGATCAGCGCGCCTATCAGCACGAGCGCGGCTCCCGCGGCCTTAAGCGGGGTCATCAGCTCGCCGAATACGAGCATGCTTGCGGCGGAGGCGAACACCGGCTCGAGCGTATTGAGCGCGGAGGCGGGGGCGGAGCCCAAAAGCCTTATGCCCTTTAACAGCAGCCTCAGGCCGATCATATAGCCGAGTATGCCGGAGGAGAGCAGCACGAGCCGCAAAAAGCCCGTCGGCGGCAGGCGGAACCTGCCCGAGGCGAGCGCGATGACGAAGCAGATCACGGCGGCGGAGCCGGTTATCCAGAAATTCGCGGCGGAGGTATCGAGCTTATTATATGAAGCGTGCCTCCCCGCGAGGAAATAGACGGCGTAGGCAATGCCGGAAAGGAGCGCGAGCGGGATGCCGAGCGCGGGCCTTTCGCCCAAGGCTCCGCTTCCCGAGGCGCCGACTCCCGATATGAGCGCGATCCCGAATACGGCGATCACGAGCGCCAGCACGGAGGGCAGTCTCAGCCTCTCCTTGAAGAATATCGCGGAGAGCAGGGCCACTATCAGCGGGTACGTGAAATTGATGACGATGGTCGTCCCCGCGGGGATGCAGAGGTAGGCGTAGGAGATGAGGAGCATCGTCGCCGTGAAGCCTCCTCCGCCGAAAACGGCCATCTCGAGCGCCTGCCTGCCGGTAACCTTGAGGGACTTTCGCCCTATCAGGCAGGTTATGAACGAGAGCGCGCAGGCTATCGCCATGCCGAAGCCTACGACGGATTCGTTCGGCATCGCATTGGCGGGATCGAGAACGGCAAAGGCAGGCGCCTTTTTGAAAACGCGGACGAGAAAATCCGCGGGCAGGCCGCCCTTTAGGGCGGTGTTGGAAAGAATGGGGGTGATCCCGTAGCACATGGAGGCGAGTATGACGCAGATAACGCCCCATACCCTCGGATCCTTCTTCTTCACGGCTTCGCCCCTCCTTTCCCGGTCTGACCCTATGATGATACATCCTGAGAAGCGAAAAAGCAAGCCCCGGGCAGACGAAACGCAGACAGAGACAACGAAATGAAAAAGGATCTGATCCTAAGCGGCCGCCCGAACCCGAGACAGGTCGAGTTCTTCCTTTCGAGGGCGAGGCACACGGCCTACGGTGGGGCGAGGGGAGGCGGCAAGAGCTGGGCCATGAGGCGCAAGCTCGTGCTGCTGGCGGTCAATTACAGGGAGCTCAACATACTGCTCCTTCGAAGGACGCTCCCCGAGCTTCGCGAGAACCACATACTTCCGCTGAGGAGGGAGCTTTACGGCTTCGCGGAGTACAATTCCGCCGAGAGGGTGTTCACCTTCCCGAACGGATCGAGGATAAAGCTCGGCTACTGCGACACGGCGGGCGATATCTACCAGTATCAGGGGCAGGAATACTCCGTTATAGGCATGGAGGAGGCAACGCATTTCACAGAGGACCAGCAGCGGTTCCTGGCGACCTGCAACCGCACCTCGAAAAGGGGCTTCACTCCGCGGATGTACTACACCTGCAACCCCGGCAACGTCGGGCACGCATGGGTGAAGCGGCTCTTCATAGACCGCGATTACAGGGAAAACGAGCTTGCGGAGGATTACGCCTTCATCCCCGCGAGGATATGGGACAACAAGGCCCTGCTCTCGGCCGATCCGGGCTACGTGCGCCAGCTTATGACGCTGCCGGAGGATCTGAGGAGGGCGCATCTCGAGGGCGACTGGGACGTGCACGCCGGGCAGTACTTCCGCGAATTCTCAAGGGAGCTGCACGTCGTCCCGCCCCGCGGGATACCCGAAAGGCACAGGCGCTTCCGCTCCATGGACTGGGGCTATAACGACCCCTGCTGCGTGCTGTGGCACTCCGTCGATTCGGAGGGCCGCGTCACCACCTACCGCGAGCTGTACGTAAGGCAGATGCGCGCCGAGGAGGTCGCAAAAAGGGTATTGGAGCTCTCGGCGGGCGAAACGATAGCTTACACCGTCGCCTCGCCCGATCTCTGGCAGAACAGGGGGCAGACGCTGAAGGCGCAGGGAGGCTTCGAGGGCGAGACGCTTGCCGAGATATTCGCAAAGAGCGGCATGCCCCTCATCCCCGCCGACAGCACGAGGATAGCCGGCTGGCAGAGGGTGAGGGACTACATGGCCAAGGCGCCCGACGGCGAGCCGCGCTGGCAGTGCTTCTCGGACTGCGTGAACCTCATCAGGGAGCTGCCCGCCCTGCAGTACGATCCGAGATCGAGGGAGGACGCCGCGGATGGGAACGATCACGCGCCGGAGGCGCTGAGGTACGGCCTTATGAGCCGCCCGGCAAGGACGGAAGCCGCGCCTCCCGCCGAAAGGAAACGAAAGCCCGCATTCGATCCTCTGGAGCTTTCCTCCCCCGGAACGGGCGGGTATATGTCAACATGAAAGAAAGGAATTCGCAAACAACAGTGAAAAGAACCATCAAAACCACACCCGATCCCGAGGCCGCCTCGTATTACGAGCTGTTCAGGGAATTCTACGAGGCGTACGCGGGCGAGCGCGCCAGGATCCGCAGATGCGAAGCCATTTACAGGGGCGATCACTGGTACGACGTCCCCGTGGGGGACAGGAACGAGCCGCGTCCCGTTACGCCCGTCATCCACAGCGCGATAGAGAACGTGAGGGCCGACCTTGACGAGTACGTGCCCGAGGCCGTCATCACGGCGGACAGCGCCTCCTACGCGGAGCTTGCCGATACGCTCACCCGCATTATCAAGGAGGATCACATGAACTGCGCGTACGACGAGGAGTACCGCAAGGTGACGCACGATCTGCTCGTCTGCGGCTATGCCGTGCAGGAGATCGGCTACGATCCCGAGGCGGCGGGCGGCATGGGCTCGGCCTTCATACGCCACGTGGACGTCGGCAGCGTGCTGTTCGATCCCCTGGTCAGCGATATTCAGGAGGGCAGAGCCGTAATGAAGTTCGCAAGGCGCACGCGCGACTGGTTCCGCGAGCATTATCCGAAGGAGGCGGAGGACCTCTCGGACGACGGCCTGTTCATGGACGTCGGCGGAGACGGCGTGCTCACCCCGAGGTACGATAAGAGCATAATGCTCATCGAGTGCTGGATCAGGAAATACGACGCGAAGAAGCGCAGATACTCCGTCCACGTGCTCAAGCTCGCGGGAGGCATGATACTCGAGGACAGCCGCAAGGCGTATCCCGCGGGCGTCTACGCGCACGGGGAATACCCCTTCGTGATAACGGCGCTCTTCCCCAGGAAGGGCTCGGCGCTGGGCTACGGCTTCGTGGATATGTTCGAGACGAGCCAGCGCTATTCCGACAAGCTCGATCAGGTGGTCATGAAAAACGCGCTCATGGCCTCGCACAACAAGCTCCTCGTCACCGGCTCCTCCGGGTTCGACGTGGAGGATCTTCGCGACTGGTCGAAGGACGTCCACCGCGGCGACAACCTCAACGGCGTGACCTGGTTCCAGACGGCGCCCCTGCCCGCGTACCTCATACAGTACATCGCGGACATGCGCGATACCATAAAGGAGGAATCCGGCGCGAACGACTGGTCGAGGGGCATGACGAACTACGGCGTAACGAGCGGCACGGCGATCTCCGCCCTGCAGGAGAAGAGCTCCAAAAGGGCGCGCATGGCGGCCAAAAGCCTCCATTCCGCATTCCGCAGGGCCGTCGAACAGGAGCTGGAGCTTGAAAGGGAGTTCGCGCTTGGGCTCCGCTGCATAAAGACCTATATCGACCGAAGCGATCCCGAGGGCGCGAAGAAGGCCGACAAGGCCGCGCGCGAGGTGATGCGCATGGAGGACATGCCCATCTCGATAAGGGTCACGGTCAAGGTGCAGAAATCCTCCGGCTTCTCCGCGATAGCGCATAACGACACGGTCTTCCGCCTCGTCGAAACGGGCATGATAACGCCCGAGGTCGGCCTTGAGCTCATCGTTTTCGAGGGCAGGGAACAGGCGAAGGCGCTCATGAAGGAGAAGGCCGCGGAAGGGCTCCCGAAGGGGACGGGCCTTCCCGTGTAAGCCCGAAAACAACTAAACGCGGGAAAACAGGCCGATCCGACGATCGGCCTGTTTGCGATTGATGCTGATAAGAAATCGGGTACGGCCCCTTTGGAGGGGACGCCGCCTTTTCTCAATAGACCTGCCTGAAATCCTCGACTCCGTGCTTGCAGAGGGGGCAGGTGAAGGAGGCGGGAAGCTCCTCGCCCTCGTACTCGAAGCCGCAGATCTCGCAGACCCATTTATGGCCCTTGGGCTTTTCGGCGGGGACGATCCTCTCGAAATCCTCGGGCCCGTGCTTGCAGATGGGGCACTCGTAGTTTTCGGGGAGCGTATCGCCCTCGTAAACGAAGCCGCAGATCCTGCAGACCCAGCCGGCGCTTTGCGGCGCGGCGGCGGGCTTCTTGGGCTTGATGTGCGCGAAGTAGTAGGCGTATGTCACGGAGGGCTCGGAGGAGAGCACGGCGGCCTCCGTCACCTCGGCGGTGAAGAGGGTGTGAGTGCCGTTATCGGCGGCGGCAGTCACCTTGGCCGAGAAGAAGGCGTTCGTGTCCTTCGTGATATAGGGCACGCCGTTCGCGGCGAGCTCGAAATCCTCCCAGGTCTCGAACTTGTTCTTATCGCGGCCGGAGGAGAAGCCGAAATGCTCGAAGGTCTTCATGGTGACGCTCTCGGTCAGCACGGAGACGTTGAATTCGCCCGTCCTCATTATCATGTCGTGCGTGAGGTTCGCCTTGTTCACGGCTATCGTGATGCGCTTGGGGGTGTCGGTGAGCATCTGCGCGGTGTTGATGATGCATCCGTTGAGGTCATAGCCCTCCCTCGCGGTCAATACGAAGAGGCCGTAGCTCAGTTTGTTGAATGCGGCGGGGTCGACGTTCGTCTTCTCGGGCGCGGCGGCGGGAACCGCGGCCTTCTTTTTGAAGTCCTCGGCTATCTCGTCGGCAAGGAGCTCCAGCTCGAAGCGCTTTTCGGGCTTTACGGAGGACTTCAGCGATACCGTCCTCTCGATGAGAGTCATGTTTTTGCAGCCGCCCATTATCTCGCGCATGAGCTTGCCGCTCGTTGCCGCCCAGGAGCCGTTCTCTATGAAGGCGACGGTGCGGTTCTGTATGTTGTGCGCGGCAAGATCGTGCAGGAGCTCCTCCATCTTTACGAATATGCCCGCGTTGTAGGTGGTGGAGGCGAAAACCAGATGGCTGCAGCGGAAGGCGGAGGCGATAATATAGTCGCTCGTCACGGAGGAAACGTCGAACATATAGGTTTTGAGGCTGCGCTCCCTCAGCATGCAGGAGAGCATCTCGGCGGCGTTCGCGGTGTTGCCGTAAACGGAGGCATAGGCTATAACTACGGCCTTCTCCTCGGGCGTATAGCTCGCCCAATGGACGTATTTATCGACGAAATCGCCGATATTCCTTCTCCACACGAAGCCGTGCAGGGGGAGTATCATATTTATCTTCAGCGCGGAGGCCTTTTTAAGGAGGGCGTTCACCTGCGTGCCGTACTTGCCGACTATGTTGCAGTAATAGCGGCGGGCCTCGTCCATGTGATCGTGCTCGAAATCGACCTCGTCCGCGAAGAGGGCGCCGTCGATAGCTCCGAAGGTGCCGAAAGCGTCTGCGGAGAAGAGCAGACCGCCCACGGTATCGAACGTTACCATGACCTCGGGCCAGTGCACCATGGGCGCCATAACGAAGGTGAGCCTGTGACGCCCGGTCTCCAGCACGTCGCCCTCCTTGACGAGCATCACCCTGCTGTCAAGGTCGAAATCGAAATACTGCTTTATCATCGCCGCGAGCTTGGAATTGCAGACGATGACGGCCTCCGGATGGCGGAGAACCAGCTCGGCGAGAGTGGCGGAATGGTCGGGCTCCATGTGCTGGACGACCACGTAATCGAGCTTCCTGCCCGCAAGCTCGTGCTCGATATTCTCGAAGAAGACGGTCGAGACCGCCCTGTCGACGGTATCCATAAGCACTGTCTTTTCGTCGAGTATCAGGTAGGAATTGTAGGATACGCCGCGGGGGACCTCATAGACGCCCTCGAAGACCTTGAGCCTGCGGTCGTTGCCGCCGACCCAGACGATATCGTCGGTCACTTTTCTTGTGCAGTACATGTTATACCTCCATGGGTTTTATTTCCTTAACAGTATACCAAATAATCTGCGGTTTGGCAATCCGTTCTCGTTCCCGTTTTCAGCCGCATATATCGGCATTCCTTCTTGTAACCGCCGCCGTTTTGTGGTATCTTTATAATGAAGTAATACGGGCGAAAGGAGGAAGGACGTATGCGCTGTATAGTAAGGAACGGCGTGATGCCGAAGGGGAAGGTCTTTCTGCCGCCCTCCAAATCCGAGGTCATAAGGCGCGCGCTCCTTCTCGGCCTCTGCGGGGAGGATCCCCGAAAGGCGCTCGCGGGGTATGAGGGAACGCCCGTCTGCCGCGATACGGCATTCGCCCTGGAGGCCTCGTCCCATCTCGCGGGAGAGGTCTGCGCCGGCGAATCGGCCGCGCTTTTAAGGCTCGCGCTGCCCGTAAAGCTCATCATGGGCGGCGGCGATATCACGGGGGAGGAGAACGTCCTTCGCCGCGGGATATGGGAATACGAGGAATGCTTCGCAAGGTGCTTTGCAAGGCGGAGGGAAAGGATCTCCCTCGGCGATACCCGCGGGATATTTCAAAACAAAACACGGTTCGTTATAGATTGCGGCAGATCCTCGCAGTTTCTCTCGGGGCTTCTGATCGCGCTTCCCACGCTTGACCGCGAATGTGAGATAATCATTAAAAACGGCCTCGTATCGAGGCCCTACGCCGATATGACGCTGAGGATCGTCAGAGAGTTCGGCGGGATCATAGAAGAAACGGAAACGGGGTACAGGACTTACCCCTCGAAATACAGGGCTCCCGAAAACGCTCGCGCCGCGGGGGATACCTCCTACGCGGCGGTGTTCAAGGCCATGAACGCCATGGGCGGGCGCGTCGAGCTTTGCGGCGCGGACGAGGATACGACAAGGCCCGACGCGGTATTTCCCGATCCCGCCGCGATCTCGGAATGCGATATCACGGACTGCCCCGATCTTCTGCCCGTGCTCGCGGCGGCAGCCTGCGGCAAGTCGGGCGATACGGTGATACGGGGCACCTCAAGGCTGAGGACGAAGGAATCCGACCGCGAGAAGGAGACCGTGCGGCTGATCCGCGCGCTCGGCGGCGAGGCGCATATAATGGGCGACCGAATACTCGTCCGCGGAAAAGGCGGGCTTTCGGGCGGAGAATACCGCGCGGCGAACGATCACAGGATGGTATTCGCGGCGGCGGCAGCGGCGCTCATATCGGAAAAGCCCGTGGAGATAATCGGCGCGGAATGCGTTGAAAAATCGGCGCCCGCGTTCTTTGAGGATATAAAAAAGCTCGGCATGGAGATAACGGAGGTCTGTTACTGAAATGGATACCGCAGGCAACAGGATAAAGCTCGGGCTCTTCGGGGCCTCCCACGCGGAATGCGTCGGGTTCACGCTCTCGGGGCTTGGCGAAGGCTTCGCAATAGATTTTGACGAACTCAGGCGCGGCCTTATAAGGCGGAGCGCGGCTTCGCATCCCTTCGCCACCGGGAGGCATGAGGCGGACGATCTCATCATCGAAAGCGGCTTGGATAACGGCGTGACGACGGGGGAGACTATCCGCTTCTCGTTCCCCAACAGGGCGCACAGGAGCGGAGATTACGGCCTTATCGCAAGGCCCTCGCACGCGGATTACGCGGCGTTCATGAAATACGGAGCCGCGGCGGATATCGCGGGCGGAGGCAAATTCTCCGGCAGGATGACGCTGCCGCTGACCGCCGCGGGGGAGATCTGCAGACAGTATTTGAGAAGATACGGCGTTGAGGTGTTCGCGCACGTACTCGCGATAGGCGGGCTCCGTGACGAGCGTTTCGATCCCGTATCCCCCAAAATACCGGAGGGCGACGGGCTTTTCCCGCTTTTGAACGAGGGTATGCGCGGCCCGATGCTGGCGCTTATCGAAAAAACGCGCGAGGCGGGGGACACCCTCTCCTGCGAGGCGGAATGCGCGGTAACGGGCGTTCCCGCAGGCGTGGGCGAGCCGCTGTTCGACGGCGTGGAGGGGACGCTTTCGAGGCTCCTCTTCATGATACCCGGGCTTCGCGGCGTCGATTTCGGCGATATCATGGAATACGGAAGCGAGACCAACGATCAGTTTACGGAGGGCGGCAATACCGCGACCAACCGCTCCGGCGGCGTGAACGGAGGCATGGCGAACGGAATGCCGATAGTCTTCCGCGCAAGGTTCCGCCCCGTGCCCTCGATAGGGCTCCCGCAGACGGGGTTCGATCTTACGGAAAAAAAGCCCGTCCCGCTGACGATAAGCGGGCGGCACGACACCTGCATACTGCCGCGGGGCCTTGCAGCCGTGGAGGCGGCCGCCGCGATAGGCATACTCGATCTTATACTGATGGGTGAATGATATGGAAAACAGCGATAAGCTTACGGAGCTCCGCGAAAGGCTCGACAGGATCGACGGCGAGATAATGCGCCTCTTCGAGGAGCGCATGGAGGCCGCCGAGGAGATAGGCGAATACAAGAGGACTGCGGGCCTCCCGACCGAGGATAAGGAACGTGAGGGCGAGGTGTACGTCACGCGCGTCACGCCCCTTGCTCAAAGGTTCAGAGCGGGCGGGATAAGGCTCGTCAAGCTGCTGCTGGAGGAATCGAAGAACGTCCAGCGAAGCGCCCGAAACCTCTACCTTATAGGCATGCCCGACTGCGGCAAGACGCGCATGGGCAAGAAGCTCTTCGCCGCCACGGGGCTGCCCGTCTCCGATACGGACAAGCTCATTATGACCCGCTCGGGCAGGACGATAGACGAGATATTCGAGAACTCGGGCGAGGAGGCCTTCCGCGAGATGGAGACCGGCTGGCTGCGCGCGCTCGCAAAGAGGGGCGGGCTGATCGTCGCTACGGGCGGCGGCGCTCCCATGAGGGAGGAGAACGTCGCGATCATGAAGGGGAGCGGCGTTATCGTGTTCCTCGACAGGAAGCTCGAGGCGCTCCACGGGCAGAACACGGTCAACAGGCCGCTGCTCCGCGCCGATTCCCCGGAGGAGGTCGACAAAAACATAGACAGGCTCTACCGTGAAAGGCGCGACAGATACGCCGCCTGCGCGGATATTACCGTCGATCCCGACGCGGAGGGCGCCGCAGAGAAGGTGCTGGAGTTCTTCCTGGAAAACAGGTAGTCCCACTGTCGGCTTATCATTTAATATATTTTGATTTTCGCCGCCTCCGGCGCAACCTTTCACGGGCGGGGGCGGTATTATATGTGAACGGCGATAAAAAGGGAAGGAGAATGCGAGCATGAACGTTCGTCGGGCGGAAACTGCGGCAGAAGCCGCAAAGGCGGAGGGCTGCGTTATTTCTTTGCCTCCGCTTGTTGACCCGGAGGACGTCTACCGCAGATATTCGGGCATGGTGTTCAGGCTCGCGCTGGCAAGATGCCGAAGCCGGGCCGACGCCGAGGACGTCATGCAGGAGGTCTTCCTGCGGTACGTCCGCAGGGATCCGAAGCTCGATACCGCGGAGCATCAGCGCGCGTGGCTCATAAGAGCGACTATCAACTGCACGAGCTCGCTGATGTCGAGCGCATGGAACAGGCACACCGAGCTCTATGACGAGCTCACGCAGCTTGCGCCGACCTTCCCGGATGAAAGCGCCGCCGATATTTACGCCGCCGTACTGCGCCTGCCGAAAAGGCAGAGGACGGCCGTTCACCTCTATTATTACGAGGGCTATGGCGTAAAGGAGATCGCTTCTCTCATGGAAGCCAACGAAGGCGCGGTAAAGTCCCTGCTGTACCGTGCGAGAGAGGCGCTTGAAAAGGACCTGAAAGGAGATTATTTCGATGTTTGAAGATGATTACAAGGCCGTAAACGACGCGCTTTCGCCTTCCGCTGAGGCGGAGCAGCGCACGCTTGCCTCTATGCGCCGCGCCGACCGCTCCGGGAAAAAGCCCCGCAGGATCTCCGTCGGCCTGCGAAACGCCGTCGCGGCCTGCCTTTGCCTGCTTATCGCCGCGCCCGCGGTGTTCGGCGCCGTGAAGCTCGCCTCCAAGCCCTCCGATAGGACAGATCCGGCCGAGCCGACGGTGATCGCCGCTCCCGCGGAGGATTATTCCGAGGTTTTCGCTTGGCTGCGTCCGACCCTCTTCGATACCGCAAGCTCCGGAAGAGGTTATATTTATTATTCATCGAATGGGGGCGAGATCGAGAAGAGCGCATACGAAGGCGCTATGCCGACCGGAGCGCCGACTGCGGTGAACGGCGGTACGGCATATTCGGGAGATCATTCCGATACCAACGTCCAGGTTGAAGGCGTCGACGAATCCGACATTATCAAGACCGACGGCAGATACATATACGTGCTCAATAACGAGGGCGTCGCAGTGCTCAAAGCCGAAGGCGCCGA
>JAILRE010000028.1 GCA_024698505.1 Clostridiales bacterium | reverse complement strand
AGTCGGCGCGGGCGCCTCAGTCGCGGGCGCGGGCGTTGCGGTCGGCGCGGGCGTATCATTCGGGCCTGCGGTGGTGCCGGGCTTTGGCGTAGCCGTGGGCGCTTCCGTCGCGGGCGCGGGCGTTGCCGTAGGAACGGGCGTATCGTTCGGGCCGGGGGTAGTGCCCGGGATGGGCGTAGCCGTGGGGACCTCGGTCGCGGGCGCGGGTGTTGCCGTAGGCGCGGCCGTATCATCGGGGCCCGGGGTAGTTCCCGGGATAGGCGTAGCGGTCGGCACGGCGGTGGTTTTGGGATCATCCGGCTCCACACCGGGTTTTCCGCAGAACGCAACGATAAGCGCTATCGCTATCGCGATCAGCGCGAGCGCAGCTGCGGCTATCAATACTATGGTTTTCTTGTTCATTGATTCTCCTTGTTATCAAACGCGCTTACAGTCCCCAATCGCTCAGGAGCTTTTCGCGTTCTTCGACTTCCCTGCGCTTTTTGACCGGCTCCGAGAGGAGCTCCATGCTGTCGCTGCGCTTGTGTTTGATGCAGTAGCCCCAACGGTAGACCCACGCAGCGGGAAGCAGCCACGGTCTCCCGTCCACAAACTTATACTGTGGGGTCAGCTGCATGTCCCTGTATCGCGGAAAGAGCCGCCCGATCATCAGCCGGATCGCGCCTTTCACGTATCCGCCGGAGCGCCTTATCGCCTTCGCAGTACCGGCGGCGGCGTTCTGCCGGTTTTCAAGCCCGAACATACCGTCGTTGAACATCTTTTCGGTCGTGGAGTCGAAAAACTCCTTTGAAAGATGCACGAAAGGCACGGGCAGTATCACGTCGAACCAGCGGCGGCACAGGCTGAAGCATATCCTCGTGAAATCCCAGAGCTCGAGCTTTTTCAGCTCCCCCTCCAGCCATTTCCAATCGATGCCGTTTTCGGGATCCCTTGATATGAACACGAGATCGAGGAACGCGCGGAAGCCGATGCCCTGATTCGTGATATGCTTGGCCATGTGCGCGATGGTGTAGACCATGTGACTGCCGGGATCGATCCCGGCCTCGCTCCGATCCCACACTTTGTCGAAATAGCCGATATAATCAACATCGTTCGAGAGACGATCGTAAAACATGTGATCGTGCAGCTCGAACATAACGTCCTTCTCGCTGTAGACCCATACGGCATGGTTCCCCTCCCCGCGGGTGTAGCCGAGCTCCATCATGACGTCGTCGGTGACTTTACGGTCCTTGTGGTCGATCACAAGATCGATATCGCTCATATGCCTGACTTCCGGCACGGGCCAATACTCCCTCAAAAGCCAACCCTTGAAGGGGACCGCGCGTGCGCCGGCTTTTTCAAACGCGCCGAGCGCTTCGCCGAGCATCTTTTCACGGTTCACGGAGAAATAGATCTCGCAATGGAATGCGCTGTGGAAACGCTGAAGCGCCTCCTCCGGTATGGCCTCTCCCTTTTCGGAAAGAGCGCGGAGCGGCAGATATAGCGCTCCGGCGAGCGTATGGTCTTCGGCAATGGAATAAAGCTCGTCCCAATCGATATCGGGATCAAACTTCGCCTTCGCCTGCCCATGCACAAGGTCGGTAAGCAGCGATATGAAGAACCGCCGAGCAGCCGTCATCCTCTGTCCTCCATCACGATATAGCCCGTTTTACTCATCTTCGATACGAACATGAGCGCGGAAAGGAACGAGGACTTGGCGTCCGTTCCGAGCTTTTCTACCGCTTTATCAGCAAGAGTCTGTATAGTGCAGGGCCCGTCGAGCAGCTTCCAGTAGTCGGCGGCCGCCTTGTTGATCTGAGTCGCAAACGGACAGGCCTCGCGCGCGTCCTTCGTGGCGACGAGCAGATACTCGCCGCAGATCTCGACGAGCTCAACGCCTTCGCGCGCCCTAAATGCGTTCATGGTCAGCCTCCTCGTATGAAGTAAGGGTATCGTGGGTCAGTATCGCCGAGGCCTCGCCTCCGAGGTTTTTAAGAAGCCATACGGGCAAACGCCCGACGATCGACTCCTCGATCCGCGCCGCAGAACGGATATCCGGCGCGCTCTCCGCGAGGAACAGGAACTGCTGAAATATCCTTGCCACGGAATCCCGCGGAAAGATCCTTTCGATATGATCCTCCGCAGCCTGCTCCAAGCATATTATACCCGCAAGCTCGCCGCCTGTAAAGCCCGAATCGCCCTCCTTGCCCGTCCATGGGCAGGGATCGACGAACACCCTGCCGTCCTTCTCAAGGCGCATGACGCATTTATCCCCGTTGATGACGGCGATCTCGTCTCCGTAAAGCTTCTGCCAATGCCGAAGCTGCGTGGTCTTGCCGACGCCGCTCATGGCGGTGATTATCCAAGCCCTGCCGCGCCACAGGAAAGAGACCCCGTGGAACAGCGCCCTGCCGTATTTCAGCATGAACGAGGACGCCCTTGCCATGAGCATGTAAAACTCCGCGCCGGGCGTCAAAACACCGTCCGGACAGATGAGCGGATAGAGCTTGACCTCCTCGTCTGAAACGAAAAAGTCGCAGCCTTCGCAGTCCTCCCTCACGACGTAATCGCGGAAGAATTTCGCCGTATCGGCAAGCCTCAGCCCCACGCGCATATCGATCCCGGAGACGCGGACCTCTATTATCTTTTCGATTTTGGTTTCCATCATCAAGGAGAAAGGCCGCATTGAACACAATGCGGCCTTGTCTTTAGTTCATTTCAGCCGGTTATTAGCCGCCGATGGTGCCCTGAGAGGGTTTCTCGGAAACAAAGACGCCTAAAAACTCCTCTAACAAATCGGGCGTGCCGTTTCCATTAACGTCATCATAATCGTACAGCACATACGCCGGGCCATTGCCATTATGATCCGCTACATACACAAACCCAAGTCCATACACGAGCGCGTCCGTATCGATTTCATAGTATGGAGACTGTGAATTAGTAATATCGGAAACATATATTGCGAACGGAGTCATATAATCTATTTCCTCCTTCCTTAATCGTTACCAGTGTACACCGGGTTGATCGTATCCTGCGTGATGTAGAAGTGCGTCCAACCATCGGGGATGGTCTGGGTGTTTGCGTTATAGTGTTCGATGTCGATCTCACCATCGCCATAAACGATCGTACGGATCTTCAAGCCCTCGACAACATAGCCATCAGGAGTCTCATACCAAGGCGTGTAGACGTAGGTCGCAAGCGGTTCCGAAAGATCAATATTCGCAAAGGTCACGTAACCGCCTTCAAGACCGTTGCGAGAAACAGACTGAGGTGTAAGCGTTGCTTCGGGGTTTCCGTCGGCATCCTTAACAACGAGACGATACGTGAGTTTCGGCGTAACATCTACATCTGTGATACCAAGGGACCTTTCGAGGTAATTGGCGTCATCGATAACGGATACTATGTACATATTGATGATCTTGTGCGTTCCCTTTGCATAGATTACCTGGACCCAAGGCGACAGAACAGCGGACGGGACCTCCTTGAGGTAATAGATCTCACCGGCAACCGGGAACATAGCTGTACCGCAGCCGCCTTCCTTAACATTATTTCTAACCTCGGGCTGTGCTTTCCATGCATTCGACATAGACCAGTACCCTGCGCCGCCCTTATAAGGCTTGTGGTTCGGATCGACCGAATAGGGATTCGCGGGATCAAACTCGGAAGCCTTGTTGTACTTCTTGTAGTAACCGCCGTAGAGGTACTCAGGCAGACCGTCCTTTGTATTGCCCTTCTTAACGAGGGAGGTGATATCGAAGGTGATGCCGCCCTTCTGCTCGTCGTACTTCAGGCTGGGATACTTCGGGTCACCGATCGTTACGGTCTCAACGGTGTTGTCGCTGGAGTGGTACACGTAGAATACCATCGTGGGCTTCCAGACAGCGTACATATCGTGGTAGGGAAGGAACTCGTCCGCGGCAACGTACTTGACAGTCGCTTCCTGACCGTTCTTGTTCAGGGTGGTGAAGTGGCCGCCGCCGGTTTCGTTCTCATCGGGATTCCACTTGAGGAAGAACTGGATATCCTCATACTCGGCAGATCCGTTGAGAGCGAAGAACTGCGCGGGATCCTCACAGATCAGATCCTGATAAGCGGGCTGATAGGTCTCGGGGTTCTCGGACATCTCGAGGGAGATGGGCATCCTTGCCCAGCCGACGAACTCATAGCCGGGACGGACGAGCGTCATCTCGCCTTCGGCCTTGGAGCCGCCGGTCTGCTCGGGAGTGAAGGTGTAGGGGGTCGGGATCTCAACGAGCTGGTTCATGCGGACAGGTTCATCGACCTGCCTGTCGCCCGCGCCGTAGTTGATATCGGTGTTATTATCGTTCTGATACCAGTAGATATGGGTCTCCTTGACCTCGACGTCGGGGATGTAGTACGCATACAGATCGATGACGTACCGCATGGTGACGGTCTTGATGAATCTGGCCCTTATGGTAACGTTAGCGGTTACGTTTTTGTAGTTGCCCTGCCAGTCTGCGAAGGTGTAGCCTTCGCGGGGCTTGATGCCCGTGGTGGGCGGGGTGGCGTCTTCGCCTTCCTCAACGGTCTGAGATACGATCAGAGTACCGTCCCAGTTGACGAAGCGGACCACGTAGGAGGGCTTACCGACAAGATTGAATTTGGGGTAAACCTTGATCGTCCTTTCTTCGCCGGAGACGTTGATATACTCGGTTCCCTGCCAAGAATCGAAAGTGTAATTGGAAGGAGCCGTGGCCTGGACCTCCCCGTCGGTGGGCGGTTCGGCAGTCTCGCCCTCGTTAACGGTGACCGTCTTGATAACCGTCTCCTGATCCCATGCGTAGAATTCTACGGTGTACTCCTTTGCAGGCGTCAGCAGTTCCTTATGGTAGAGCTGGATAGTCGCTGCATTAGTAGAATTAGAGATTGCCATAAAGTACGACGGAACGCCACTTGATGTTAGAACACCCAAATACTTCCTAAGATAAGAACCGCCGTAGTTGTGAGACAACTTACTGTTCTCCCAAACCCAGGACACACCATAACTACTGTTATATGTAGCAGGATAAAGGTTGAGATTGTTAGTAGACGACGATGAATCTGTTCCGATCCTTAAATAATAATCGTTATTATATACGGACTGAATATTGTACTTGCCGCTGCTTTCGGAATTAAATATCCACTGGGTATGCAGCAACGTCGCGCCGGCGTGATTGGTGGTTACTACGCCTGTGACGTAATCGCCGTCTTTTACTGCGGGAATAGCGTAGCAGATCTGGGTCGCAGTATACGTAGTAGAACCGCTGCTGACACTTGCGGAACCGTAGTAGGTCGCCGTTGCGGGGTTATAACTCATGAGCAGATACGTCGTGCCATCACTGGCAGTATATCCGATCAGATACTCCTCACCGTCCACGGGATCGTCAACGGGAGCCCACACTTCGACCGCAGCATTGGAATCGTAAGAGTTCGTGACCGCAACATCGTCTACACCCAACGCAACCAGGTTGTAACTGTTAGCATGGTTGAACGAGATATAGATCGTCTGCCCCTTGAACTGAGTAAGATCAGCGGTGTACTGTTTCCAGGACCCTGTTGATTGTGTATCGGCAATGATGACCGTTCCGCCGGTTATATCGCTTGCGCTTTCTGCGCTTGTGCTTACCAAGACACGGAAATGATCCAAATAGGAGGAATTCAAAGCTCTGGCGTAGAACTCCAGTGTGGTGGTGCCTTCGGCAGGGATCGCAATACCCGGAGTTATCAGATAATTGTTGGGGTTCAACGCAGTGCTGTTATAATAGGAGTAAGAGAGCGCAAATTTGCTTCCGTTATGAGAATATCCACTATCCTCGTAAGTCGCCCAGTTATTTCCGTCTCCGTCAGCATCATAGGTGGCCCAATCGGACATATCATCGGTACTCTCAAAGCCGCAGGAGAACACCGTGGTCGTGACCGCGTCGCGGGTGGGCTCGGCCTTAACGACCTTCTCGGGAACGGCTTCGCTCTCCTCACGGAAGGTATCGGCGATCTGATACATTACGCCCTTGCCGATCGGTATCTGGCTGGCGTACGCGAAATCGACGTCGAATTCCTGGCCGGGATAGACGACCTCATCGGAAAGAGAGCCGTCCGGATTGGCGATCTGCCAATAGAGGAAGGAGTAGCCGGGATCCTGCGCCGCGGAATCCCAGCGGGGATCCGCGCCGGGCAGACCGATCGCCTTCGCGGCGTCGCCGTAGGTGATGGGATCGGAATAATCGTAAACGTAGCCCTGCTCGCCTGCGAGTATCTTGCCCTCGCCGGTACGGCTGAGAGTATCCTGGCCGTGATAGATGATCGTGATGCCTTCCGCCTTGGAGAAAAGCTTGCGCCACTTCGCGTAGAGCTTGCGGATGCCGACTACGTTGTCACGGCCCTTGGCGAGCGTATCGCCATAGGTCGCCCTGTCTTCAGTCGTGTAGTTTTCAGCGGTGCTGGAAGAATCGCCCTCTACGTAATAGAGCCTCATGGCAAAGTTGAAGTCGTCCTCGTAATCCTTATCCGTGAACCAGCCGACGAACTCCCAGACGAAATCCGCGGAATCGGATTCCCTTGTGGGGATAATGATCTGACCGTCGGAGATCATATCGTACATGGTGATACGGAAGCTATCATCCTGACCAGTGGGAAGACCGGTTCCCGGGTGGGAATCGATGCAGGTATCGAGCGCGACGCGGATCTGGAGCAGCTGCCACTTGGCGTAAAGAACTACGCCGTTGAGAGGCATGGTGCTGAGATTTGCCGCCTGATCATTCGTGCAGGTGGGAGCGGTGTACCAACCCATGAACTTGTAGCCGTAAAGGTTGGGCACATATTCGTTAGCTCCACCGAGGTTATAGGAGCTGATATCCTCCTGATAGCGAATGCCGGAATCCTCATGGATCAAATTGCGCGGAGTGACCGACTCGTCCGGATTCTTATTGCCGTCGAGATACAGGCCGTCGGCATAAATGATAGAGCGGGTGACGCGCTTGTAGTAAATGTTGATCGTGCCGGGGTTGGATTCATCATAGATGTAGAAGAAGGTGTTGTTTCTTGTTTCACCCTGCTTATCTACGCCGATGATCTCGTATCCGGGAAGGCTGAGGATATCCTCCTCGGTAACGCCGTTGTATCTGGCGTCGATCGAGAACAGCAGCTTGAAGCTCATGGAGCTGTAATCGCCGCTGGGAACGACCGTATTGTTCTTTCCGGTATAGAGCGTGGGAGCAGAGACGGTGCCGGTGTCACCGGGAAGCGCCTCTACGTAGTAGTTCATGGTCTTGAGGGGACGGTCGGGATAGTTTATGCGGAACGTAACGTCGCCGGCGGGCATGGTCATGACCTTGACCATAACCTCTTTCCAGCCGACGGGGTTGCCCGACTGGGGTTTCCAGCGTTCGCCGTGATTATACGTTACACCGTTGTTTCCCACGATCGGGAAATAGGAGCTTATATCCTCGCCGTACCTAGCAGTTATCGTCTTGACCTCAGAGTAGGTGCTGCCGGAATAAACGCCGCCGCGCCACTCATTAGCCGAGGTCGTAGTGGAACTGGTGTACCACTTCCCGTTGTACAGATAAAGACCCTGACTTTCATACTCTAAGTCATCGCCATCAAAGTAATACACATTTTTCCATCCATTCGAAACGCCAGCCGTGTTATATATGGGCAGCGCCTGGAAAGTC
This sequence comes from Clostridiales bacterium, assembly GCA_024698505.1. Lineage (GTDB taxonomy): Bacteria > Bacillota > Clostridia > Christensenellales > CAG-138 > UBA3857. The sequence goes on along the minus strand of JAILRE010000028.1, from coordinate 59,727 downwards.
AGAGTGTACGTTTTGCGGATGAAATACACGTCGTAGGTGGTGCTGCCGTTGGGCTCGACCTTTTTCGTGCCTGTGGTGCCTTCTTTATAGACAAAGCCGGGTTCCGATACGGTCTGGCCGCCTACGGTGATGGACTCCGCGCCGGCGGTGCCGGATATAGGATTGTATTGAGTATTGGGAGCTGCAGAGAGCGTGATGGTGCGGCTGTAGGTGTAACCGCTGCCATCGATATTCTCCAGCCATACGATAACACTCACGTCAACCTGGTTCTTCAATTCCCACTTGGCGTATACGGTAACGTCATCGATCGTGGTCTCGTTGAAGGAATAGAAGTTGCTGGCGACGCCTGTATCCTCATTCCAATCGGTGCACCAGCCGATGAAATCATAGCCGGGCAGGACGGGATCGGGACTGGGCTTATAGGCGGTGGTCACGTGGGCGTAGTTATCGGAACCGGCCTTTATGAACACGGGGGGATTGTAGGTAGCGCCCTTATAGGGATAACTGTACGTGGTATTGCCCGTTTCCGGATCGACTCCTTTTACTCTCGGGGACTCGATGAAGGTGATCCAGATACCCTTTTCGACGTTGGCAACAAGAGTAACGTTGCCGGAAAGACCTTCGATGGTGGAGCCGTAGGCATAGACCTGGCCCTGACCGTCGATCTGCCAGCCCGCGAAACGATAACCCTTGAGCTCGGGGGAATAGAGCTTGTTGAGCTCGAGATCGTAGGTATTGGACTTGGTATAGACGACTTCCCTGGAGAGGGTGACGGTATCGGTCTCGTTCCTGTAGGTGACGATGAAATAATTGAAATACATCGCGTAGACCTTGAACACCTTGCCGTCTTCAGGATTGCCGGCCAGATAATCGCGCATAAAGTTGCGGACGTACCTGATGGTGCAGTCGCCATTGACGTCCTTATCCGTATAATCGGCATTCATAGTCCAACCCATGAAACGCCTCAGATTCTCATCTTGCGCAACGCTGCCATTAATAGAGGGATCGGGGATGATGTTGTCAAGGATGCCCTGCACGGCGTCATGCGGGGTGACGATACAGGAGTCGACAGGCACCGCGTTTTCCCTGGTGCTGGTATAGAACTCGATGGTGACGCGGACACGGTCGTCAAACTGACCGTCGCCGATGACCGCGTAAACGGAGAAGGAATCGGCCATGAAGGTGACCTTGCTGCCGTTGACAACAACGTTCTCGACCTCTTCGATCTCACCGGCCTTGGCGCCGTTACTGTCCTTCACGTGGACGACGCGGAGACCGTTCTTGCCCGCAAGAACGGAGGAGGACATCGTAACGGTGACCTCGTGCTTCGGCTGGATCTCCCTGCCGTCGTTCATGAAGGTGATATCTACGGCGGTAAGGACGATACCTTCGATCTGCGCATTGTAAATGGCAGCCTGAACGGCATCGATATCCTCTACGCCTTCGACACTCATCGAGGTACCCTTGGGAAGAGCTCCCTCGGGGGACTCGACGGTGACGCTGACGCCGCCGGCTTCCTGAGTCAGAGTCTGCTCAGGATAGGTCTCGGGCGCGGTGCGCTGGATCAGCTTTCCGCCCAGAGTGGATACGGCCGTAAAGCCCTTCGCCAGAACGGTGGCGGGGACTACGGAGAGTATCATCATCAGAGCGAGCGCCAGAGAAAGAACTTTCGCAAAACGCTTATTCAATGTACTTTCCTCCTTTGGAATGAAACTGCATGTTGTTTGCTTAAAGCCTTATGTCAAGGCATGAAGTCATACCTTGGCATAGTAAACCTTTTACCGTACGATTTTACCGTATTTATCAAGCCTTGTCAATAGTTTTATTGGGCTTATTATTCACATTTATCGGTTTTGAAGTCGATAGAACAAGATATATTTTTCTGACTGTAATCAAGTTGCGATCGCCGCCCCTCCCTTCTGTAAATTGGTAACGGCCGGCAGCCCGCGCGGAGGCTCCCTCTCCCGGGGCGAGCCTTCATATTATAACCGCGCGCGCGTATTGGCGCTTGAGCCTTCGCGGGACTTGTGTTATACTGTGAAAAAACGATTGGGGCAATAACTATGCCGCGGTTTTCGGTATTTCACGATTCAAGGGAGCTCGCCTCGCGCGAGCCTTTCGGCGCGCTAAGGTGCGGGCAGTCCGTCACGCTGAGGCTTTTTATTACGGGCGAAGACCTTGACAAAACGCACGCTCTGCTTCGCGTATGGGACGGCGAGGAGCGTTTCCTCGAGGGAGAAGCCTCTTTCGATGGCGGCGCGAAGGTGTTCTCCTTCCGCGTGACCGCCCCCGCGAGGCCCGCGATAATGTGGTACAGCTTCCGCATACACTCGCCGGAGGGGTTCTTCTACGCCGGCGCGGAGGATCCCGTACTGCGCTCGGGCAGGAGCGTCCTCACGCAGGAGCTTCCGCACGATTGGCGCATCACCGTTTACGACGCGGACTTTCGCACGCCGGACAGGTTCAAGGGCGCGATCGTTTACCAGATATTCCCGGACAGGTTCCGCCGCGGCGAGTACCCCGGCCTTGAGGCGGGGCTTGACTATCACCGCGGGATGGGCCGCAGGATAACCGTCAAGGATTGGGACGAGGAGGTGGATTACCTCCCCCGCGGGGAGGAGCCCTACTATTCCCCCTCGGATTTCTATTTGGGCAATTTCGCCGGCATCATCGAAAAGATACCGTATCTTGCGTCGCTCGGCGTCACGGTGTTGTATCTGAACCCGATTTTCGAATCGCCGTACAATCACCGTTACAGCATTTCGGATTACGAGAGGATAGATCCGCTCCTCGGCGGCGAGGAGGATCTCGCGCGGCTTATAAGCGAACTGAAGGCCGCGGGGATGAGCCTCGTGCTCGACGGCGTATTCTCACACACGGGCGACGACAGCCGCTATTTCGACCGCAGATCCGTTTACGGCGGCGGCGCGTATCACGATCCCGCCTCGCCCTACCGCGAGTGGTACGATTTTTCGCGCCGCTGGAAGCACGGATACCGCTGCTGGTGGGATTTCGAGACGCTCCCCGAGGTGGAGGAGCTGACCCCTTCGTTCATGGAATTCACCGCGAAGGTCATGACTGAAAGGGTGAAGCAGGGAGCCGGCGGATGGAGGCTGGACGTTGCGGACGAGCTGCCCGACGAATACATCAAATTCCTGAGAAGGCGCCTCAAGGACGCCGATCCCGACGCGCTGCTGATAGGCGAGGTCTGGGAGGACGCCGTAATGAAGAAGGACGGCTGGGGCAACCGCCGCGAATACGTAAACGGGCTCGAGCTGGACGGCGTTATGGATTATCCCTTCCGCGACGCGGCGCTCGATTTCCTGCTCGGGAAGACGGATTCTTACGCGCTGAAGGCGGCGCTCGGCGCCCAGCTGGAGGGCTACCCCTCCGACTTCATGCGGGCGCAGTTCGGCTACCTCGGCAGCCACGATACCGAAAGGATACTCTCCGCCCTGCAGGGGGCGCCGTTGAGATCCGGAATGCCGCGCACGATGCAGGCGCGCTGGAAGCCGACGGAGCAAAATGCCAGGCTCGGCAAAAAGAGGCTCCTCCAGGCTTCGGCTCTGCAGTTTTCAATGCCCTTCTCCCCCGTCCTCTATTACGGAGACGAGGCGGGTCTCACGGGGCTTGAGGATCCCTTCTGCCGCCGCCCCTATCCCTGGGGGCATGAGGATAAGGAGCTGCTCGCCCATTACCGCGCCGTCTCCGGCGCGAGGACGAACTGCCCCGCATTAAGGGAAGGACTGACCTCCTTCGCAAGCCCCTCCCGCGACGTGTTCGCGATAGGCAGGCGGGCTTGCGGCTCCGAAGCCGTGACGATGATCAACCGCGGCGGCGAAACGACGGTATCCCTTTCCCCCGCCTCCTTCAAGGAGGGCGAGGGCGCGCCGTCGCTTCGCGGCGTATTCCGCGACGCGCTGACCGGCGAGGAGTTCGCTTTCGCAGGCGAAGGCTCCGTGCATATGCCCGAAAACGCGGCGCGCATGCTCATACTTTCCTAAAAAGTATTGCGTTTTCGCCCGCCGCTGAGTTATAATATGTTGAGAATCTATTGAACCCGAGGGTGCGTTATGGAAAAATACTTCTACAAGCTCCACGGACTCGGCAACGACATGATCGTTATCGACGACCGTGACGACAGCATACCCCCCTACGATATGGGCCGCGTCGCGCGGAAGCTCTGCAACCGCAGGACGGGCATCGGCGGCGACTGTCTGCTCGTCGCGAAGAACAGCGACATCGCCGATATCGCCATGCTGGTATTCAACAGCGACGGCACGCAGGCGCAGATGTGCGGCAACGGCATCCGCTGCTTCTCACGCGTAGTCTATGAGAGCGGCCTCATCCCCTACGACGGGTTCACCGTCGACACGCTCTCGGGCGTCAAGCGTCCCCAGCTGCTTCTGATGGACGGAGAGGTCAAGTCCGTGCGCGTGGACATGGGCGTTCCCAGCTTCCTGACGGGCGACATCCCCATGGATACCGACATGGAGGAGTTCATAAGGCAGCCCATAGTTTCCGCAGACCGCGAATTCATCGCGACCGCGGTCAATTCGGGCATCCCCCAGCTCGTCGTGTTCGTGGACGACGTGCGTTCGCTGGACATAGAAAAATACGGCCTGCCCCTTGAGCATCACAAGCTCTTCCCCGAGAAGACCAACGTATCCTTCGTTGAGATAGAGGACAGGCGCAGCGTCATAATGCGCGCGTGGGAACGCGGCTGCGGGGCGACGCTCTGCTGCGGAACGGGCGCGACGGCCGTTGCGGCGGCCTGCATTAGATCCGGCCTTACCGACAAGGTCGTTAGCGTAAGGGTCCCCCTGGGGAGCCTGCGCATTGAATGGGACGGCGAGAACAGCATCTACATGTCCGGCCCGGCTGAAAAGGTATTCGAGGGCAAGGTCATGATCTGACCGCCCATAACCATAAAAACGAAAAGGAAATCACGATAATGCATTACACCTACAACACCTCCGGCACCTGCTCCACGAAGATCGATTTCGACATAGTGGACGGCAAGCTTCACAACATCGTATTCACCAACGGCTGCAGCGGCAATCTTCAGGGGATAGGCAGGCTCCTGGAGGGAATGCCCGCCGAGTTTGCCGTCGAGCGTCTTTCCGGCGTAAGCTGCAGCGGCGGCCCCACCTCCTGTCCGGACCAGCTCTCAAGGGCTATCAAGCAGGCGATCAATGGCTAAATCGAAGAACAAAGCTAATCCCTTAGGCGCCGCAAGGCGCTCCATATGGTTCGTGCTCCGCGCAGTGCTTGTGATAAGCCTGCTGCTGGGCCTTGCCTACGCCGTATTCACGGAGTTCATGTACATCAGCAACATGTACATAATCACCACCGAGGGCATGAAGCTCCGCGCCGATACCGTCCTCAAAAACGGCGACCCGAAGGAGCTCGAGCAGTACTATACCGAGACCTTCCTCGCGACGGACGTGCTCATCAATTCCAAGCCCTATCAGGATTACGCGGTCGATTCGTTCGACTACCGATACAACATCAAGGGCTTCAGCGTGCTCCCCTGGTCGAAGGTCGGCACCGTCACCTATATCGAGAGGATACCTCTGATAGTCGCCTCCCCCATATCCGACAACGTCGATAAGGCGGCTCCCGCATGGACCTCAATGACGTACAAGATCAGGCTCGTCAAGAACGAGGGCAAATGGCTCATCGCGGGCCTCGAGGTCATAGAGGAGAATCCCGCCGAGGAGGCGCGTCCCACACCCGATTACAGTCAGCTCGAGGGCAATTCCTGAAAAGTGACCCTTCCCGTATTCAAAAAGCACAGCGTGCCCGCCGTACTCGCTCCCATGGCGGGGATATCCGACGCCGTATTCCGCCGCATCTGCGTGGAACACGGCTGCGATTTCACTTACACGGAAATGGTCAGCGCGAAGGGGCTTTTGTACGGCGGAAGGAAAACGCGGGAGCTGATCAGGATCTCCCCCTTTGAAAAGCCGTGCGCGGTGCAGCTCTTCGGTTCGGATCCCGCCATAGTCTCCGACATGATACGCGAGCTGTACGACGGATGCGGCGGCGATATCGCAATGTTCGACATCAACATGGGCTGCCCCATGCCGAAGATCACCGGCAACGGCGAGGGCTCCGCGCTGATGAAAAACGTCCCCGCGGCGGCAAAGCTCATGGAGGCCTGCGCCAAGGCCTCTCCCCTGCCCGTCAGCTGCAAATTCCGCAAGGGCTGGGACGATTCCTCCGTCAACGCAGTCGAGTTCGCGAAGGCCATGGAGGAGAGCGGCGCCGCAATGGTGACGGTCCACGGAAGGACGCGCGAGCAGTTCTATCACGGCCCGGCAGACCGAAGCATAATAAAGCAGGTCGTCGAGGCGGTCTCGATACCCGTGCTCGGCAACGGCGACGTCTTCTCGGGCGAGTCTGCAAAGGCCATGATCGAAGAGACCGGCTGCGCGGGCGTCATGATAGCGCGCGGCGCGGAGGGCAACCCCTTCATATTCGAGGAGGTCAGGGCCGCGCTCTCGGGCCTTCCCTACGTGCCGCCTACGGACTATATGCGGATGACGGAGGCCATACGGCACGCGGAGGGTTTCCTTGCCGAAAAGGATCCGAGGCTCTTCCCCGAACTGCGAAAGCATATGTCCTGGTACACGAAGGGCATGCGGGGCGCGCTCGAGTTCCGCCGCGGCGTGAATACCGCGCGGAGCCCCGAGGAGCTTCTGGGGCTTTTGTATTCATTCCGCGAAACGCTGGAAAAATAAGTGAAACAAAGAAAAATATAGCTTGACATATCGGGCGCCGCTTACTATAATTCATAGGCGGGCAACCGAAATGAACCAACAGACTGAAAGGAATCACATTAAATGGCAGAGGTTTATTTAACTCCTGAAGGCAAGAAGGAACTCGACGACAAGCTTGCATACCTCAAGAACATCAGAAGGACCGAGATCGCGGAGCTCATCTCCGAGGCGAGGGCGCAGGGCGACCTGAGCGAGAACGCCGAGTATGACGCCGCCAAGGAGCTTCAGGCGAAGAACGAATACGAGATCGCCGAGCTTGAGGCGATGCTCAAGAACGCCATAGTAATAGAGAACTCCGCCGCGTCCGACGCCAACACCGTGGTAGTCGGCGTGACGGTTATGCTTCACAATATCACGGCCAAGAAGGACGTCGAGTATCAGATCGTCGGCGCCGCCGAGGCCGATCCTCTCAAGAAGCGCATCTCCAACAACTCCCCCGTCGGCGCGGGCCTTATCGGCCATAAGGTCGGCGAGACCGTCGAGATCATCACTCCCGGCGGGCCCGTGAAATTCAAGATCAAGGGCATCAGGGGCTGAAAAAAACGGCCGGGCTTTGATATCCGCCCGCCGCTCATCGACCGAAAAACAAAACGCTCTCCGCGATCCATCGATGCGGAGAGTGTTTTTTGTTTATGTCTTTATTTCGTTCCGCAGGGGCGCTCCCGATCAGGCGCCGTCCCCGTCCTCCCGCGCGGAGGCTTCTTCTATCTTCGCCTCGGTCTCGGCGCGTATCGCGGCGCGGAGCCTTTTAAGGTAGGGCGAGAACTCCACCCTGTCGTAAGCGTAATTCCTGTTGAGCTCGTATTCGTGCGGCTCCCAGGTCTCTATATCGGATTCGTTATGCTGAATGACGGCCTCGAGGCTGTCCATCGCCTTGTAGATCTTCGCTTCCGCGGTCTTCATCTCCGCCATCTCCCGATAGAGCGCCGTCATATCGGAGGCGAAGGGCTCCGGCAGGGACTTCGTCCACGATAAAAGAAGCTCCTCCTCGCGCGCTCTGTCCTCGGCCGTCTTTTTGAAAACGGGTATGTCGCCGGTGAACGCCTCGCCGAGATCGTGTATGAGGCACATCTTTATCACCTTGTTCATATCCGCCTCGGGGAATTCGTCCGAAACGAGATACGCCGTCAGCGCGGCGCGCCAGCTGTGCTCCGCCACGCTCTCGCGGCGCCCGCCGGAGGTATAGCAATGCCTCACCGCGTCCTTCAGCCGTTCCGCCGTGTGAAGAGCCTCTAAAAGCTTCCGTTCGTCCATAATCTCTCCTTTACGACAGTATCTTTATCCCCGCATTCACGTCGCCGTTTTCGATCTCCATGACTGCGAAGCTCGGCTTTCTTCCCGCCCTCGGACGGGAGGGGCTGCCGGGGTTGAGCTTCAGCACCTTTCCGAAGGCAGAAAGCTCGGCTATATGCGTATGCCCATAGAGCGCCGCCGAACAGCAGAGCTCCTCCGCCCTGTAGCCAATCGACCAGCTTCCCAGATCGACGCCCATGGTGTGCCCGTGGCAGAGGAGTATCCTCGCCCCGCCGATATTGACGACGGCCTCGGTGCAGATCTCCTTCTGCTTTTCGGGGAAGGTCGCCTCGGTCAGGCTCGAAACGAAGCCTCCGTCGCAGTTGCCGAGCACGCGGTAAACGGGCTTGCCCGTCCTCTCCAGGCGCTTTGCGTCCGAAGCGTAATCCCCAAGATGGAACCAGCAGTCCACCTCGCCCGCCGCCCTTATGCAGGCGTCGAGTGCTGCGAGGCTCCCGTGGGTATCGGATATGACGCCTATCCTGATCATATCAGTTCAATGCCGCCAGCACGAGCGAAAGCGCGTTCCTTCGATGGCTGACGCCGTTCTTTTCTTCCGCGTTCATTTCCGCGAAGGTCTTGCCCGCGGGCTCGTACAGGAAGAGCGGATCGTAGCCGAAGCCGTTTTCGCCGCGCTCCTTTTCCGTGATGACGCCGAAGACGCGGCCCGTCGCCTCTATATCGGGCGCGCCCTTCGTCCTCAATACCATGGCGGTGGCAAAATGCGCCCCGCGCTTTTCAAAGGGGACGCCGGAAAGCTCCTGGAGGAGCTTCGCCCTGTTGGCCGCGTCGTCGTGCCCGTCCGTGGCGTATCTCGCGCTCCTGACGCCGGGCGCGCCGTCAAGCGCGTCGACGAGCAGGCCGGTATCGTCCGCGAGCACCGCGTCGCCCTCCTCCATAATGCCCATGGAGTCGGCGAGCGCGAACACCTCGTAAGCCTTCTTCCTCGCGTTGCCCTCGAGCGTATCGGCGTTTTCGTCCACCTCGAGCTCGAGCCCCGCCTCGCGCATGCCGAGCACGGTCTCGAACCTGACGCCCAGCATGGCCTTTATCTCTTCTATCTTGTGCCTGTTGTTGGATGCTATAATGAGCTTCATGAGTATTCTCCGTTCCTTATCAAAAAAGCGGCACAGCCGCTTTTTATTCGTTTTATTCGAGCTCCGCCTTCTTGTACTCCTCCGCGAGCTTCTCGCGCCAGTCGCCTACGGGGCGCAGGAAATCGATGAAGGAATGCTCATCCCTGCTCTCGTCCTCCCAGCGCATGGCGCCTATCATTTCGCGGTGCTCGTAGAGCCAGGTCACGCGGTCGATAACGTACATGATATGGGAGAGCGTGTAGACGCGCCTCGGCACGGCGAGCCTTACGAGCTCGAAGGGACAGATGGAATCCTCGGGCTTCTCGCTGGAGAGGCCGCGCTCCATGCCCCTTGCGCCGCTGACGACGTATATAGCCGCCGCGAGCGCCGCAGCGCGGAAATCCTTCTTCCCGAGATGCGCGCAGAACCTGTCCGCGTCGAGATGACAGCCGAGGCCGCCCGCGGGGGTTACCACGGGAACGCCGCGCTTCTTGAACTCCTCCACCATGTACTCGATGAAATCGGGCCCCTGGGAGATGACGTCCTCGTTCATGGTGTCGTCAAAGCCGACGCGCATCACCTCGAGCTCCGCGGAGCTCATGCCGCCGAACGTGGGGAAGCCCTCGAAGCAGGAGACGAACCCGCGGACGGTGATAAAATCGTCGTGATCGTTCATGCAGATGCCGCCGCCCCTCGCGAAGCCGAGCTTGCGTCCGCTGAAATAGATGATGTCGACGGCGTCGGCGAGCTCCCTCGTGATCTCGCGGATGGTCTTATCCTTGCGCTTCTCGTCACGCACCTTTATGAAATGGATGTTGTCCATCGCAAGGCTCATGTCGAGCAGCGTCCTCACGCCGTGCTTCTTGCAGATGGCGGAAACGGCGAGTATGTTGTCCATCGAGATGGGCTGGCCGCCGATCAGATTCGTGCCGGCCTCGATCCTCACGAAGGGGACCTTCTCCTTCGGGGTCTCGCTGAGGAATTTTTCGAGCTTTTCAAGATCGTAATCGCCCTTGAAGCCGTCGTCCCCGCCGGTGACGAGGCCCTTCTCCTGGAGCATTTCGACCACTTCGCCGCCCTGGAGCTGGACCTGTGTCGCGAAGGTGCAGAAATGGAAGTTCGTGGGGAGCTTGTCGCCTGGCTTGACGAAGGAACGGGCGATCATCTGCTCGCACGCCCTGCCCTGATGGACGGGAAGGAAATACTCCTTGCCGAGCACCTCCCTGACTTTATCGGCCATGCGGTAGTAGCTCGCTCCGCCTGCGTAGGCGTAATCGGCGAGATGGAACGCGCCGGCCTGCTCGTCGCTCATGGCGTTGAAGCCGCTGTCGGTGAGCATGTCGATGAATACGTCCTCCGCCTTGAGATTATAGGAGCAGTTGCCCGCCGCGTCGAGCGCCTTTATGCGCTCCTCGACGGGGAGAAGGCGGATGGTATGGACGGTGGTCACACGGTGCATCTCAACGGGGATGGTCCCGCCGCCGTAAAGCTTTATCTTGGACATGGATCAGAACTCCTTTGCATAATTAACTTTATTATTATACAGCAAAAACCCGCGTTTGGCAATGCCGCTGAAAAACACGATATTTTTAATTATCGCCTTAAAAGACGTTAATTCCAGCCGATCGTATAGCCTATGACCACGCCAAGCACGGCGGCCGCAAGTATTATCACGAGCGGATGGAGCTTCTTGAGCTTCTTGATGTTCGTCACGACCATGAGGACGGCGAAGAGCGCGATCTCCGGGAGCTTGAACGCGGCCCCGAACGAGGCGGCGTGAAAGTCGAACAGCGTCGATCCGATGACCGACCACGCCGCCGCGGCGATAAGTCCCGCAACGGCCGGGCGCAGGCCCGAGAAAGCGTCGTTCACGAGCTTGCTGTTCTTGTACTTATCCAGCACGCGGCTGACGATGAGTATGACTATGAACGAAGGCGCGACGAGCGAGGCCGTCGCAGTGAACGCCGTGGTGACGCCGAGCAGCGGGCTGCCGAACGTGTTGTACCCCGCCATGTAACCGGAGTACGTCGCCATGTTTATGCCCAGGGGGCCGGGCGTCGATTCCGAAAGCGCGACCATCTGGCTTATCATGTCGGAGGTCAGCCAGGGGTATTTATCCGCCAGAGCGCTGAGGAACGGGAGCGTCGCAAGGCCGCCGCCCGCGGCGAAGAGGCCAATCTTGAAGAATTCGTAGATCAGGATGAGGTAGATGCTCATTTACGCCTTCCCCCTTCCCGAGGTGAGAAAGCCCCGAACTATGCCGATGACCGCCGCGCCTATCACGACGAACACGGGCGATATCCTGAACGGGAGCCCCAGCGTGCCGGGCAGCGCCACGAGCAGAAACGCCAGTATGCAGAGCACGTAGCCGAGACCGTCCTTTATCTTCTCCCTGACGAGCTTTATGACCGTATTGAGTATCAGTACGCCCACGGCGACTCTTATGCCGTGCAGCGCGTATTTCACCCAGGTGATCTCCGCAAAGTTCGCGAGCAGCGCCGTGAGTATGCAGATTATTACGAACGAGGGCAGCACCACGCCCGCTGTAGCGACGAGAGCGCCGGGGATGCCGCGCTCCTTCTTGCCGACGAAGGTCGCCGTGTTGACGGCGATAACGCCCGGCGTGCACTGGCCGATGGCGAAGTAATCGAGCAGTTCGTCATGCGTGACCCAGCCCGATCTTTCAACGCATTCCCTCTCCAGCATGGGGAGCATTGCGTATCCCCCGCCGAACGTGAACGCGCCTATGCGCATGAAGGCCGTGAAGAGCTGCCACAGGGTGGTCCTCTTCCCGGGAACGGCCGCGTTTACCGCGGTTTCGTTCATCTCGTTTTCGATCCTGTTATCTTCCATTTTTCACCGTTTCGAGGAAGCCTTCCATGCCGTCCTTACAGCTGACGCCGAGGGCATTAACCCCAAGCAGTTCCATGGCGTGATGAAGTATGTACGCGCCGTAGAGTATCACGTCGTGCCTCTTTATAAGGAGGGGATGCTCCCTGCGTCTTTCGCCCATGGCGGCGAGCCGTTCAATGAGGCGCGATACTCCTTCGCGTGTCAGCGCCGTGCTTTCGACCGCTTCGGCCGAAAACTCCGTGAGCCCCGCTTCAAGGGCGGCGAGCGTGGTTATCGTACCGCCGACTCCGACGAGGGACTTGACCTTGATATCCGGCAGGTCTATTATGCCGTCCATGTAGTCCGTCACGGCCTTCTGCTGGGCGAGCCTGTCCGTATCGCAGTCGGGAGCGCCGGTCGCCTTCCTGGCGATATCGCCGCAGCGGACGCAGCCCGCGCGGAACGAGACGCCCGCATCCTTCGTGACGACCTGCATGGAGGCGCCGCCTATATCGAGCATGGCGTCGAACGCGCCGCCCTCTCCGACGGCCCCGTTGAAAGCGAATCTCGCCTCCTCCTCTCCCGTGAGTATCCTCACGGGGAAGCCGCATTCCGTCTCGGTCAGCGCGGCGAAATCGCGCCCGTTTTCGGCGTCCCTGACTGCGCTCGTGGCGTACGCGGCGGGGATATAGCCTGCGGCCCTCGCCCTGCGCCCCAGAGCGCGCAAAACAACGAGGCTCTTTTCGACGGTCTTCTCGGCAAGCCTGCCCGTTTCGGACAGCCCGAGACCGAGCCTCGTTGTATAGACTTCCTTAATGGGGAAGCGGCCGTTTCTTTCCTCGGCGTATCTTATGGAGTTGCTTCCGATATCGATAACGGCGAAATCGCTCACTCGTAGATCCTCTCGTCGCCGGGAAGTATGTAGCCCAGCTCCTCTCTCGCGTATCTTCTCAGCCCCTCGGGGGACTTGATGTATTCAAGATCCGACTGCAGTCTTTCCTGCTCCCTGAGGAGCTCGTTTATCCTGTCGTTCAGCTGTTGCCTTTCGGAATTGAGCTCGGCAAGCTTCCTCCTCTGCGAGAGGAACTGGCTCGTCATGAACGCGACGAACCCCAGAAAGAGCGCGACGCAAAGGAGCGCGGCGATCGTTCTGACCGTGCCGTTCTTGAAAAAGCCTCCGTCCTTCATATGCGGATCCTCCGAACAGGTAGATTTCAACATTTATATTATGCACTCTCGCGCCGCGGATTTCAAGTACCTTTTCAAAAAGGGAGGCCTTAAATTGTACTTCCCTCCCGCCGCCTCCCGCGGGCCGCCTGTATATTTTCCCTTTTGCGAAAATTAATGCTTGACACCCCGCGCCCCCATATGTATAATAATGTCTGTTCCTCACAGGAACGGAACCGAATATGCGGGAATAGCTCATTTGGTAGAGCGCCGCCTTGCCAAGGCGGAGGTGGCGGGTTCGAGCCCCGTTTCCCGCTCCACAAAAAGCAGCCATGCATCGCATGGCTGCTTTTTTGTTCCGCGGGAAACGGGGCTTTATTGCCCGCGTTGAACGCAGTGAAACGCGGGTTTGAGGTTGATTTCCGGTTGCTTGCAATTCAAATCATCCGGTGGATGATTTGAAAGGAAATCAACGGGCGGCAGTCTGTCGCCTGCGACAGCAGTCCGCCCCGTGGACTTCACGGGCAGAGCGAAGCAAAGACCCGGCGCGCCATATCGGGCACGCCGGGTCTTTTAGTTGTTTTACCTTATTTTATTCCCGCTCCCGATGTCGCGGAGCGTGGTCAGCGGCACCACGTCCCCGTCGCCCTCGGTGGAGGCGCAGAGTATCATGCCGCAGCTCTCGATGCCGCACATCTTGCGCGGGGCGAGATTGTAGACCATTACCACGTTCTTTCCGATAATGTCCTCGGGCTTTACCCAGTCCTTGATGCCGGAGAGCACCGTGCGCTTCTCCTCGCCCAGCTCGAGCGTGATGTTGTAAAGGTGCTTCGATTTCTTGACCTCGACGCAATCCAATACCTTTGCGACCCTGAGATCCAGCTTGGCGAAATCGTCGTAGGTGATGACGGGCTTTTCGGGCTCCTTTTTCTCTTCCTCTGCGGGCGCGGGCTTCTCGGGCTCCTTTGCAGGCTCCGCGGTCTTTGCCTCCGCGGCAAGTTCAGCGGCCTTCATGGCCTCGGCCTTCTTCCTCTGCTCCTCTATCATGTTGTCGAGGAACTCCATCTCGGCCTTGGCGTCGATGCGTGGGAATATCGCCTCGCCCTTTTTGACTTCCGTGCCGGGCTTCATGAGGCCGAACGTCTTAATGCTTTCAAAGGTCGTGAGCTCGCCCTCCTCTATGCCGAGCTGCTCGAACATCTTCTTCGGGGTGTTGGGCATGAAGGGCCCGACGGCGACGGCGATGATCCTCAGCGCCTCGGCAAGGTTATAGAGCACCGTGCCGAGCCTTGTCTTCCTCTCCTCGTCCTTCGCGAGGACCCAGGGGGCGGTCACGTCGATGTACTTGTTGCAGAGGCTTATGAGCTTCCATATCTCCGCGAGGGCGATATGCGGATGTATCTCGTCCATAGCGCGCTCCATCCTCTCAGCAAGGGAGACCGCGGCCTCGATAACGGGCGCGTCCTCCTCCGGAACTGTACAGTTCGCCTCGGGAAGGCGGCCGCCGAAATACTTGCCGATCATCGCCACCGTGCGCGAGAGCAGATTGCCCAGATCGTTCGCGAGATCGCTGTTGATCCTCGTAATGAGGGTGGCGTTATCGAAATTGCCGTCGTTGCCGAACGGGAACTCGCTGAGGAGGAAATAGCGAATGGCGTCCACGCCGTAGCGCTCGACGAGCACGAACGGATCGACGACGTTGCCCTTGGATTTGGACATCTTGTCGCCGTCGAAGAGGAGCCAGCCGTGGCCGTAGATCTTCTTGGGAAGGGGAAGACCGAGCGCCATAAGCATAATGGGCCAGATTATCGTGTGGAACCTTATTATCTCCTTGCCCACGATATGCACGTCAGCGGGCCAGAATTTGCGGTATAGGGAATCGTCCTCCGAAAGATAGCCTATCGCGGAGAGATAGTTCACGAGCGCATCCACCCAGACGTAGACGACGTGACGCTCGTCAAAGGGAACGGGAACGCCCCACTTGAAGGTGCTCCTCGTGACGCAGAGATCCTCGCAGCCGGGCAGGAGGAAATTGTTGAGCATCTCGTTCGCCCTCGAAACGGGCTGTATGAAATCGGGATTCTCCCTGATGTACTCGATGAGCCTGGGCGCGTACTTCGATACGCGGAGGAAATACGCCTCCTCCTTGGCAAGCTCTGTCTTCCTGCCGCAGTCGGGGCAGACGCCGCCCGCCTCCTTGAGCTGGGTCTCCGTCCAGAAGGCCTCGCACTGGGCGCAGTAATGGCCGCTGTATTCGGATTTATAGATATCGCCCTGATCGTAGAGCTTTTTGAACACCTTCTGCACGCACTCCATATGGCGCTTGTCGGTGGTCCTGATGAAGCCGTCGTTGGAGATATCCATGAGCTCCCAGAGGCGTTTGAAGCCCGAGGTTATCTTATCGGCGTACTCCTGCGGCTCGCAGCCGTTCTTCTTGGCGTACATCTCTATCTTCTGGCCGTGCTCGTCCGTGCCGGTGAGGAAAAACACCTCGTGCCCCGTCATTCGCTTGAAACGGGCAAGCGCGTCGGTGTTGACGGTGCAGTAGGTATGCCCGATGTGCGGATTCGCGCTGGGGTAGTAGATGGGAGTGGTGATGTAGTATTTATTCATATAGATCCTTTCGCCCCGAATGAAAGGGCTTCCTTCCTCTTCATCCGAAAACGGATAAAGCAATATAAAATCAGTTTATTATACCACATTATTGTTGTTCGTCAACGGGAAGAAGATGCAAAGGACCTGCAAAAAGAAAGAGGCCCGAGGTTTTCTCGGGTCTCCTTCCGTATCAATCGATCCTAACCAATCTTGCATCGCAGAAGTATTCAAGCTCCTCGAGCGTCGGATCGGGCGGCACCGAAGCAAAGAGCATTGCGCCGTCCTGCTTCCAAAGCACGGAGGGCTGACTGCTCAGCTGATCGGCATAATAGGTATAGTATCTGCCGAGCTTCTCATACTGTACGCCGCTTCTGATGAATCTTTCGATGTACTCATCCGGATCGGTATTCCACAGCCACATGAATTCATAGTGCAGGGAGCCGTCTTGGGAGCTGTAAGAGAAGCTTATCCCAACGTTCGAAACGACGATCCCGCTAAGGGCTGCCCCCTCGGGAGCGCGCTTCGGCGCATAGAAGTATCGGATGGAATCGTATACGCCTCCGCCCATCCTGATCCTCTCAACGAGCTCTTCTTCTGACGAGAACTCGTCGAAGAGAGGCGCGTCTGTCGCAACGGCAACCGTCGGAGTGGGCGTGGGATCCTCCGTCGGAGTTTCCGTAGGAACGGGCGTGGGACCGGGTGTGGGTTTCTCTGTGGGCTGAGCTGTCGGCCTTTCCGTCGGACGCTGAGTGGGCGCAGCTGTCGGTCTCTCGGTCGGTCGTTCCGTGGGAACTGCTGTCGGTCTCTCGGTCGGGCGTTCCGTGGGAGCCGCGGTAGGTCTCTCGGTGGGAACATCCGTGGGCCTTGCAGTAGGCGGCGCAGTGGGCGCGTCGGTCGGATCATCGGTGGGGAGACTTGTGGGGCCATCCGTCACATATTCCGTTGGCGCGATCGTGACAGCGGGCTGCGTGGGGTGTTCGGAGCCGGGTTCCGCGGACAGCGCCGCTTCCGTTGTATGCTGCGCAGGCAGCTGCGCCCCCTGTGTGGGATCCTCAGTCGGAACAAATGCATGATGATCGTCGTTCGGTTTTTTTATCAGCTTGGGCACGACGGCAAGCGCGAGTACCAATACCGCAGCCGCCGCTGCCGCCCAGATATAGCGGTATCCGCCCCATGCTTTTTTCTTCGAAGCGCTTTCGGCAAGGATAAGATCCGCATCCTCGGCAGCGCCGATCGCTCTCAGCAGATCATTGCCTTTCATTGAAATAACCCTCCTTTTCAAGGTATTTCCTCAGTTTCTTTCGAATACGGTTCAGGACGGCGGCAATACTGTCCGAGCTCATGTCAAGTCTTTGGGCTATCTTTGGGTTTGGTTCCAAATAGAAGTATCTTCGCAGGAAAACCGTGCGGTCTCTCTCGTTCAGGCTTTTAATGAATCGTTTGACCGTGTTTTCGAGTTCCTTCTTCATTATCTCGCCCTCAACGCTTGCCGAGCCCCCTATGCATTCGGAAAGCTCCTCAATGGCAAGCTCCGTTTCCCCGCCTCCGCGCTTTTGAGTCATTCGCTTTTCATAACGGTCAAGCGACATATTGCGGGCGATCCTCGCAAGGAACAGCCTTAACACCTTGGGTCGCTGCGGCGGTATGCTGTTCCATGCCTTCAAATAGGTGTCGTTGACGCATTCCTCCGCATCCTCTCTGTTTGAAAGTATGTTGTTAGCAACCGCAAAGCAGTAATCCCCGTATTTTACGTGGGTTTGCTTTATTGCTTCCTCATCTCGGTTGAAATAAAGCTCCAACAGCTTTATGTCGTCCATATCCCCCTATTCCTTTCTAAAGGATCCTTCACTATACAGGACGGGAAAAAATACAAAAAATAGCACCGGCATCAAAATATATGATCCTTTGCGCCAGCTTTACATGAAACGCTCGGCCCCCCTCTTTGAACGAGGGGAGCCGAGGCGTCAAATATCGGTCATTCCTCCGCGGCGGCGAGGCGCTCCTCCCATTCCGCGTCGTTATAGTTGTAGGCGAGCAGTTCGAAGCAGCCGAAGCAGAGGCCGCCGCCCGGATCGTCGGATACGGACTGCGCCTTTTCCGAGAGCATCCTTGCCTCCGCTCCCGAAAAGAGCGGTATGCAGGAGCGTCTTTCAAGGCACTGTCTTTCAAGCTCGGCAAGTATCGTAAGGCGCGTATCCGCTTCGGCGTCGGCGTACCTCCCCGGGAAAGTCAGCGAAGCCTCCCATTCCTGCCTCGTCATGGTCACGTCCGCAGAGCCGACGTTTATCGAGGCGGGCTCGGAACAGGCCGCGCCTGTGGGGACGAAGCCCGGATCCTCGGGATCGAGGAATACTCCGAGCGAGCGGAACGCATCTTCGCCCGAGAAGGTGTACAGCCCCATCGCGTACTCCCCGCGGGAGACCGCAGACGCGGGATCCTTGACGTGCCCCATGGGAACGAGAGTGATCCTGCCGAAGCCGGAATCGGCGGCGGCAGCGCTCATGTAATCGGATATCAGCTCGCAGAGCGCGCCGTCCGCGGCGGTGAGATCCCCCTGCGACCACGCGACCCTTATTAATATCTCGGCGCCCTCGGTATAAAGCCCCTCGGCCGCAAGCTCCTCGCACGCGGTGCGCATTATCTCACCTGCAAAGACGGGATCGAAGCCCGTAAGGCTTTCGTAAGCCGCTTCGAGCGTTGCATATCCCGCGCCCTCGCCGAACTCCGCACCATAATGATCGCAGAGCGCCTGCATTGCCTGCTCGGTATCGCGATAGAAGCGCGAGGCTTCGGCCTTGTCGACGAGGCAGTTTTCATTGATCAGCCCGAGGCAGGGGGAATATCCCGCCGTGAGCTTCGCGGCTTCGGCGCGGTCGATGCAGATCTCAAGCGCGCGGCGGAAATTGAGGTTCCCCAGCACGGACGAATTGACGTTTCCCCTGAGATCGAGATCCGCGAGAGCCGAAGCGTCCGCGTTTATCAGAAGGCAAACCGTATCCGTGTTTCCCTTTATACGGAGCCTTTCGCTCCTTCGGTGCTCCTCTATATCCCCCGCTTCGGGCGTCCATTCCGTCAGCCTTCCCGAAAGGAAGCCCTCCCTCGCCGCGGCGGAGGTGAGCCTTACGAATTCGACTCTCGTCGTTTCGAAGCGCCTCAGGTGCTCGCCGTTGACGTGGAAGCCCGTGAAGGATATGAGATCGCCGTTCTGCGCGGTCTCCCAGCCGTACCAGTTGGGGTTCCTTTCGAGCAGTATCCTGCCCGCTCCGGATTGGACGAGCCTGTACGGACCGCAGCTCATGGTGTTATCGGGAGAAGTGCCGTACGCGCCCTTTTCGCAGTACGGCTCGTAAACGAGCCAGCTGCGGGAAAGAAGGGAATAGACCTCTTCCGTCGTTGCGCGGGCTCCGCAGACGTAATCGAATACCAGCTCGTCGACCTTGCAGATGCCGACGGTCTTATCGAAATCGAGCTTCTTCGGGCTCCCCGCTATGATGAGGAAATAGGGCAGCTCGCTCCCGTCCTCCGGGGAGAAGAGCGCGCTCATCAGGGCGTAGGTCTCGTCAGTGACAGGCGCGAGGCCGTTGCTGCCCGTCAGCTTCAGCAGTTCGTTCCATTTGTCCATCGGGAAGAACGCCTCGCCGTATGCCGCGACGAGCTCCTTCGGGGTCCCGCCGTCCAGCCAGACGCCGAGCGGATAATCCACCGCCCAGTAAACCCTTTCGCCCGAGGGCGCTTTATAAAAGCCGTCCGCGTCCTTTTTCAGTTTATCGAACGAGTAGAGCTCGGATCCTGCGTTCTCCCTCAATACCTCCCTGCCGGAAACATAATAGCTCTCCCCTCCCGCTATCGCGGCGGGGCCCTTTACGAAAGCCTCCGCGCCGGGATTGCCGAGCGCGGGATCCAGCAGGCGGCGCATTGAATAGATGAACGAATCGGCGGTCACGGGGGTCCCGTCCTCCCAGACGGAGGGCCTGAGCGTTATACGGAAAACGTAGCCCGAATTGACGCTGCCTTTCGGTACTCCGCCGAGCTCGCAGCCGTATTTTTCAAGATAGCCGCGGTTCGTGAAGGTGACGTCCTCGATATTCTCCGCCATCTCGAAGACCCACTCGTACTCGCGCGCCTCGGTGTCGGTCTCGACTCTCGCGACGAGGGGCGAGGTGAGGAAGCTCGATACGACGCCGTCCTCCTTCGTTTTCAGCCTGTGCGGATCCCAGCAGGAAGCCATGCTGTCGAACGCCGCGGTATAGGTGTACTGCGGAGCGTCGTCCGGTATGGGCGGCCTTTCGGTGGGCAGCTCCGTCGGAGCGGGCTTCGCCGTGGGCCGCGCGGGCGGGGGCTGAACGCGCCTTCCGCAGCCCGCAGAGAACGCAAAAAGGAGCGCGGCCAACAAAAGAAGCGCCGTTGCTTTTTTCATGGGCCCGCCCCCTTTCGGATAAAATAGGTTATCAGTCTTCCTTGATCACGCCGTGGCCGTGCCTGTAAAGCTGGCGGTTGTCCATCGCCCACTGGCGTTCCGTGAATTCGCCCACCTTTACGGAGCCAAGCGCGTCGTACATCTCGAACATGCGCGCGTCGAGCATGTCTATGCTCGAAACGATCTCCGCCTCTGGGAACATCGGGTATTTCGGGGAGCCGAAATCGGGTACCCCGTGATGCGAGAGCAGTATGTGGGATACGAGCGTGGTCAGCTCCTCGGAGAGCTGAAGCTCCGCAGCGGCCTGTTCGACCATCGAAACGCCCATATTGATATGCCCCATGAGCTGGCCGCGCGTGCTGTAAGCCGTCGCGATGCCAAGATCGCTCACCTCGAGCTCCTCCGTCTTGGCGATGTCGTGCAGTATCACGCCGCAGTAGACGAGATCGCTCGAAAGCTCGGGATAGAGGGGCTTGTAGACCTCGACTATCTTCTTCGCCACCTCGAGCATGGTCCCCGTATGGAACATGAGGCCGTTCCTTTCGGCGTGATGGAGCCTCAGCGCGGCGGGATACGCGGCGATCTTCTCCTTCCTGCCCCTCAGAAGATACTGCGTCAGGCGGGTCAGGTCCGCGTCGCCGAAAGTGCCCGCGAATTCATAGATGCGGTCGAACATCTCCTCCCCGTTCACGGGGGAGCTTGCGACTATCTCGCTCATGTCGATATCGTCGTCCGCCCTCTTGTGGCGGATGCGGTCGATCTTGAGCTGTTCGACGTCCTTCCAGAGATTGATCGTGCCGCGCACCTTTATTATATCGCCCGATGCGAACGCGCCGTGCACGGCGGCCTGGTAATCCCAGAGCTTGGCGTTTATCTCGCCGCCGCGGTCGGCCAGTACGAAATCGAGATAATCGGCGCCCTTTACGTTGTTCCTTACCTGCACCGTCTTTACGAGGCAGAAGCCCTCCACGGCGCCCGTGGTCTTGTTGATGCAGTTGGAAAGCAGATTCATCCTGCCCATTTCATTTCCTCCTGATATGCGTTCCGAGTGATCGGGCCTTACTTTGTAAACCGGACTTCGCAGCCGACGACGCGGTAATAAAGCGCGCCTTCCTCCGGCGGTAGCAGCTTCATGACGAGAACGGACTCGAGCTCGTCGCCTTCGAATACGTTCACGCTGACCTCCCTGCCTTGGACCTCTCCCTTGTCGTTCTTGACCTCTTCGTCCGACTTTATCTCATACCTGAAGCCGGAGCCGTCCGTCCTGCGGACGTAGTAATACGAATTGAGGCAGAAGAGCTCCTGCTCCTTGGTGGGATCGTACTCGGTGCGGAGTATGCCCTTGGGATCCACTCCCAGTACGGCGTTTATCATCGCGTCCGCGGTCTCGACCGACACCCTGCCGTAGCCCTCGAGCTCGCATTCCTCAAGCGAAGAGGTGTACATGCAGTAGACGAAATGCTCCAGACGGCCAAGATCAAGGCCGGTCTGCGCGTCGACGCCGCCGAAAAGCCTGAAAGCCGCGGCGAGCTCGATCACCTTTTCATCGACAAGCGGCGCTTCGGTCGCCGTCTCTTCGGTGGGAGATACCGGATCCTTGCCGGGTTCCTTCCCGCAGCCGCAGAAAATTATCGCCCATAAAGCCGATATTATCACAGCCGCAATCAAAAAACGCTTCATTGATTAACTCCTTAGGTCGGATATGTTTTGATTGTACCACAGCGGCGGACTTATGTCAAAGCCAATCGGCCCCGCAAACGGACGCGAAAAAAGCCCCCTCATGCTGAATGAAGGGGCTTTGAACGCTCAAATTATCAGCCGTCGTTCTCCTCGTCCGGGATGTTCTCGCCGTCCGCGGAGGAGAAGGAGCCGTACCTTCGCCCGTCGGACGCGCCGAAGGCCTTGCCGTCCTTATCGACTCCGACAGCGTTGAACGCGCCGAAGAACTCGTTGCTGGAGAAGCCGACATTGTAGAAGCCGCTCTTGCTGATCTTGCCCTCCGGGTCTATCGTCTTGGAATCCTCGATTCGGTAGATATAGCCCTGGATGAACAGACGGGGACGGTCGCAGGCCTCCTGCAGGGATTCGCCCTGGAAATAGCGGACGATTATCTGCATTACGGTCTGGGGGATCCTGTCGCCGCCGGAGGAGCCGAGAACGAGCTTGGAGCCGTCCTGGCAGAAGATGAAGGTGGGCATCGCGAAGGAACGTGGGCGCTGACCGCGCTGGCAGTAGTTCCTGGCGATGGTCTCCTTGCTGGAGGTGACCATGGTGTCGTTCATGAAGAAGCCGTCAACGTAAACGCCGATGCCGAAGAAGTCGGAAAGGGTGTTCGTGGCGGAAG
Source organism: Clostridiales bacterium (assembly GCA_024698505.1). Classification (GTDB taxonomy): domain Bacteria; phylum Bacillota; class Clostridia; order Christensenellales; family CAG-138; genus UBA3857. Next base: position 37,218 of record JAILRE010000028.1, on the reverse strand, counting down.
CCATCATGCCGTTCGCGTCGATGACGGAGATATGCGTCGTGCTGGTGTGCTCGGGATCCTCGTCGATGTACTCGACGGCGCCGGCCTTGACCTTCTCGAGGAGCTTGTTGATATGATCCTCGGAGAGGAGGTTCGCGGGAACGGTATGGTAGGCGGGATCGCAGATGCTCTTAAGACGGTCCTTGAGGGTGACCGTGGAGAGCGAAGCCATGACCTTGGCGTAAGCGACCACGTCGTCGTCATAATCGGTGTAGTTGATCTTCTCCGCTATGGAGAGCATCTGGATGAGCGTCGTGCCGGAGAAGGGCGCGGGCGCGGAAACTATGGTGTTGCCGAGGTACGTTCCGGTGACCGGAGTGCGCACCTGCACCTGGTACATATCGAAATCCTGCTGCTCGAGCTTGGTGTTCGCAATGATATGCTCGGCGATCGCGCCGTGATAGAAGACGGTGCTGCCGTATCTCTGGATCTTGCGGTAGGTGTCGGCCAGGTCGAGCTGATAGATGGTCTCGCCCTCAACGAGGAGCCTGCTGCCGTTGAAGAACTGGGGGTTCCTCTTGCTGCTGAGCTTGCTCCTGGAGGACTGAAGATGCCTTGCGAAGCTGGGAGAGATGGCGAAGCCGTTCTCCGCATACTCGATGGCGGGCTGTATCAGGGAGCCCCAATCGAGCTTGCCGTGGTTCTTGCTGACCGTCTCCATGCCGAGCACGAATCCGGGAAGGCCTACCTTGCCGAGCGGGGTGTTGATGTTGGAGCAGGCCGCGTCGCGGTAATCGTAGAAGGTGCTCTCGCCGGTAGCGGGATCGTAGACGAGCATGCCGCCGCCTCCGCCCACGCCGGAAGCGTAGGGCTCGAGCACGCCGAGGGCGAAGCTCATGGCGACTATCGCGTCGACGGCGTTGCCTCCGTTTTCGAGTATGTTCATGCCGATCGCCGTGACGTAGGGATTGGAGCAGCTTACCGCGTAATTGTTCTTGGCGACGACGGTCACTTCCTCAGTGGGCGTAACGTCGATATCGGTGGGAGCCGCGGTCACGATGGGTACGCCCTGACTGTCGGTGGGGATGGGCGAGGGCGTGCTCGTGGTAAGAACTTCGATGGGATCGTTGTTCTTCTTGAGGAGCTTCGGGAGATAGACTATCGCGCCGAGAGCGATCGCGAGCACGAGAGCGATGGCGGTAAACGCCACAAGGCCCTTGTTGTTTTTCTTCTTCTGCTGTACCTTTTTCTTTTCCATGTTTTGTACCAACCTTGTTTAGTTGAGGATCAGCCTGCCGTTTTCGATCCTGTATTCGGCTTCCTTGCCGATGTCGGAAACGAGGGTCCTGAGTATCAGTTTGGAATCGCTGAGCTGGGGAGTTCCGTTCTTTACGGAGAGCGGGACGAGCTCATAGGTCACGTGACCGGCCTCGTCGAATACGCAGTTGAGTATCGCGCCGCGCTGAGTCATCGTGTAGGCCTCCTCGGAAACGAGGTTGCCGAGACCGTAGAAAATGTAGCCGTCGCCGTACTTTTCGGCGGAGAGCACCATCTGGATGCCCGTGCCGATGACGAGGTTCGCGCCCGCGTCGATAGCGGAGCGGCAGAGCTTCTTCATGTAGGAGGAGGGCTTGAGCAGGTAATTCTCGCCCCAGCTGAAGGTCACCGCGATGAACGCGCGGGGGTTCTGCTGACGGATGTTCTCGATATCGCGGGCAACGTTGTTGTCCTTCGCGTTATAGGTGCGGATATCGTAGCTGGAGTAATCGCGAGTCCTGTCGTCGGAGGCCTCGGCTCCGATGTGAATGATATCGAAATCTCCGGTATTGTAGATGGAGATATCGACGCCGTCAACTGAGTTGGAGGTCTCGATGCCGGAGATGTACATATCCGCCATTTCAAGAGTCTTAGCGGTCTCCAGAGCGCCCTTCGAGCCGTAACGGAAAATGTTCCTGTTGCAGATGACGGCGTCCGTTACGTTGAGGCCGCGCAGGGCGTCGGCGAGCTCGTAATTGAAGTACTTCTCGGAGAACTTGACGGACATGCCGCTCTTGTAGGTCTCGACGTGATCGTCCAGTATGGGGTCGTTCACGGCGACGCTCACGTAATCGGACTTGGCGAAGAGCTCCTTCACGCCTTCGAAATAGGCGGCGTAATCGGCGGCGGTCATCTTCTCGCCGTCGCCGACCGAGTTGACGTTCCCGGCGAAGGTGGCGGTGAAGACGCCCGTTCCGGCGATGCCGTCGTAGGAGGCGGGCTTCTTATCGATCGGGAAATGCTTCAGAAGGACGCAGATCCCGATAAGGAACGCGGCGATCAGCAGGTACCAGAGGGGGGATATCGGCTTCCTCCTCCGGATGCTGCGCTGCACCCTGTATCTTAAACTGAGTTTTGCGTTAGGATCCATCTTAAGCTCCTCACACCATTGCAATGAGTTCCGCGCCGACGTAGACGATCGCAGTTACGACGACGGTGCCGAGAAGAGTGTAGGGAAGGCCCTGCTTGGAAACGGTGGAAGCTATGAGGGCCGCGGTGATGACGCCGACGCTGGTCAACGCGTCGAGAGCGTCGAATATGCCGCCGAACGCGAGGTTGAAGATTATGCGGAGTATCAGCGCTATGAACACGAACGCCGCGAACTTGCGCTTGCCGTAGAGCATCAGGAAGCGTGAAAGGCCGAACTCGACTACGACGTAGGCGACGAGGCCGATCGCGACGGTGCTGATGAGCACGCTGGGCTGGTTGACGGTGAGCGCGAGATAAGCGGGAACGACTATGCCGCCCGCGGAGATACCGGTCAGCTCAGTGAATATAAGGCTGACAGCGATACCCAATATTATTGAAGTGTAAACATACGACAGTTCCATACCGATCAGGCGTTGACGCCATCCTCCTTTTCATTTTTACCGATGTTCATGATCCCCTCGATAAGCTCTTCGCCTATACCGTGGATGTTGCCTATGCCGAATATCACGGCCTTGCCGAGGCGCTTTTCGATCTCGGCGACGACCTTCTCGGGCCTTGCGGAGTCGAGGTTCAGATACTCGGCCTTGAATTTGCCCTTATGGAAGGCGTCCGTAATGGGCTTGGTGTTCTTGCCGACGGCCATGACCGTCCTGCAGGGAAGCTTGGGGATGACGTCCTCCGCCATCTGGCGGGTACGGTCGCCTCGGTCGCCTCGGCAGTTGGCGAGCACGATCAGGTTCTCGTCGGAGCAGCCCCTGCGCTTGACGTAATCCCAGATCTGAAGGGTCGAAACGGGATCGTTCGCCGCGAAGCCGTTAACGAAGAAATCCTCGTTCGCGGGATCGCCGACGGGATTGACCGTCGCGATGCCGGGATCGGGCGGCGCGGTGAGTATGCCGGCCAGCGCCTCCTCGCGGTCGATGCCGAGAGCCTCCGCCAGCGCGAGAGGAACGGCGACGTTGTTGGGGAATACGGCGTAATTGAATTTATCGAGGTAACCCTCGGGGATCTTGCTCTCGTCCGCGACGAAGACCTTGGTGCCCCTCTCCTTCGCAATCTTGGAGAAGTACTCGGTGTAGTCGCTCGAGCCGAGAACGAGTATGCCGTTATAGGGGATGGTGACCGTGAAGGCGAGAGCGATCTCGTCCAGGGTCGGGCCCATCTCGTCGATGTGATCGGGGAGCACATTGACTATGACGCCGATCTGCGCCTTGATCATCTGCTCCTGATAGATCTTCTGAAGCTCGGGCTTGACGGCCATGCACTCGCAGACGAGCGCCTCCGCGCCCATGTCGGCGGCGCGGCTTATAACGCCGAGCTGTTCCTTGATGTTCGCGCCCTCGGGCTTACGGTCGATGGGCTCCTCATCGGCGTCCCAATAGAGCATCCTCGCGGCGCTGCCCGTCGTCTTGCCGATAACCTTCACGCCGTGGTACTTCAGCATGGCGGTTATCATACGGGTGATCGTGGACTTGCCGCGGATACCGTTGACGTTGATACGCATGGGTATCTTCGCAACCTGTTTGAGGTGCTTCCGTTTCTCAAGAATGCCGAGCACTATAAGAACGATCGCACATACGGCAAACAATATGTACACAGCTAAATATTCCAATAGGGTTCCTCCGTAGTAAAGCAGAATTCCGGCCGTTTTGGGAATTATTTACCCAATACGCGGATAATACCAAATTCTATTGTAGCACAGAAGAGTCGGGAATGCAACCTCGGATTGGTTTTTTGCCGATTTTATATTTATTTTTTAACAAAATGCCACAATTGATCAAATTAAAAGCTCCCCGCGATAGGCGAATGCTCGTCTTGGAGCGTTCGCCTAAGCGAGCAACGCTCGCGGCTTAAAAAGCAAAGCATGGCAAGAGAGCAATACTCCATGCCATGCTTCCCGTCTATCGGTCTTTGTTGAAAGGGACGATAGAAAACACATCTGTCGCTCGCCTTCCAATGCTTTATTCTTTACTCGTCCCTTCCTAATTATAAATCACGTCGCCGAATAGGGATCCTTTTCGGCCTCCTCGGCGTATCTGGCGGCCTGCGTGTGGAAGAGCGTGTAGTACTTGCCCTTAAGATCCATAAGCTCGCGGTGCGTGCCGCATTCTACTATCATGCCGTCCTCCATAACGAGTATCTTGTCCGCGATCGTCGCGCTGGAGAGGCGGTGGGAGATGAATATGCTGGTCTTGTTATGGCGCAGCTCGTTGAACTGATTGAATATCTCCTGCTCCGCCATCGGGTCGAGCGAGGCGGTGGGCTCGTCCAGTATCAGGATATCCGAGTCGGAATAGAACGCTCTTGCTATCGCGAGCTTCTGCCACTGCCCTATCGAGAGCTCCGCGCCGTCCGCCTCGAAATAGCGCATGAGGGGCGTATCGTAGCCGTTTTTCAGCTTCTCTATGAACTGATCGGCTCCGCTCCTCGCGGCGGCGTTCTTCATCTCCTCGGGGCCGGCCTCCCTCTCGAGGTCGCCGAACACGATGTTCTCCCCCGCGGTGACGGCGTACTTGCCGAAATCCTGGAATATCATGCCGAACATGTCGTAGAGCTCCTCTACGTCGTACTCCCTTATGTCGTGCCCGTCAAGGAGCACCGTTCCGGAGGAGGGATCGTAGAGCCTTGTAAGGAGCTTGACGAGCGTCGTCTTGCCCGCGCCGTTGAGACCGACTATGACCACCGTTTCGCCCTCGTTGATCGTGAGGTTTATGCCCTTCAGGACGTCCCTTTCGAGGCCCTGATAGCGAAAATGCACGTCTCGGAACTCGATCGTGTGGCCTTCGCCCCTCTTCACGTGCCTCGGCTCGTCGAGGATGGGAACTATCGTGGGCTTTTCGTCAAGGAAAGAAATGAGGTTGTCTATGAAAAGCGTACCCTCGTAAATGCCCGCCGTGTTGGTAATAAGGCTCGTGACGCCCGCGCCTATCGCGGTGATCGCGCCCGTGTAGAGCGAGAAATCGCCCACCGCGAACTCGCCGCGGTAAACGCCCTTGGCGAGGAATATGTAAAGCAGGCAGTAGACCGCGCTCGTCACCGCGGCGGCGGCGAGCCCGTACAGACATTCCTCGATGCGAAGCTTCCTCAGGCCGCGGTAGTATTCGTCGAAGGAGGCGCGGTATTTGTCGCAGAAGGTCCCGCCGAGGCCGAACATCCTGACCTCCTTGACGAGGTCCTTGTCTATGACCGTCTGCGAATAATAATCCATCTGGCGGCGGTTCTTGGAGCGGAAGAACATGTAGTTGACGTTCTTCTTCTTATAGACGAAATTGACTATCGTCGTCGGGATGGATACGAGTATTATCAGCCACGGCGCCCACGCGCTTACCGCGAAGAGCACTATTATGTAGCTGACTATGCTGATGAGCGTGCTGAGCACGGAGAAGGTCGAGCTCATTATCATTATCGGCCTCATGCCCGCCTCGCGGTTGGCGTTCTCCATGCGGGCGTAGAAGTCGGGCGAGTCGAAGCTCACCATGTCGACCTCGCGCGCCTTCTCCATTATCTTCATCTTGACGTGGTTTGTGACCTGCTCGCCGCTGACGGACGCGACCGTTGCGTAGAGCCGCGTCACCGCCTGATTGATGAACATATAGACGAACTGCAGCACGAGCAGCACGGCTATCACGCCGAACGCCAGCTGCGCGCCGGCGTAGACCTCGGCAAGGCGGTTGATTATCCTTGCGCCGATGATCGAGCCGATTACGGGCATCACGCCGTTGAACACGGCCATGAATATCATTATGAAGAGCATCGACCGCTTCGTCTCCCAAACGAGGCGGAATATGTAGAAGAGCCTAGAGAAGAAGTTCCCGAAAACCTCTCCCAGATATTTCGGGACCTCCCCGATCCTTTTGGGCTTGGGGACCCTGTAACGGTCGTTTACAGTGGTATCGTTTATGTTCCTCATGGTATCGCCTTTCTATTGCGGGTATTATCAGCTGAGCTCGAACGCGCCCGTGTAGAGCTTGTAGTATCTGCCCCTGTTCTTGATGAGCTCCTTATGGTCGCCCCTCTCGATTATCCTTCCGTGCTCCAGCACCATTATCGCGTTGGAGTTCCTTACCGTGGAGAGCCTGTGCGCTATCACGAACACGGTGCGGCCGTTCATAAGCTCATCCATGCCCTTTTCGATGAGCGCCTCCGTCCTCGTATCGATGGAGCTCGTGGCCTCGTCGAGTATCAGAACGGGCGGATCGGCGACCGCCGCCCTCGCGATCGCGAGCAGCTGGCGCTGCCCCTGCGAGAGGTTCTCGCCGTCGTCGACGATCATCGTGTCGTAGCGCTTGGGCAGATGCATTATGAACGAGTGCGCGTTCGCGAGCTTCGCCGCGTGTATGACCTCCTCGTCCGTCGCGTCCTTGCGGCCGTACCTTATGTTCTCCATTACGGTCCCCGTGAAAAGATGCGTGTCCTGCAAAACCATCGCAAGGCTCCGCCTCAGATCGTCCTTCGCAAGATCCCTTATGTTGAAGCCGTCGTAGGTTATCTCGCCCTCGCTTATGTCGTAGAAGCGGTTAATTAGATTCGTTATCGTGGTCTTGCCCGCGCCCGTGGAGCCGACGAAGGCTATCTTCTGGCCCGGCTTTGCGTAGAGGCTTATGTCGTCGAGCACGATCTTTTTGCCGTCGTAGCTGAACGTGACGTCGTTGAAGCAGACGTGTCCGCGCACCCTTGTGAGGCTTCCCTCGGGCGTCTTCCACGCCCAGATATCCGTCCTCTCGCCGCATTCCGAAAGCTCGCCGTCTTCGCCTATTTTCGCGTTGACGAGCCTTATCCTGCCGTCGTCCTCCTCGGGCTCCTCGTCTATGAGGGCGAATATCCTCTCCGCTCCAGCAAGGGCCGCGAGTATCGAGTTGAACTGCTGGCTTATCATCGTTATGGGCTGCGCGAAGTTCCTCGTGTACTGGAGGAAGGTTATGAGCTGGCCTATGGTCAGCGCGATGAACGCGGGATAGTTCCCCGTCAGCGCGGCGACGGCCATCATGGTCCCCAGCAGCGCGGTTATCGCGTACTGGATATAGCTGAGATTGCCCATTATGGGCATCAGTATGCTCGCCCAGGTGTTGGCGCCGGCCTCCGCCCTTCTCAGGTCGTCGTTCAGCTTGGCGAATTCGCCGTTTATCTTCTCCTCTCTGCAGAAGACCTTGACCACCTTCTGGCCCTCGGTCATCTCCTCGATGTAGCCGTTGGCGACGCCCAGCGCCTTCTGACGCTTTTTATAGTACGCGCCGGATCTCTTTCCGAGCGCCTTCACGACGAGTATCATGAAGAAGAGCATAACGACGGTTATTACCGTCAGCACGGGGCTCAGTATCACCATCATCACGAACACGCTGACCACCCTGAAGGCGCTGTTTATCAGCTGGGGTATGCTCTGGCCGAGCATCTCCCTCATGCTGTCGGTGTCGTTCGTGTAGCGGCTCATTATCTCGCCGTGGGTGTGCGTATCGAAATACTTGATGGGGAGCTTCTGCATCTTCTCGAACATCTCCTTGCGGATGTCGAGCAGTATGCCTGTCGATACGTTTATCATTAGGCGGGAATGCACGTAAATGCATATCGCGCCGACGAGATACACGGCCGCCATCTTGATTATAGCGAGCACGAACGAACGCCAAAGCTCGCCCGTCGCGCCGGTCTTGGACATGGGAACGAGATGATCGTCTATTATCGACCTCAGCTGCGCCGTGCCGTAGACGTTCGCCTCCGCCGCGATTATAATGCATACCGCGACGAGTATGAGTATCACCGCGTAACCCTTGAAGTATCTGAGGAGCCTGAGGAACGTGCCCTTGGTGTTCTTGGGCTTGCCGAATTTCGGGCCGCCCCTGCCGGCGGGGCCTCTGACTTCCCTTGCGGATTCCTTTGCGCTCATTCCTCCTCGCCTCCCTTCATCTGGGATTCGTAGACCTCTCTGTAGATAGCGTTGGTCTTGAGCAGATTCGCGGGCGTGTCGAAGGCGACGAGCCTGCCGTCGTCCATTACCATCACCCTGTCGGCCTCCGCGACGGAGGCGATCCTCTGCGCGATTATGAAAGTCGTAGTTCCGCGAAGCTGCGTGCGGAGCGCCTTCCTTATCGCGGCGTCAGTCGCCGTGTCGCAGGCGCTGGTCGAGTCGTCGAGTATGACGACCTTCGGCTTTTTCAAAAGCGCCCTCGCTATGCAGAGCCTCTGCTTCTGCCCGCCGGAAACGTTAACGCCGCCCTGACCGAGGTCGGTCGCGTAGCCGTCCGGGAAGCTCATTATGAAATCGTGCGCACAGGCGGCCTTCGCCGCGGCCTCGATCTCCTCCATTGAAGCGTTCTCGTCGCCCCATCTGAGGTTCTCCTCTATGGTGCCGCTGAAGAGGAGGTTCGTCTGCAGCACCATTGCGACGGCGCTCCTGAGATTGTTAAGCTTGTATTCGCGCACGTCGTGCCCGCCGACCTTAACGCTACCCGAAAGCACCTCGTAAAGCCTCGGTATGAGCTGCACGAGCGTAGTCTTCGCGGAGCCCGTGCCGCCGATAATGCCTATCATTTCGCCCGGTCTCACCTTGAAATCGACGTTCGTCAGGGTAAGGTTGCCGGGATCCTTCGCGTAGGAGAAATTCACGCCGTCGAACTCCACGCTGCCGTCCGGAACGGTAAGCTCCGGATCCGCGTCGGAATCGTCTATCTCGATCTTCTCGTCGAGCAGCTCGACTATCCTCTTCTGCGAAGCCCTCGTTATAATGAAGCTGACGAACACCATCGACAGCATCATAACGCTGCTGAGTATCTGGCCGATATAGGCGAGGAAGCCCGAAAGATCGCCGACCTTCATCTGCCCGCCGATTATCAGCTTGCCTCCGAAGAAGCAGACGGCGACCATCGCGGCGTAGAATATCAGCTGCGATATGGGGCTGTTCCAAATGACGATCTTCTCCGCGGCAAGCTGCGCTTTGCGAAGAGCCGTGGCGGAATCCTCGAAGCTCACGGTCTCGTCCTCGCCCTTGACGAAGGCCTTTACGACCCTTATCGCGATGAGGTTCTCCTGCACCTTGGCGTTCATAAGATCCAGCTTCGTCAGCATCTTCTCGAACATCGGGTGCGCCTTGATCATGATGAAGAGGAGCACTCCCGCAAGGAGCGGTATCGTTACCGCGAATACGAGCGAGAGCTTAGCGTTGACCGCGACCGCGAAGCAGAACGCCGTTATCATAATTATGAAGTTGCGGACGGTCATCCTTATTATCATCGTAAAGAGGTTCTGGATGTTGGTGACGTCCGTCGTCAGCCTCGTGACTATGCTCGCGCTCGAGAACTTGTCTACGTTCGCGAACGAGAAATCCTGCACCTTGGTGAACAGCATATTGCGCAGATTCGAGGCGAAGCCCGTCCCCGCGACGGCGGCGAATCTGGCGCAGAGCGCGCCCGAAATGAGGGCGAATATCGCCATCAGGATCATGAGCCCGCCGTAAGTCAGTATCACCTTGAGGGAGGGATCCGGCACGTCGATGCCCTTGTTGATGAGCTTGGTCATGAAGAAGGGGATCATTATCTCCAGCACGCCCTCGATAATTATCATGAACGACGCGCCGAAGGTCTGCTTTTCGTAGCCCTTGACGGCGGGAAGCAGTTTCTTTATCATTCGCGCTCCCCCTTCCTCTCGCCCGAAAGGAGCTTTGAAAGCTCCATGTTGTTCATCTCGCCCGTGCCGTCCATCTCAAGATTGGCGATGAGCCTCGATAAAAGTTCGCCCGTCATGGCCTTCTCGTCCTCCGTAAAGCCCTCGAACATGCGGTTCTCCAGCCCGTCGAAAACGAGGCGGCAGTTCTTCGCGGCGAGCACGCCCTTTTCCGTCACGCTGAGGCTGTTGGCCCTCATATCGCCCTGCCTCGCGTTCCTTTCGATGAGCCCCGAAGCCTCCATGCGCTTTATGCTCTGCGCGACGGATGCCTGCGTAACGCCCATCTCCTCCGCGACCTCGGCCTGCGTGCAGCCGCATTTCTTTGAAATGAACTCCAGCATGCGCATCTGGGCGGGCGGGATGAGGCTCTGATCCTCCGCGCGCAGATGCCAGCGCATCAGAAGATCTATGCGGTGGAGCTTCGCGCCCACACGGCATTTCTTTTCCATATCGTCCCTATGCCTTTCTCGGCAGTTTTTGCCGGTTTTCTCCGCGCCCCGCGAAACGGCTCCGAAGCCGCCCCGGGCACAGTTAAGCACTTTATAATTAAGCGCTTGATAATTAAGCGATTAACATTTTACCCCCGCCGAGGCCGTATGTCAAGCCGTAAAAGGCGGCTTTTTTCAATATATGCTTTTTTATAACGGATGTTTGAAAAAACGAAAATCTGTGTTATAATGGAATTTAGGGGCCTCGCCGCCCCGCAGCGTCCGAATAATACCGAAAGGATAAATCAAAATGAAACTTGCTCCCATCGTCGTTTCCCTGCTCGACACCGATCTTTACAAATTCAACATGGATCAGGTGATATTCCACAAGCACACGGATCTTTGCGGAAGCTATTATTTCAAATGCCGCAACAAGGACGTCGTCTTCACCGAGGAAATGGTGAAGGAGATCGAGGAGCAGATCGATCATCTCTGTTCCCTCACGTTCAAAAAGGACGAGCTCGATTATTTGAGGTCCATCCGATTCATCAAGAACGACTACGTCGAATTCCTGCGTCTCTGGCACCCCATCCGCGATTACGTCACCGTCAGGCGCGAGGAGAACGGCGAGCTCACGATCATCGTCGACGGGCCGCTCTTCTCCGCCATGCAGTTCGAGATCTACCTCCTCGAGATCGTGAACGAGGTCTACTTCCGCATGAGGTACGACTATGACGAGCTGCTCGCTTCCGCCGAGGAAAGGCTCGACAGGAAGATAAAGGCCATGAACGACGGCACCTATACCTTCAGCTTCGCCGAGTTCGGCTGCAGAAGGCGCCTCTCCCGCGAGTGGGAGGATACCGTCGTCCGCCGCTTCGTCACCGAGACGAAGAACTGCGTCGGCACTTCGAACGTATACCTCGCCAAGAAATACAACGTGACGCCGATCGGCACCTACGCGCACGAGTTCGTGCAGATGTACCAGGGCATCGATTGCATCCCCCTCGCCTATACCAATCATTACGCGATGCAGGACTGGTACGACGAGTATCAGGGCGATAACGGAACCGCGCTGACCGACACCGTGACGACCGATCTCTTCCTGCTCGACTTCAACCGCTCCATGGTGAACAACTACACCGGCGTCCGTCACGACAGCGGCGATCCCTACGAGTGGGGCGAGAAGATAATAAACCACTACAAGAGCTACGGCGTCGACCCGAAGACCAAGCTCCTCCTGTTCAGCGACAGCCTCGATTTCGACAGGGCGCAGAAGCTCTACGACTATTTCAAGGATAAATCTAAGGTCTCCTTCGGCATAGGCACCTTCTGCTCCAACGACACGAAGGAGCCCGCCCTCAATATCGTGATAAAGCTCCAGTTCGTGAACGGCAGGCCCGTCGCGAAGCTCTCCGACACGCCGGACAAGGCCATGTGCCGCGATACGGAATACCTCGAGTATCTCAAACGCTCCGTCGCGTTCAGGATCGACAGAGTGAAGATGGGCTGAAAAAACGAATAACGAAAAGCCCGCGGCGGCGCCGCGGGCTTTGCTGCGTTTATCGGATGTTTTTCATTGCTTTTCTTCGCCGTTCGCCCTCGCGCAGTAGGGCGCCTCGTACATTCTGCCGTGAACGAAATACGCGTAGGAGCGGCAGCCGCCCGCGCATACGCCTCCCTTATCGCAGGAGGCGCATTTGCCCGTAAGCATGGATCTTTCAAAGCCGCGGTTATAGGCGAAGGCCCCGGGATCCTCCCAGATATCTCGAAGACTCCTTTCGCGAAGGTTCCCCTCGTTGAATACGGGATCGTACATGGATTCGCATCCGCGGACGTTCCCCACGCTGTCGATCCCGATCGACGTGAGCCCCGCCCTGCAGCCGGTGAAGCCGCGGGAGCCGCCCCTTAACAGCTCCTCGCCCTCGGTATAATAGCCGATATTGTCCGCCGCGCCGAGCGCGAAGGGCGCTTTATCGAGATGCTCCGAGATGAATGCTATGACCTTGCCGTGATCGAAAACGTGATCGGGGCCGCCGTCCCTCGCGTTGCCCATGGGCGAGCAGGCCTGTAGCTGCCACGCGAATATGGGCTTATTCTCGAGTATGGCGTACATCTCTCCGAGCCGCGGGGCGTTTTCGGCATTGAGAGTCGTTATCACCGAAACGGGTATGCCGCGCGCCGCAAGCGCGTCTATCGCGGCCATCGCCCGCGAAAAGCTTCCCGTATGGCGGTACTTGTCGTGAACGTCCATAGGCCCGTCCACCGATACGGCGACGGACTCCGCTCCCGACGAGATGAGCTTTTCAATATGCTCCTCCTTAAAGAGGAAGCCGTTGGTTATTATGGAGGTCTTTACTCCGTTTTCCGTCAGCCGCTTCACTATTTCGTCCCAATCGGGGCGCATGAATACCTCGCCCCCTATCATGGAGACCCTGCGGCAGCCGAGCTCCGCAAGCTGATCGGCGACGTTCAGGCACTCATTCGTCGTGAGCTCGTTCTCCCTCGGCTTTCCCGCGCGCGAACCGCAGTATTTGCAGTTGAAGCAGCAGGCGAGGGTTATCTCCCACACACAGGATCTGAGGCGCCAGCTCATATTTCGACGCACCCGCCGCCGGGGTTAGTCAGCCTGGCTCCGCAGTTGAAGCAGTATTTCGCCCCCGCCACGGTGGGGTAGCCGCACCTTTTGCAGCGCTCCCTGCCGGGCTCTATCGTGAAACGCTCGTCCTTGGGCGGACGCGGACCCGCGTAGACCTTTTCAAAAAGCGGCTCCCTTTCCCTGATGGGCGAGGGCGCGGCGTAGAGCGCGCGGAAGATGGGCTCGCGCGGCCTTTTTGGGAGCTTCGGTTCGGGCATGACGGGATCCTCCGCGGCCTCGGGAGCGTCCTGCTCCATCGGCTCCGCGGGCGCCTCGGGAGCGTCCTGCTCGACGGGCGTCTCGTCCCTGCCGGCGAAGAATTCGGGCGAGGCGTAGACCTCCCTGAACTCGTCCCGTTCCCTCTCCCTCTTCCTCTCCGCGAACCACTCGGGCGAGGCGTAGACGCAGACGAACTCCTCCGCGTCGCGCTTCATTTCGGGCTCCTCGTCGTAGCAGGAGGGATACTCCGGCTCGTCGGGAACGGAGGGCTCCCCGTCCTTCTTTCCCTTGCGCAGCTTGTCGAAGAAGCCGGGCGCGGCGTAAACGAGCGTGAATTTCTGTTTGTTCTTCATATTTCACCTCTCGGGTCTGAGCTTTCGCTTCATACTTTATATACAGTTTACCATGCGCCGCCTTTTTTGTAAAGCGCTGCATACGAAAAAGCCCGGAAGCGTTGGGCGCATTCACTTAAGGATAAACAGCCTCAAAAGGTATCTTTTTGCGCCGTGCTTCGTTGAAAATGCTCGAAAGACCGCTAACGGGTATTCCTGCGCTTTTCGCCTTGCCCGGCACAAAAATCTCCTCTTTTGAGACGCTTCGCGGTTTTCAGCTTAAAAACGAAAGAAAGATCCGAGGGCATCGCCATCCCCGGATCTTATTGTATTCATTGGGTTTCTATAGGCTGAAAACCTGCATCTCCTTAAGTGAATGCACCCTTCCCGGGCCTTTCATTATTCCGTTTATATCTTTTAATCCGCCGAGCCGGAAAGCCCCGCCTTTTCGGAGAGCTTCTGCTCGAACCTGTCCTTGCGGGTATCCGCGGGGACGTTCGTGGGGTAATTGCCGGTGAAGCAGGCGTCGCAGAAGCCCATGCTCTTTGCAAGCTCGGGCAGCGCCTCCATGGGAAGGTAGCCCAGGGAATCTACGCCGATTATCTTGGCTATCTCCTCTACGGAATGCCTGCACGCGATGAGGTTGTCCCTCGAATCGATATCCGTGCCGTAATAGCAGGGATTGAGGAAGGGCGGCGAGGATATCCTCATGTGGATCTCTTTGGCGCCCGCTTCCCTCAGAAGCTTAACGAGCCTGCCGCTGGTGTTGCCCCTGACTATCGAATCGTCGATCAGGACGACGCTCTTGCCCTTTACGCTCGCTTCGATCGCGGAGAGCTTGATCTTGACCTGATCGAGGCGCATATCCTGGCCGGGGGAGATGAACGTGCGGCCGATGTATTTGTTCTTGATGAGGCCGATCGAATACGGTATGCCGGATTCCAGGCTGAAGCCCAGCGCCGCGTCAAGACCGGAATCGGGCACGCCGACGACTATATCCGCGTTCGCGGGATGGGCCTTGGCGAGTATCCTGCCCGCGGCGACCCTCGAATCGTGGACGGACACTCCGTCTATCACGGAATCGGGACGCGCGAAATAGATGTACTCGAAAATGCAGAGCTTCCTCGGCTTTTTGCCGCAGTGCTCGCGCCTTGAAACGTAGCCGTTCTTGGTGAAGACGATTATCTCGCCCGGCTCGACGTCCCTTACGAACTCGCCGCCGACGGCGGTTATGGCGCAGCTCTCGGAGGCGATAATGTACGTGCCGTCCTTGGTCCTGCCGAAGCAGAGCGGGCGGAAGCCGTAGGGATCCCTCGCGCAGATGAGCTTCTGCGGGGACATGAGCAGCAGCGAATACGCTCCGTCGATGGTATCCATGGCGCGGGAAAGCGCGACCTCTATCGAGGGGGAGGTCAGCCTCTCCTTGGTGATTATGTAGGCGATGGTCTCGGTATCGCTGGTGGTATGGAATATTGCGCCGGAAAGCTCGAGCTTGTTGCGAAGCTCCGCCGAATTGGAAAGATTGCCGTTATGGGCGAGGGCCATCCTGCCCTTCTGATGATTGACCTCTATAGGCTGGCAGTTGTTGCGGTTGTTGCCGCCCGTGGTGCCGTACCTTGTGTGGGCTATCGCCATCCTGGCCTTGGGGAGCCTTGAAAGGATATCGCCCGAAAAGACCTCGCTTATAAGGCCGAGATCCTTGTGCGAAGCGAAAACGCCGTCGTCGTTGACGACGATGCCGCAGCTCTCCTGCCCCCTGTGCTGAAGGGCGTACAGCCCGTAATATGAAATGCCCGCGACGTCGGTCACCTCGGGAGAGATGACGCCGAACACGCCGCACTCCTCATGAATGCTCATCTTTTCCTCCGTAATTAACGCGGAATTGGTAATACCAATTATAACGCTTTTCCGATCGTATTTCAACCGTTTTCGGGCGATTCCGAGAAATATAAAACCGCGGCTTTACGATTGGGAAAAATTGGTGTAAAATAAGGAGTGACGCTCCCGGCTGTCCGTTTGCCGCGGAGCGGAATAGATTGAGTACAAAAGTCCATAAGGAGTTTTTATGAAAAAGATATTGATGACGGGCGGCGGCTCCGCCGGCCACGTGACGCCGAATATCGCGCTCTTCCCCGCTTTGAAGGAGGCGGGCTTCGAGATCCATTACGCCGGCCTTGCGGACGGCATTGAGCGCGATCTCATAGAGGCGCAGGAGGGCGTGACCTTCCACGCGATAGAGTCCGGCAAGCTGAGAAGATACCTCTCGCTCAAAAACCTGCTCAGCCCGTTCAAGGTGATAAAGGGCGTCGGCCAGGCTAAGCGCCTCGTCAAAGAGCTGAAGCCCGACGTGGTATTCTCCAAGGGAGGCTTCGTAAGCGTGCCCGTCGTTATGGCGGCAAGCAAGAAATGCCCCGTCGTCTGCCACGAATCGGATTATACCCCCGGCCTTGCCAACAAGATCGCCACGAGGTTCGCGGACACCATCTGCGTCACCTTCGAGGACACCATGACCCACGCGAGCAAGAGGCTCGCGAAGAAGATGGTCCATACCGGCACCCCGATAAGGCCCGAGCTTTACAGGGGCGACCGGAGCCGCGGCCTTGCCGCGATGGGCTTCGACGGAAGCAAGCCCGTGCTGCTCGTCATGGGCGGCAGCCTCGGCGCCGCCGCGCTGAACGACGGGATAAGGGCGGCACTCCCAAAGCTGACTCAAAGGTTCGACGTGGTGCATCTTTGCGGCAAGGGCAAGGTGGACGGCGGGATCTCCGCCCCCGGCTACGTGCAGTTCGAGTACGTGGGGAAGGAGCTTCCCGATATGCTGGCGGCGACGAGCGTCGTCGTTTCGAGAGCCGGCGCGAACGCCGTGTTCGAGTTCCTGTCCCTCGGGATACCCGCGCTGCTCGTGCCCCTGCCCCTTGAGGCCAGCCGCGGCGATCAGATATTGAACGCCGATTACGTTGCAAGAAAGGGCTACGCAATAAAGCTCGAACAGAAGGACATAACCCCCGAAAGGCTCTGCGAGCTCACGGAAACGCTGTACATCAACCGCGCCGCTATGGCGGAGCTTATGAAGAGCGACCCGCTGCTCGACGGCACCGAGGAAGTGCTGAACGAGATATTCAAGGCCGCCGGTCTGAAATAACGATATGAAGAAGCTCATAAAAGACGAGATAAGAGCCGTCCTTTCCGAGCCCAACGGCGCGGATAAGTTGGCGAATATGAACGTCGGTCAGGACGCTCTGCTTAAAACCGCCTCCGAAATGTTCATCGAGGAAGGCGCGGCTTCCGCGCTGCTCGCGCGGCTCGCCTCGAGCAAGCGCATGCTGATCAAAATGAGCGAGGACGAAGCCTTAAAGGCCGCGCTGCTAAATAACCTCGGGAGCGAAAGCCCCAAGCTCCGCCGCAACTGCGCGAGGCTGCTTGGCGCGCTCAGGGATCCCGCTTTCGCGGAAGCGCTCACGTCGGCCCTCTCCCGCGAGGAGACCCGCTTCGTAAGGCCGAGCCTGCTGCTGGCGCTCGGCGCCGTCGGCGGCGAAAAGGCTGCGGAGGTCCTCTCCCGCTATGAGGTCGTCCCCCCGAAGGACGTGACCGAGAACAAGCATTTCGAGGAGGAGAAGGCCGCCCTCGTCATGGCGAGGCGCTCCCTCGCCCCGAAGACGGAGCACGTTTTCTCCGGCCTCAAAGCGAAGGAGACCGTCGAGCTCCGCGCGCCGTACAAGCTCACGCATCAGCTCGCGGGCGAGCTTTCGGACATGGGCGTCGCCTCGTTCGATATCAGGCAGGACAGCCTTAAGGTTACGACCGACGACTACCCCGGCCTCTTTTTTGCAAGGTGCTTCACGGAGGCGCTCTTCCCGATCGGGACCTCCTCCGTCGATCCCGCCGCGATTGCCGGGAAGGCCGTCCCCTTCATGGAAAGGCTGCTCCTCTCCTGCCACGAGGGCGAGCCGCCCATCAGGTTCCGCGTCGAGCTTTCGGCCTCCCTTCCCGAGGAGGTCTCCCGTCAGGAGCTCGTGAAGAGGATCGCCGAGGCCTGTGAGAGCGTGGCGCTGCAAAACTCCCCCGGCGATTACGAGGCCGAGCTCCGCATTGAGGGGAACATGAGATCCGCGCGGCTTTACATAAAGCTGTTCACGTTCAAGGATACCCGATTCTCATACAGGAAGGAATCCATACCCGCCTCCATGAACCCCGCCGTCGCCGCGGCGGTGCTGCGGTTCGCGCAGGACAGGCTCTCCGTCGGAGCGAGGGTCATCGATCCCTGCTGCGGGAGCGGCACCTTCCTCATAGAAAGGGGCAAGCTCTCCCCCTGCGCTTCGCTGACGGGCGTAGACATCTCCCACAAGGCGATAGATATCGCGCGGCGCAACACCGAGCTTTCGGGCGTTCCCGCCAAGTACACCGTGAACGACATATTGAGATTCGAATGCCACAGGCCGTATGACGAGCTCATCGCGAATCTGCCCTTCGGCAACCGCGTGGGGGACCATTCCTCCTGCGAGAAGCTTTATAAGGGCCTGCTCGCAAAGCTCCCGCAGCTCGTCAAAAAGGGCGGTATCGCGATACTCTACACTATGGAATTCACGCTTTTGAAGAGGCTCATTAGGGAAACGCCGAGGGTAACGCTCCTCTCGCAGGAGCGCACCGAGGCCGGCGGTCTCACGCCGATGATATTCATATTACAGGTCGACTGATAAAAAGCGGAGGCTCCCATGACCGAGAAGCTTTATTACGAAAAACCCACCCTGTTCTCCTGCGAGGCGAAGGTGCTCTCCTGCTGTGAGGAGGGCGGCGCATACCGAGTCACGCTCGACCGCACGGTGATATTCCCCGAGGGCGGAGGCCAGCCCGCCGACCGCGGGACTATCGGCGAAGTTCCGGTCCTGGACGCCCGTGAGAAGGACGGCGTCATTACGCATATCTGTTCCGCCCCGCTCGAAGTCGGCAAGAGTTACGAAGTAACGCTCGATATCCCCCGCCGCCTCGATCACACCGAGCAGCACACGGGCGAGCACATACTCTCCGGCCTCGCTTCGAAGCTCTTTTCCGCGAAGAACGTCGGCTTCCACATGGCGGAGGACTACTGCACCATAGACCTCGACAGGTTCCTTACTCCCGAGGAGCTGACTCTCCTCGAGGCCGAGGCGAACAGGGCCGTCCGGCGTGACCTTCCCGTGACCGCCGAGACCATGGATCACGAGGGGCTCTCACATATTGAGATAAGAAAAAAGTCCGACGTGAGATCGGACGATATAAGAGTCGTTTTCATTGGCGGCGGCGAGGTGGATTCCTGCACCTGCTGCGGCACGCACTGCGAAAGGACGGGCGAGGTGGGCTTCATCAGGATAGCCGATTCGCAGAAATACAAATCCGGCACGCGGCTATGGTTCTCCTGCGGGGGCAGGGCCGTCAAGGAGGCAGCTTTGCTCTCCTCCATGGCGACGGGGCTCGCAAGGAGCTTTTCCACGTCGAGGGAGGACCTGCCCGCGGCGGTAAGAAAGCAGTCGGAGGAGCTTTCCCAAGCCAAGCGAGAGCTGAAAAGCCGCACTCTCGGGCTCTGCCGCATGATCGCAAAGAGCGAAAAGGGGCCCGTCTGCGTGCTCGTTATGGAGGATTTTTCCGCAAACGACGTGAAGATGCTCGCGGACTGCCTGCTTGAAGAGAACGCAAGGATAGCCCTCGTCTTCGGCAGAAAGGACGGCGTTACGAATTACCGCGCCGCAAGGGCTGAGGGCGTTTCGCTCCCGATGGGCGAGCTCATAAAGGCCGTG
The DNA here is from genome assembly GCA_024698505.1 of Clostridiales bacterium. Taxonomy (GTDB): domain Bacteria; phylum Bacillota; class Clostridia; order Christensenellales; family CAG-138; genus UBA3857. Next base: position 17,735 of record JAILRE010000028.1, on the reverse strand, counting down.
AACCTGATGCTTTCCGGCAAGGGCGGCGGAGGCCCCGCCTTCGCGCAGGGCGCTTCGAAGGAGGAGGTCACGCCCGAAATGCTCGAAACGATACGGAATTATACGGAAAAAGCCCATAACGGGCGATAAACGGAAAAACGGCAAAACAGCCGCGGGGCTTTCCCGGCGGCTGTTTTTATTTCGCTCAATCGAAGAATATCCTGCAGTCCGGCAGAGCGGCGTGAAGCTCCTCTATCTGCTCCTCCGGTATGGGATTGCCGGTAAGATACAGCTTTTTAAGTCCGGTAAGGCTCTTAAGCGGCGAAACGTCCGTTATCCCGTTCCCCGAAAGGTCGAGCTCCCGCAGTGCGGTAAGCCTTGAAAGGCCGCTTACGTCTTTTATCCTGCAGTCGGCCGCGGCAAGCTTTTTGAGATTGAGAAGCCACGTGATGCTCCCGAGTTCCTCAAGATACTTGTTTCCCGAAAGATCGAGCTTCTCAAGCCACGCGAAACGGGTTATCTCATAAACGTTGTTAATCTTTCCGTTCGTCAGCGAAAGCTCCTTGAGATCCCCGAACAGCTTCAGATCTTCGAGCGAATCGAAAGCGGTATCCGTGAGCTTGAGCTTATCGAGCTTCAGGAGCTCCGCCTCCGATATCGGGCCTTCCATACCGTACTGCGCGCGGAAAGCCGTTTCGAAAGCGTTGTCCGCAAACACGGCCGTATCCTCCGCCATGGGGCCCCTTCTGCCGAACACCAGCCTGAACCTGTAGCCTATCGGCCCGTCGATCACCCTTATTCCTCCCACATTGCTCCGCGGCATGTTCGCAAGGCCGGAGGCAATATTATCCGTGCCGTTCATAAAGGCTTCGGCGCTCCTGGTGTAGATTATCTCTCCGGTGTCCTTCCGGTAAAGCCCGCCGTCCATAACGCCGCATCTGTCCGTGGTGATGAGTATCCGCGCCTTCTCGAACAGCTCGTTGACTCTTTTCTCATACGCCTTTGCTTCCGCGCGGTCTATAAGAGCGGGGACCTGCTGCGAGCACTCATACTCCTGATCGTAGACCTCCGGGATCCTGAGTTCGTCGGAAAAGACGCATTCCAACATTCCGTTTACGAGCCTCAGCAGACGGTACGAGAAGGTCTGGCCCCAAAACTCCGGGCTGTAATCCAAAAGGCATGTGCCGTAGGTCTCGTCCTCGACAACGGCGTATGTGTGGTATCCCAAATGCCCCGAGCCTACGTAGATCCAGTCCGTCCTTCTTCCGTCGTCCTCGAGCACCCAGAGCGGGCATTTGAATTCAACTTGGAGCCAATCCAGATCCACAACGAGATATTCGTCCTTCCCGTCGCCGTCGAGATCGGCGCAGTATTTCGCGATCCTGCCGTCTTCGAGGACGTAGGTGTTGACTGAGCCCTCCCCGAGCTTCTTTTCAAGCTCCGCGGCCTGTTCCTTGGAAACGTTGTTCCACGATAGATCGACCTCTCTGAGCCTGTACATATCGAAGAGCGGAGCGATATCGGTTATCTCGTTGCTCGAAAGTATTAGATCCTCCACATAATCAAGCTCTGCCAGCGGGGAAAGATCGCTTATGCGGTTCCCCGACAAATCGAGATATTCAAGACCCGTGAGCCCCTCCGCGAAGGATACGTCCGTCAATCCGCTGTTGCATACGCTGAGCCCTTCAAGCCGGGTGCATCGCGAAACGGGGGTCAGATCCACGCCCTCCGCATTCCAGATATACAGATCCCTGAGTTCGTGAAGCAGCGCAAGATCCGTCAGCTCCCCGAGATTTTCGCAGTCTATGTAGAGCATTGTCACGCCCTTCAGATCGATGCTCTTTATCACGCCCTCTTCCTTTTTGAGCTCAGCCCTCACCGCCGCCTCGAATACGGGATCGGCGAATACGACGGGCTCCGAAGTCGTCTTGGGAACCGGCGTATCCGTTGGCGCGGGCTCCTCCGTTGGCGCGGGCGTGTCCGTCGGAATGGCGGTATCCGCAGGAGTCGGCGTTTCCGTCGGAGCCTCCGCAACGGTCTCCGTTGGATCCGGAGAGGGTCCGTTCCCCTTCCCCTTCGGGTCGGTCATAAAGCATGCGCATAGGGCCGCCGCGGCGAGGAGTATGGCGACCATCGTTATTATCGTCGGCTTTTTGAAGTTCAGCACGTTCTTCACCCTTTCCCTGAGATTTGATTCACCGAACGCCAACGGGCAGGCGGAAACGCGTCTTCCCGCTATGCTGAGAGATAGCAGCGCCTCTGTGTAATCGGCTTTTTTTGCCGGGTCGAAGCCCCGCGTGGCTTTTTCGTCGCAGGCGAGCTCTATATCGCGGCAGAACAGCACGTAGCCGAGCCAAACCAGCGGATTGAACCAGTGCAGGGCGAGTATCGCAAAGCCGAGGGGCTTTATGATATGATCTCCCCTTTTGACGTGCGCCGTCTCGTGAGCGGAGACGAACTCCGCATATTTCTCATCCATGCCCGAGGGCAGATATATGCGCGGCTTGAAAAGCCCGAACAGGAAGGGCGATGCGACGTTTTCGCTCTCATAAACGCCCTCGCTTATGCGGACTGCCAGCGCCACCCTTCTTTTGAGCGAGATACATCCCGCGGCCGCCCATATCGTCATGGCCGCGGCGCCAGCCAGCCAAACTGCGGCGAGCATCCCCGGTGTGTTCCGCCCCGTGAATGCCGCAAACAACGGGGCCTTTTTCGGCTCCTCCTCCGAACGCTCATCCGTTTCGGCGGGCTCGGGGCCGGTGGTCTCCGTTACGGGAGCGGCCGTTCCCGGAGCCGCCGTTCCGGGGGCCGCCGTTTCGGGAGCCGCAGTTTCGGGAGCCGCCGTTTCCGTGGGCCTCGCGACGGCTGTAGGCCGCGAAGTGGGACAGGCTGTTTCGGGCGTCCGCACCTCCGTCTGCGTCGGCTCCGCGGCGGGCGCTTCCGTTACCGTCGTATCACGGGCAGCATCGAGCCTGCCGCCCAGATCGGGAACGAGGCTCACCGCGCTCTTCGGGAAGACCGGGCAGACGAGCCGAAGCCCCACGAGCCCCCACAGCAGTACGAAGACCCATTTGGGCGCTTTTTTCAGTATCAGGCGCAGCAATATTACGGCAAGTATCAAAAGGCTTGCCGCTATGCTCATGTTCAATACGGTGAAAAACAGCTTCGTCACTCCTCTTCACTCCTTCTGAATCCATCTATCATGCGCTGCAGCTCGTCGACCTCTTCCTTTTTGAGCCGCCTCGTCTTTGCAAAGGCCGCTATGAACGCGGGCGTCGAGCCGCCGAATCGCTTATCGACGAGCTCGTCTATCTCCGCCCCGCGGACCTCGTCTCTCCCAACGAGGGAGCTGACGACGCTCTTTTCGTTTTTCAGCACGCCTCGCTCGGCAAGACGCTTTATCACGGTATAGGTGGTAGTCGGCTTCCACCCGAGCCTTTCACGGCAGAGCTCGACCAGCGCGCTCGATCTTATCGGTTCGTTTTCCCACAGTATTTGACAGAAGCGATATTCGCTTTCGAAGACCTTCGGCTTTTCCATTTTGCATCCCCCTCTGCCCGGTAAGCGGGCGTTTCTGCTCTAATGCATTAGAGTGCGCTTTCACTCTAACACATTAGAGCGGATTTGTCAACGGTTTTTTCGGCTTAGCAAAAAAATTATCAGGGTATGCCCGGAGCCTTCTCATCCGGATGTCCGCGCTTTTTCCGCCGGTCGTTGCAATATCCCCTCATTATTGTTATAATGTGTCGAAAAACCAAGTCAGGAGGATAACTTTATGAACAGCGAATGGTCGCTCGACGCGCTCTACAAGGGCTACGATTCCGAGGAATTCAAGCGCGATATGGCGCTCACGGAGGTCGAGGTAAGGAAATTCAACGAAGCCGTTTCGCAGATGTCGAAACTTCCCCCGAAGGAAGCGCTCCTTTCCGTCATCGGCGTTATGGAGGAAAACGACGCGCTCTTTTCCGATCTGTTCAACTACTGCGGCCTCATGCAGAGCGTCAACACGCGCGACGAAAACGCCGCGGCGTATCTCGGGCAGCTCCAGGCGAAGTACAGCGAGATGACGAAGGCGACTACCGCCTTTGAAAAATACGTCAGCTCCATAGACGATCTCGAGGCCGTCATAGCCTCCGACGAAAAGCTGACCGATTACGGCTATATGCTGAGGAACATAAAGGAGAACAGCGAGCATCTTCTTTCCGAAGAGGCCGAGGAGATAATCGCCCTCTTCAACATATCGGGCGGCGGCGCATGGAGCGATCTGCAAAGCTCCCTCACCTCCTCCGTGACCGCGGATTACAGGGGCGAGAAGCTCACCCTCTCCGCGATAAGGAACAAGGCCTACGATCCCGATCCCGAGGTGCGCAGGGAAGCGTACTTTGCCGAGCTCGCATGCTACGACAAGATAAAGGAGCCCGTGGCGGCGGCGCTCAACAGCATAAAGCTCCAGGTCATAAACGAGAGCAGACTCCGCGGATTCGAGAGCCCGCTCGCCCAGACGCTCCATTACGAGCACATGAAGAAGGAGACGCTCGACGCGCTTCTCACTGCCATGCGCGAGTACATGCCGCAGTTCCGCGAGTATCTTAAAATAAAGGCGAAGGCGCTCGGCCACAAAAACGGCCTGCCCTGGTACGATCTTTTCGCTCCCATGGGCGCAAATGACAGGACCTACACCGCGGAGGAAGCCCGCGATTATCTGCTTCGCGTGTTCGGCGGTTTCGACGATGAGCTTCGCGCCATGGCGGAGCGCGCCTTCAGCGAGAGCTGGATCGACTTTTACCCCCGCGAGGGCAAGGTCGGCGGCGCTTTCTGCTCGGGGCTTCGCAATCAGCGCCAGAGCCGCGTGCTTACCAATTTCGACGGCTCGTTCAGCGATATCGTCACCATAGCGCACGAGCTGGGTCACGCCTTCCACAACCTCAACATCGAGGAGCTCCGCCCCCTGAACGACGATTATTCCATGCCCGTGGCGGAGACCGCCTCCACCTTCAACGAGCACGTGGTAATGGACGCCGCGATAGCCGCAGCCTCCGATCCCGCGGAGAAGCTCGCCCTGCTCGAGAGCCAGCTCATGGACGTCACGCAGATAATAGTCGACATCTATTCGAGGTTCCTGATAGAGACCGCCGTTTTCGAGAACCGCGAGGAGTCCTTCATGTTCCCCGACAAGCTCTGCGAAATGATGATCTGCGCGCAGAAGGAGGCCTACGGCGACGGCCTCGATCCCGAGTATCTGCACCCCTATATGTGGATCTGCAAGAGCCATTATTATTCCAGCGGGCTCTCCTTCTACAACTGGCCGTACGCATTCGGCGGGATGTTCGCAAGGGGCCTTTACGCCAAGTACATGAAGGAGGGACAGGCCTTCGTGAAGAAGTACAAGGAGCTGTTGAAGGCCACTCCGATAAACGGCGTTGAGGCTACGGCGGCCATAGCGGGGATCGACGTTACGAGCCCCGATTTCTGGCGCATGAGCCTCGCCTCCTACAGGGAGAAGATCGACGAGTTCGGCAGGCTCGTGAGCGAGCTTTACTGAAGCTATAAGCGATCCGTGCGGCGTTCCTTCGGGCTTTTAAGCGAGGGCGCCGCCTTTTTATGCGCGGGCTTGCAATGCTTCCCGTTCTGTGCTAAAATGAATTGTTATATTATCGCCCGGCTTCCGGGCAGGAGGTAGTATTATGCACTGGTCCTATGAGATAGCGAAGAAGATAATCGAACGCCGTCCCGACAAGGAGGAGTACGTCTGCGCTGCGGGCATCAGCCCCTCCGGCAGCGTTCACATCGGCAATTTCCGCGACGTGGCGACGAGCTGGTTCGTCGTCAAGGCGCTGAGGAAAATGGGCAAAAAGGCGAAAATGCTCTTCTCGTGGGACGAGTATGACCGCATGAGGAAGGTCCCCGCGAACGTCGCCGCCGTGACGGAGGGCTTCGAGAAGTACATCGGCTGCCCCTACACCAAGGTGCCGAACCCCTTTGACGATGGGCTTGCCACCTACGCGGAGCATTTCGAGAAGGAGTTCGAGCCCGCCATGAAGGGCTTCGGAGTCGAGATGGATTACCGCCATCAGTCCGAGATGTACGAGAGCGGCAAATACACCGAGCAGATCATAAGGGCGCTGAAGCTCCGCCGCGAGATATTCGACATACTCGATTCCTTCCGCACGCAGGACGCCAAGGAGGGCGAGCGCGACGCTTACGTTCCCGTCTCCATCTACTGCCCCGTCTGCGGGAAGGACACCACCCATATAGATCACGTCTCCGACGACTGCACCCACGCGCACTATACCTGCGACTGCGGGCACGAGGGCGATTTCGACTTTTTGAACGACCATCACTGTAAGCTCGCCTGGAAGGTCGACTGGGCGATGCGCTGGGCGTACGAGGGCGTCGATTTCGAGCCCGGCGGCAAGGATCACGCCGCGCCCACGGGCAGCTATCAGACCAGCCGCGTCATCTCCCGCGAGATATTCGGCTACGAGGCGCCCCTCTTCGTCGGCTACGAATTCATCGGCATAAAGGGGACTACGGGCAAGATGAGCTCCTCCTCGGGCCTGAATCTCACGCCCGATTCGCTCCTCAATATCTACGATCCCGAGATAATACTCTGGCTCTACGCCAAGACCGAGCCCGCCAAGGCGTTCGATTTCTGCTTCGACGACGGCATACTCCGCCAGTATTTCGAGTTCGACCGCATGTATAAGGACTGGCAGGACGGCAAAGCCGACGAGTTCGTGAACGTCGTTATGGACGACTGCCTCATCGACGGCCGCAGGCCCGAGACCGTGCCCATGAGCCTGCTGGTGCAGTTCGGCTCGATAGTCGATTTCAACGTCCCCATGCTCGAAAAGGTATTCGAGAAGGTCGGCACGCCCTATAAGGAGGCCGATTTCGCGGAGAGGCTGCCCAAGGCGAAGTACTGGCTGGAGAACTGCTCCCCCGAGAGCGTGAACCGCCTCCGCGCCACCCGCAATTTCGAGGTCTACTCCTCCCTCACAGAGCCCGAAAAGGCCGAGATAGCCAGGCTCCACGAAGTGCTCAAGGCCGGCGGCTACGATCTCGACGGGCTGCAGACGCTCCTCTACGCCATCCCCAAGGAGGCGCTGCCCGAGAACGCGGGCGACAAGGAGCTTAAGGCCGCCCAGGGCGCGTTCTTCAAGAACGTCTACCGTCTGCTCATCGACAAGGAGCGCGGGCCGAGGCTCTATCTCTTCCTCTACGCGATAGAGAAGGATTCCTACCTGCGCCTGCTCGATTTCTCCTTCCCCAAGACGGAGGAGGAAGAGGCCGCGGAGCGCGCCGCCGCCGAGGAGGAGGCGAAGAAGAACAAAGCTCCCGAGAAGAAGATCGAATACGGCGAGCCCGATCCCGTCGAGCCCGTGAAGCCCCTCGTAACGATAGACGATTTCGCGAAGCTCGATCTCAGGGTCGCGAAGGTCATGAAGTGCCAGGAGATCCGCAAGTCCCACTCCTGCTACAAGATCACCCTTGACGACGGCATGGGCGAGCGCGTGATCGTCTCCTCGATAAAGGCGTACTACACGCCCGAGGAACTCGTGGGAAAGAAGCTCATAGTCGTCGCCAACCTCGCCCCCGCGAGGATCGCCGGCGTGGAATCCAACGGTATGCTGCTCGCCGGAACGAACGGCGCTTGCGGCTGCCGGGTCGTTTTCGTCGACGACGCCGTCCCCTGCGGCACGATGATAAAGTGATTCAGATGAAAAAGCCTCCCCGTGCGGAGGTTTTTTCCATTGTCCTACCATATTTTTTCTTGCAAATATACGATTTTGTGATATAATAAGGTTTAGGGCGAACAAGCGCCAAATAGCAATTTCGGAAGGAGAAAACAATATGGCAGGCATTATAGATGCGATCAAGAACCTTTTCGTAAAGGGCGAGGACAAGGCCGAGGAAGCCGTCGACAACGCCGAGGATAAGGTCGAGGAGGTCAAGGAGGCCACCGAGGAAAAGGTCGAAGAGATCAAGGAAAAAGCGGGCGACGTCGTTGAGGATCTCAAGGACAAGGCCGGCGACATCGTAGAGGACATCAAGGACAAGATCCCCGACGTTGGCGAGTTCTTCGAGTCCCTGACCGAGAAGCTCCCCGTTGAGGGCGAATTCGGCGATCAGGTAAAGGACGTCATAGGGAACGTCCGCGCGAACCTTCCCACGGGGCTCAACATCGGCGAGATCATCAACAAGATAATCGAGGCGCTGAAGGCCAAATTCTTCGAGGGCGACCTTGCCGAGAAGATCAAGCCCGTCATCGAGTTCCTGAAGAACAAGATCCCCCTGTGATCGAATAACGGCAGACAAAAAGGGCCCCCGGCGGGGGCCCTTTTCATCGTCTTTCCTGTTCAGTTCCCGCTTTCGGCGGACTCGCCCAGATGCGAAACGTATTCCGTACGCAGATTCGGCTTCGTGATGTATACGCCGTCCTGCATCCAGCACATGACGTAGAGGGTGCCGTCGGCTGCAATGTACATTGGATTCTGTGGATAGAACACTGCCTCGCTAGGGTCGACCGAAGTACCGCCAATAAGCTCTCCGTCGTAGTCATAAACACAGTAGCTGTACTTAAAGTTAGGACCGTAAACAGTCAAATAGACATATGCCTCATTCCAAAGGTATACCCAGGGAAGATGCTTCTCTTCGCGGTCGATCACGATCGTTTTATCACCGATCGTGAACGAATACTTGTCTTCCTCCATGGGAAGCTCTTTCCAACGGCCGATCTCCTCCCATTCACCATTCTCATATCCATATATAATGCCGTGTACTTCCAAAAATGCGAGCTGTCCTTCATAATCGATCAATGCATGTAAGAAACTTCCTTCAGGAAGTGTTATTCTGTCAACTATCGTTCCGGAATAATCATAAGCAATGACCTCAAATGGAATATTGTAGGCCTTTCGAGTCTGCGCTAAATAGATCCTGTTGTCTATTACACACATAAGCTGGGTTCTAAGCGCCGGTTCGATTATCGGGAAGGAGGTTATCTCACCTTTATAGGAAATTAAGACACGATGGTTTATTGAATCAAGCACAAACACTTTGCCGTCAACAACTGCAAATGACTCTGCGGAACGGTCCTGATCATCATCGTAATAGTCGGCTTCCTTAAACCCGACACAGCCGTCGTCTTCCCCGTAGGGCAAATACAGCAGTACCTCTGCGTCCTTTATGCAGTCGCCTATATCTTCGGGATCCTCGGGAAGGGGAGCCTCATTGGGTACTGCCGTGGGCTCGGGAGTCGGCTGCTCAGTAGGCTCCGTCGTGGGTTCCTCGGTCACGACGGGCTCGGCCGTGGGCTCCTCCGTAGGCGCTTCTGCCTGCTGCTCGGTGGGAGCGGGGGAAGCATCGACCGGCGCGTCGGGCTTTTTGCATGCGGCAAAGGCCGTTATAAGCATTACTGCAATCAGCAGCAAGGTTATTGTTTTAATTACTGAGTTTTTCATGACAGCCTCCTTGTTTTTTCGTGTTCTCGTTGTTAAATTATCCTCTTTGTATAGAACGTTCCGGCACAGCCGTCGGTTCTGTAAAATCGTTATTTATTTCATTAAATCATATTATAAACGCCCCGTTCGCGGCCGTCAATGCGGCCTTCCCCGGCGTGCATGAAGCGATCCCTTTTTCATTTACTCCTCCTTATTGTTTTGCAGTTTCCGTCGGGACGGCTTCTCGAGCTCGTAATTACGCCTCCTTTCCCGGCGATAACGCGATCCTGCGCCGATGCTCTTTTTCGTCCCTCTGCATATACAACAATCAAAACGGCCCTATATGGACAAGAAAAATAAAATATATTTTCTTGGGGCTCGGTATCCGGCCTTTTTCGATCGCCGATGCTCTTTTTCGTCCCTCTGCATATACAACAATCGAAACCGCCCTATATGGACAAGAAAAACAAAATATATTTTCTTGCGCTTGATTTTTCAGCATGTCGGAATTATCATATATTCAACAAACCGATGTTCAAGGAGTTTGGTCATGCTGATGCTTTATTTGTCGATGATCGAGACGGAGGCCCAGCGCGCCCTGTTCACCGATCTGTACGAAAAATACAGGTTCGGCCTTTTCAGGCAGGCCGACAAATATCTTCATGACGCTTACGACGCCGAGGACGCCGTACACGACGTGTTCTGCGTTGTTGCCGACGAGTACATTTCCGTTTTCGAAAACAAGAGCGAGGAATACTGCCGCCGTTTCCTTTTCGTTGCGGTCAAAAACCGCGCCATCAACATCGGCAGGAAGAAGGCACGGGTCGTTTCCCTTGACGCGCTTCGGGAAAACGGAGACGATCTCACAGACGCTCCGAAGGAGGATCCCATCGGCAAGATGCTTTCGGAAAAGGATCTGCTTGAAAAAGCGAAGGAGGAGATCAAGAAGCTCGAGCCGCGCTACGGTGATGTATTATGGATGCAGCTCACCGGCTGCCCGGTAAAGACCATAGCGAGGTTTTTCGGCGAAAGACCGGTTACGATAACCAAACGCCTCTATCGGGCAAAGCTCATGCTCAGGCAGGCAGTATGCGGGGAAGGAGGCGCAGCATGATGAAGGAATACGAGATCGCGCTTGCAGACGCTTACGGCGAAACGATAGATAGAGAAGCGGAAGCCCTCGCCGCAGAAGCCGAAAAAGAGCCGCATGTTTTTACGAAAAGGTTCGAGGAACGGATGGCGGAGCTGATCCGCACGGGCAAGCCCAATAACCGAAAAGGGCTTTCCAAGCGCGGACGCCGAATACTTTTGATCGCCGCAGCCGCCGTACTCGTGCTGGCGGCGGTGGCCTGCGCCGTGCCGGAGATCAGGGAATCCATCGGCGGCTTCTTTGTGAAGATATTCGGGGATCACGTTGAATACACAGACCCCGATATCACCAGGAACAGCATAGAGGAAGAATACGGTTTGGTCCCCATACCGGAGGGGTTTGAAGAAACAAGCGTTACACGTGGTGATCTTATTGTAATATCCACATATGAAAGCTCCTCTGGAGTTTCGCTTTCCCTTATTCAGTCTGCGGATCCAAATCAGAACGATTCAATAGACAATGAACACGGTGAGTTTTTTGAAACAGAAATAGGTAAAAAATTAGTTCGAATTCATATGTCAGATTATGGCACTCAGGCATCGTGGATCGAAGATGGCTACTATTTCTCACTAGTTTGCTCCAATAATATTGAACAAAACATTTTTGAAGAATGGATTGCCTCAGTTATACCCCAATAACCATTCATAATAAAAGCGTCAGTAGCATTACTGACGCTTTTCGCTATTTAGTATGACAACGTCTCCGTCTTTGTTATTGTATCGCTTGATCCACCCGAGCCTGAAACTGTATAAGTAACTGTAATCCTATAAGTGCCTCCTGAATTAAGATGTGTCGAGAAAGTGTTCGAATAGGAAATCTTTGTAGTGTAATCTTTCCAAATGTTGTTTTCGCATCCGATATCGACTTTTGTCCAGAACAACCCCAGAACTCTCTTTTCCACATACAATGCAACTTCTATCTTTGTGGTTCTTCCATTAATCCCCATGACATACATGGTAGCGTGAAGGTCTCCATTTGAGTCGATACTGCCCGAAAGTGTAGCATAATTTGTATTGTTATACATCATCGCAGCCTCCGCCCGTCTGCAGGGAACGGCGATCCCCGCAAGGAGCATAAGTCCCGCCATCAAAAGTACTGCCGTGCGTTTTAAATAGTTTTTCATAATGATACCTCCGTTGTTGTTTTTGATCATAGGCCTCTCCGGCCGTTTTTTTATTTGAATGGATGGATCTCTCTTCCGTCCGAGAAGCTGTGATGCGTCATGTAATTGAGTATCACCATATAATCGTACGGCCCCTGCTCCCCTTCGGGGTACGGCACGCCCGAAAGCTCGTCGGCCTCTGCCATCAGCTTTACGAAATCCTCTTTGCGGTCCTCGGCAAGAACGTCCGCGTTGAAATACAGATGTGCCGAGATCATGGCGCTTTTTCTGTAGATCTCGGCAGAAACGCGGTATTTTCTCGAAAAGCGCCTCACCTTCTTTATGAATTCCTCCGAACTAATAAGCCGCTTCTCGTCCGGAACGCGGTCTATCATACCGCGGAACACGCTCAAAATATCCGCCGCGCCTTCATCGCCCAAACGGCTCTCCGCCGCATTCGCTGACTGCGCAGCGCTGCTCTCGACGTCCTTCAGGAACATCTCCCAGTCCTTTTCGCCGTATCTCTTTTTATAGACGAGCACATCTTTTGCGATCATTCAGGATCCCCCTTTCTTTTGCCCTCTGCATATACAACAATCGAAACCGCCCTATATGGACAAGAAAAATAAAATATATTATTTCGTCCTTGCGTTCTCTCCCGCTTTTTCGTCTTTCCGAAACCCGGCGCAAATTTCGTATTGCGCGCGCTTTTCGTTTATGGTATAATATTTGAATCAATTGAAGGAGGCGGCACCATGAATTCTATCTCTTGGGATGTCAGCTGCAGGAGCAACAAAAACATCAAGCTCAACATTACGCTCGGGCATTTCGCAACGAGCCACGCCCACATAGATCACTATATGGGCTTCACCGAGATGCGCACCAACTGCCACGAGGCGATGCTCTGCGCGCAGGAGCTTGCGAAGTTCTACACCCACTCCAAGCCGATCGACACGATAATCTGCCTTGAATACACGCAGGTCATCGGCTCCTACGTGGCGACGATCCTCACCGAGCCGGGCTCCAGGGGCGTTAACGAAAGGCACAATATCAGCGTTATCACTCCCGAAAGCAACTCCTCCGGCCAGCTCGTGTTCTCCGGGGACGTGCAGTATCTCGTTCAGAACAAGGCCGTGCTCGTGCTCATCTCCACCGTCTCCACCGGCCGCAGCCTCAACCGCGCGCTCGAGTGCATCACCTATTACGGCGGGCATCTCGTAGGCGTCGCCGCGCTGTTCTCCGCCGTCGACCAGGCCGCGGGCGTGCCCATCCACGCGCTCTTCTCGCCGGACGACGTGCCCGAGTACCATTCCTACCAGTCCTCGGAATGCCCCTACTGCAAGAAGGGCCGCAAGCTGGACGGGCTGGTGAACGCCGCAGGCTATACAAGGATATAACGGGCTCCCGCAGCGGGGCCGAACTCAAGATCTGTGCTTTCGGGCATGGATCTTTGGCTTATATGAAAAATACGATTGGGGGTTGAATTATGAACGAGCTCCAGAAGCGCATAGTCGCGGAGGGCAAGGTCCTTCCCGGCGACATCATCAAGATCGACGGGTTCATGAACCACCGAGTCGACGTGGCGCTCATGCGATCCATCGCGAAGGACATTCGGGCGCATTTTGCGGATAAGGAGATCACCGCGATAATGACCGTCGAGGCAAGCGGCATACCCGTCGCCACCATAACGGCGGATGAATTCGGCGTGCCTCTCATATTCGCCAAAAAGGCCAAGTCCGACAATATCGAGGGCGGCCTCGTCAAGTCGGAGATCTTCTCCTACACCTACCGCAAAAAGGTCACGCTGATCGTCTCCGCCGAGTGGCTGAAGCCCACCGACAAGGTGCTCATCGTGGACGATTTCATGGCGAACGGCGAGGCCATCCGCGGCCTCGTTGAGATAATAGATCAGGTCGGAGCCGAGCTCGTCGGCATAGGCATCGCCGTCGAGAAGGGCTTCCAGGGCGGCGGCGACAGGCTCAGGGCGAAGGGGATAGACGTCTACTCCCTCGCGATAGTCGAAAAGGCCGAGCCCGGCAATATCGTATTCAGGGAATAACGGAAAGGATATCCCATGGAAAGAATAGTCATTCTGGACTTCGGTGCGCAGTACAATCAGCTGATCGCGCGAAGGGTCAGGGAGCAGGGCGTGTTCTCGGAGCTCCTGCCGCCCATGTCCTCCGTTGAGAGGATAAAGGGCGACGGGCTTTCGGGCGTCATACTCTCCGGCAGCCCCGACAGCGTGTACGCCGAGGACGGCCGAAGGTGCCTCAAGGAGGTATTCGAGCTGGGCGTGCCGGTGCTGGGCATCTGCTACGGCATGCAGCTCATGACCTATATGCTGGGAGGCAGGGTCGAAAAGGCGCCCGTGCGCGAATACGCGGGCGTGACCGCGCATTTTGAAAGCTCCCCCCTCTTTGAGGGCATGCCCGATTCGACGGTTTGGATGAGCCATAACGATATGGTGACGAAAATGCCCGAGGGCTTTTCCGTGATCTCCTCCACGGCCGACTGCCCGATCGCCGGCATGCAGGACGTGGAGCGCCGTCTTTTCGCCGTGCAGTTCCATCCCGAGGTAGCGCATACCGAATACTGCGCGAGATTCTTCCGCAACTTCACCCACGGCGTCTGCGGCTGCGAGGGCAAATGGAGCCCCGAAGGCCTGATGGACGAGCTCGTCGAGAGCATCAGGAAGCAGGTAGGCGAAAGGCGCGTCGTGGCGGGACTCTCCGGCGGAGTCGATTCCTCCGTCGCGGCGGCGCTGGTATCCCGCGCGATAGGCGACAGGCTGACCTGCATATTCGTCGATCACGGCCTTCTCAGAAAGAACGAGGCGGACGAGGTCATGCACTTCTACCGTGAGAACATGGGCCTTAACGTTATAGAGGTCGACGCGAAGGAGTTCTTCCTTTCGCAGCTTGCGGGCGTGACGGAGCCCGAAAGAAAGCGCAAGATAATCGGCGAAAGCTTCGTCCGCGTGTTCGAGCGCGAGGCGAAGAAGATAGGCGGCGCGGAGCTGCTGCTCCAGGGCACGATCTATCCCGACGTGATAGAATCCGGCACGGGCGGCGCCTCCGTGATAAAGAGCCATCATAACGTGGGCGGCCTGCCCGAGAAGTTCGGCTTCGAGCTTCTGGAGCCGCTCCGTCCCTTCTTCAAGGACGAGGTCCGCGCTATAGGCGAAGCCCTCGGCATGCCGAAGGAGCTCGTATGGCGTCAGCCCTTCCCCGGCCCCGGTCTCGGCATACGCGTAATAGGCGACGTAACGGAGGAGAAGCTCAATATCCTCCGCGAGAGCGACTATATCCTGCGCGACGAAATAAAAAAAGCCGGCCTCGACAGGGAGATCTGGCAGTATTTCACCGTGTTCACGGGCATGCGCTCCGTGGGCGTTATGGGCGACAGCCGCACCTACGATTACGCGATAGGCGTCCGCGCCGTCGTCTCGACCGACGCCATGACCGTCGAATTCGCCGAGATCCCGCATAAGCTCCTCCGCAGGATCTCCAACCGCATCATCGCCGAAGTGCCCCACGTCAACCGCGTGGTCTACGATATCACCGACAAGCCCCCGGGAACGATAGAGTGGGAATGATGACACGGCGTTAAAAAAGCCTTGTAAACACTGAGTTTTTTATAGGCCAAAACCCGATTTGATTGCATATTGATGTCGCCTGTGCTTGTAGGACCGTTTTTCGGTCCGGCAAAAGGCTTACGGGAAGGTTTTTCCCCTCCCGGCAAACGTATTGAAAGCCCCCGGCTGCTGCGAGCAGTCGGGGGCTTTTTTCGTACCTTGAAAACCGAATATCAGTCGACCGGAAGGTCAATGTCAATGGCAGGGCTAATCCTGTGAAAGCGCTTCCCGTAAAGCGGATACCGGTAACGCCATTCGTCGTATTCGTCGCGGCTCACCGCTCCCGAATCGAGCTTCTGCTTTTGCTCCGCCCACTCGCGCAGCAGAGGGATCAGCTCAGCTCCCATCCCCTCGCTTTGAAAGCGCAGTTGAGGTTCGCCGCCGTTCAGCTCCACGGTGAGTCCGCAGCCGTCCTCCAGCGCGAACAGAGTGTGCATGAGCCCAATGAGCGAGTCGATATCGGGCACCTTGAGCGCGTCAGGAGAAACGCCCAGACAGCCCGCGAGCTTTTCCGTGAGCTCGTCCTTGGGCACGCGCAGCCCCGTCTCATACTGAGCTATGCGCGAATCGGCCGTAGCTTCGCCGAAGCCCGCCTTCACCCCGAGATACTTCATGCTCATGCCGTTTTTCATGCGGAAAAATCTGATCCTCTGCCCTATCGCCATACCAAAGCTCCTTCATGCTTGATGGGCCTACTATAGCATATTTGTTAAGTTCGGGCAAGCCCGACAGGCGCGGAGAACAACGGATCGAGCATGAAGCGGTGGGTGCCGCAGAAATATATTTTGAGATTCGGCCGATTTTCTTCGGACACCCGCCTGTTTTATTGCCAGGTATAAGTGAGGGGACTTTTGAGGCAGAGGCATGTGCCGCGAAAATATATTTTCCCAAACGGCTCGTTTCAGCCGATAATCGGGCAACTTTTTTGCCTATAACCCATGAGGAGACTTTGATCGATCGAACGTTGCGGCGAAAATATATTCCCCAAAAATATTTTTTTGGGGTTACACCCCCCTGATTTTTTTGCCATAGAACTATAGAGGGACTTTTTCGACCGTAGAGGCCAATGATCGGAAGCAGGCAGATGGCCCATAACAAATTTGTTATACCGGTATCTGGCATCGGGCTTATTTGATCGAAAAACAAGGATAAGCGGCTTATGAGAAAAAACAGGCAAAATGCTGAGATAATTCAAAAGCGGCAATGTGCGCCAAAAAGTATATTTCTCATTATCGAAAAATCAATGCTACTTTTGGGCCCGTTTTTGTCCAAGTAAGTGAAGGGCTGAACCGAACCCCCGCGCATTTTGACAACCGAATATCGCTTCCCGAACCGACATCCAACGAAACTTCCGCCTTGAACGCGTCACGGCATTGGGCGGCCCGGCACAGGAATGCGGGGATCCGAGAGGATATGCGGGCGAAGGCCCGGGAGAGGGAAGAAAAAGCCCTGTAACTAAAATATATTTAATAATATATGTAACCCACGTGGGTTGCGAGTTTTTTATCACATTTTGGGCATAAAAATCAACATATAGCGGTTGGCAGCATGGCCGCATCTATATATTGCGATTTAAGGCCGAAATTTTGGCAACCCCCATGGGTTGCGGATTTTGGATCAAAAAAAGCGTATTATGCGTGCGAAAACTCGATCAGAGGGTCCATTAGGCGAACCCTTCGGGTATTAAGCTTATGTTCGATGAAGGGAGGTGAGACTATGAACAACGATAAATTCATCAACGCGAAGCAGATCGCGCAAGAGCTCGATATTTCGGACTCCTATGGTTACAAGATCATCAGGCAGCTGAACGCCGAGCTGAGAAGGAAAGGCTACATCACGCTGGCAGGACGTGTGAGCAGACCGTACTTTTACAAGAGATTCTACGATGAAAAGAAGGAGGACAAATGACGCAGGCGTCGATTTTGCTGACGCAAAACCGTCAAATATCACATGAAAGGAGGCCTTTGCGACGCAAAGGCACAGGATCAAACTATGGGAGTCTATAAGGACAAAAACGGAACATGGTATGTCTGGACCAGATATACCGACTGGACCGGCGAGCACAAGAAGAAGTGCAAGCGCGGGTTCGAACTCAAGCGCGATGCGCTGGAGTGGGAGCGCAGGTTCCTGCTCGAAACCTGCGCCGATACCAACATGACCTTCGAGGAGTATCTGCATCTTTACGAGCGGGACATCCGCCCCAAGCTCAAGGAGCACACCTGGCTCTCGAAGGAGTACCTGATCAAGCAGAAGCTCCTGCCCTATTTCGGGCACAAGAAGCTCTGCGATATCACCACAAGGGACGTCATGCAGTGGCAGAACGTGATGATCGGCTACCGCGACGAAAAGGGCAAGCCCTATTCCCAGACCTACCTCAAGACCATCCACAACCAGCTCAGCGCCATGCTGAACCACGCCGTGAAGCATTAC
>JAILRE010000008.1 GCA_024698505.1 Clostridiales bacterium | reverse complement strand
GCTCCACGGAGATTATTGTCTGCCCAATATACTACTAAATGACTGGAAATTATCCGGATATATAGATCTCGGAAACGGCGGCATGGGAGATCGGCATATTGATATTCTTTGGGGCATATGGACACTCAGGTTCAATCTCGGAACAAACAAGTATACTGATCGTTTTATGGATGCTTACGGAAGGGAACTGATCGAACCGGAGATGCTGCGTATGGTCGCAGCAATGGAAATGATTGGAACCTGACAAATTCCCGTTTGCCGGGACGACCGAAAAACGTCATGGAAGGAGACAGAATATGGAAATCAGATATGCCAAACCCTGCGACATTGATTTGATTTCGGAATACGACGAGCACGTCTCAAAGGATGAAATGAAAAACGCGATCGCGATGAAAAGGATCATACTCTTGTTCATCGACGGCGAGTTCGAGGGCTGGCTGAGATTCAACCTTTTCTGGGACAACATTCCGTTTATGAATCTGCTGTTCATCTTGGAGGAACAAAGAGGCAAGGGATACGGCAAAAAGCTGGTCGAGTTCTGGGAACGTGAAATGGCGGAGCAGGGCTTCAGATTTGTTTTGACCTCATCTCTGTCGGACGAAGAAGGTCAGTTCTTCTACAGAAAGCTCGGCTACACCGACAGGGGAGCGCTGGTGCTGCCCGATGAACCGCTGGAGATCATCTTTTATAAAAACCTGTTTGAAATCAATGGATGAGTTGCGGTTTTTATTACGTAAGAAAGACCGACAACTTCCGGTTTGTCGAATAGACCTCCTATTGTCCACAGTTATAACGAGCGTCGGATTTTGCCCCACACGATCCGAGAGACAAGATCGGCGTGACCGCAATTGTCACGCCGATCCTGCATTCTTTTGAGCCGGTGATCACCGCCTCAAGCAGCTTCCTTATGAAGAGCTGCTTGAGGGGCGTTTTTTTATACACGCGACAGAAAAAATATTGCAATTTTCGCGTTCTCCATATATAATAAAAAAGCGATAATATAACTTCTGGCTTAAAGGAGGGCAAGCTATGGAGCAACAAGCGGCAGGGGCATACCCCTACGTTATCGAGATGCTGCATATCACCAAGGAATTTCCGGGGATAAAGGCTAACGATGACATAACACTGCAGCTCAAGAGGGGCGAGATACACGCGCTTTTAGGCGAAAACGGCGCGGGCAAGTCCACCCTTATGAGCGTGCTTTTCGGTCTGTATCAGCCGGAGCAGGGCGAGATAAAGAAGGATGGCAAGGTGGTCGAGATCAGGGATCCCAACGACGCCACCGCCCTCAACATCGGCATGGTGCATCAGCACTTCAAGCTCATTGAGGTGTTCACCGTTCTTGACAACATAATACTGGGCGCGGAGGATACCAAGCTCGGCTTCCTCCAAAAGAAGGAAGCAAGGAAGAAGGTCAAGGCCCTCTCCGAGAAATACGGTCTGCGCATCGATATGGACGCCAAGGTCGAGGATATCACCGTCGGCATGCAGCAGCGCGTCGAGATACTGAAGATGCTCTACCGCGATAACGAGATCCTCATTTTCGACGAGCCCACCGCGGTCTTGACCCCGCAGGAGATCGAAGAGCTCATGCAGATAATGCGCAATCTCAAGGCGGAGGGCAAGAGCATACTCTTCATTTCCCATAAGCTCAACGAGATCATGGAGGTATCCGACAGGGTCACCGTTCTGCGCAAGGGCAAATACATAGGCACCGTGGAGACCAAGGACACCAACAAGGAGGAGCTTTCCCGCATGATGGTCGGCCGTCCCGTTCAGCTCGTAGTCGAGAAGGACGAGGCGCATCCCAAGGAAACCGTGCTGGAGATAAAGGGACTTTCAGTCGCCTCCAAGCTCCATAAGAACGACGCGGTAAAGAACGTTTCGCTCACCGTGCACGCGGGCGAGATCGTCTGTATCGCCGGTATCGACGGCAACGGCCAGACGGAGTTCGTCCACGCGCTGACGGGCCTTGAAAAGGCCTCCGCGGGCAGCATAACCCTCTGCGGCAAGGATATCACAAAGGCCTCCATAAGGAAGCGCTCCCTCACCGGCATGAGCCATATCCCCGAGGACAGGCATAAGCACGGCATGGTGCTCGATTTCACGCTCGAGCAGAACATGGTGCTGCAGAGGTATTTCGAGCCCGAGTTCCAGGATCACGGCTTCATCAAGTTCGGCGCCATACGCGAATACACCGACGGCCTTATCGAAAAGTTCGATATCCGTAGCGGCCAGGGCCCCGTGACCAAGGCGCGCTCCATGTCCGGCGGCAACCAGCAGAAGGCGATCGTCGCGCGTGAGCTCGACCGCAACATGCCCCTTGTCGTCGCCGTTCAGCCCACCCGCGGCCTCGACGTCGGCGCTATCGAATACATCCACTCCCAGCTCGTCAAGCAGCGCGACGAGGGCAAGGCGGTGCTGCTCGTATCGCTCGAGCTGGAGGAGGTCATGAACCTCTCCGACCGCATACTCGTCATGTATGAGGGCGAGATAGTCGGCGAGCTCGATCCCAAGACCACTACTACCTCCGAGCTCGGTCTCTACATGGCCGGCGCGAAGAGACAGGATAAGGAGGGCAAGGCCGAATGAAACTCCGCAAATTCTTAAATAAGGACGGAACGAAATCCGTTCTCTCGACTCTCATTTCGATACTGATCGGCCTTCTCGTCGGCGCGATACTGATACTCATTGTCGGTCTCGTCGACAGCAAGCTCGGCCTCAAGGAGGCGTGGAAGGGCATTCGCCTCATATTCCTGGGCCTCTTCTCAAAGGGTCAGCAGGCGGGGCGGTTGGTATTCGGCTTCAACTCCACCAACATCGGCGACATGCTGTTCCGCGCCGTGCCCATAATCATGACCGGTCTTTCCGTGTCGCTCGCGTATAAGACGGGCCTCTTCAACATCGGCGCCTCCGGTCAGTACCTGGCCGGCACCACCGCGACGCTCTTCATAGCTCTGAAGATGAACACCGCGGTCGTCGCTCCGTGGATCGTCTGGATACTCGCCTTCTTCGGCGGCATCCTCGCCGGCGCGCTCTGGGGCGCGATACCGGGCATATTGAAGGCCTTCCTCAACATCAACGAGGTCCTGGCCTGCATAATGACCAACTGGCTCGCAGCGAACATCGTCACATGGATGTTCGAGGGCTCGGGCCTCCAGTGCACCGAGGGCACCAAGACCCAGGTCATCTGGAAGACGAGCCATAACGGCGTAGCCACCGCCAAGATGGGGCTCGATAAGCTCTTCCCGGGGTCGCAGCAGATCGACGGCGGCATAATCGTCGCGATACTGATCGCGATACTCGTTTACATACTCCTGACAAAGACGACGCTCGGCTTCGAGCTCAAGGCCTGCGGCTCCAACCGCCACGCCGCGAGGTACGCGGGCATCAGGGATAAGCGCTCCATCGTCCTCTCCATGGCGCTGGCGGGCGCTCTTGCAGGCGCCGGCGCCGCGCTCTACTGGCTCTCCGGCACCACGGAGTTCCACTGGCAGACATACCTCTCGCTCCCGAGCGAGGGCTTTACCGGCATAGCCGTCGCGCTCTTGGGCTCCTGTAACCCGATCGGCAACATATTCACAGGCATGTTCATGTCGACGCTGAACGTTGCCGGATCGAAGCTGTCGTTCTTTACGGAGTATAACGAATACATCACGGACGTCATCATCGCCGTGATCGTTTACCTCTCCGCGTTCAGCCTCCTCATCAAGATGTGGCTCACCAAGCGCTTCAAGAAGTCCGAGGACAGGCGCATTCCCGACGTCGTCTATACATCCAACAACAGGCCGGGGGACGAGCCCGCACCTGCTCATGAAAATAAGGGAAAGGAGGGCAGTGACAAATGAGTTACCTTATCCAGCAAACTCTGATCTATGCCATCCCCCTGATGATAGTCGCGCTGGCCGGCGTGTTCGCCGAGCGAAGCGGCATCATCAACCTGGCGCTCGAGGGCATCATGATATTCGGCGCGTTCATCGGCGTGCTGTTCGTGCATCTCTGCCAGAAGTACGGGGTGTTCGAGCTGCTGCCCAATTACGGCAACTGGGGCTCCATGCAGTTGTTTGAGATACTCGGCATGCTGATCTCCGCCGCGCTCGGCTCCGCGTTCGCGCTGCTCCTGGGCTTCGCGGCCATAAACCTCAGGGCCGATCAGACCATCAGCGGCACCTCGCTCAACATGCTCGCCCCCGCGATCGTGCTCTTCTTCGTCCGCATCATCGCCAATCAGGAGGAGCTCAGGCTCTTTAAGGGCGACGCGGCGCAGTGGTTCATGATCAAAAAGGGCATGCTCGGCCTCGGTGAGAAGGACGGCTTCTTTGTCAACACCTTCCTCAACAAGGTCTATCTCGCCACCTACATCTGCATAATACTCTTCGTCGTATGCTCGATCATCCTCTATAAGACGAGGTTCGGCTTGAGGCTCCGCTCCTGCGGTGAGAATCCTCAGGCGGCGGATTCGCTGGGCATCAAAGTGCGCAGGATGCGCTACTCCGGCGTCGTGATCTCCGGCGCTCTGGCCGGCATGGGCGGCTTCGTCTATGCGTTGACGACCTCCAACTGCATGTCGAACGGCGACGTCGCGGGCTTCGGCTTCCTCGCTCTTGCCGTTATGATATTCGGTAACTGGAAGCCGTTGAACATCGCGGGCGCAGCGCTGCTGTTCGGTCTGTTCAAGTGCCTCGCCGCGGGCTACAGCTCCATCGACATCAACGGCGACGGAGTCAAGCTCCTGTTCGAGCTTTCGAAGCATCCGACGTGGGGCAAGGTATTGAACCCCAACTTCTACCGCATGCTCCCGTACCTCATCTCCCTGCTCGTGCTCGCGTTCACCAGTAAGAAGTCCCGCGCGCCCAAGGCGGAGGGCATACCTTACGATAAGGGCATGAGGTAAACACCGCGCATAATGAAAGAGCTTCCCCGGAAAAGGGAAGCTCCTTTGCTTTGCCGCTCCTGCGCGAAGGGCAGCTTATAACGGAGCGGCTTCAGGCGATCCTGCGCTTACGCAGGGGAGCCGTTTGACCTTGCCTCCCCTTGTTAAGGGGAGGTGGCACGAGCGGCAAAGCCGCGAGCGACGGAAGGGTCGCAAAAGGGACGGTTCTATTTGTGATCTTCTTCACTGCATCGCAGGAGACCCTTCAGTCATCCTCACTTCGTTCGGCTGCCAGCTCCCCTTAGCAAGGGGAGCCGTTTGACCTTGCCTCCCCTTGTTAAGGGGAGGTGGCACGAGCGGCAAAGCCG
>JAILRE010000045.1 GCA_024698505.1 Clostridiales bacterium | reverse complement strand
ATAAGCTCGCTTTGATTGAAGCCGCGCTTTTTGATCCTTTTGCAGTGCAAAGGTACCGGCACCACGGCGTCGATCTTCCAAACCGAGGGGATGTCTATGAACCTTGCGAGTATCTTCGCCTCATATTTCGCTCCGTTGTACTTCAGCCTTTTCACCATTCTCGAAGATACGTCGTTATAGACGAACGGAGCCGTGTAGCCGTCCGTGTTATCGGGCGGAGGAGCGGCAACGAACAGTTCTATTCCCTGTCGGCATTCCTCGCAAAGGCCGCCCTCGTCCAATACGGCTTCCCTGCCGCACGAGGCGCATACCGCGTCGTCGGGAAAGAGCGACCGCAATA
This sequence comes from Clostridiales bacterium, assembly GCA_024698505.1. GTDB lineage: Bacteria > Bacillota > Clostridia > Christensenellales > CAG-138 > UBA3857. The sequence goes on along the minus strand of JAILRE010000045.1, from coordinate 33,081 downwards.
GCTTTTTAACAAAGCCGTTCATATCACAAAAGCTCCGTTTCGGATTCGGAATCCTTCATTTGACGAAGAAATGCTTCCAGAGCGCTGTACCTTTTTGCGCTCATGGTGTTTCTTACCATCGCCTCAACGCATTTAGCCGTGCCGACGATGTAGACGCGGTTCCGCGCTCTCGTGACAGCCGTATAAAGGATGTTCCTGTTCATAAGCATGGGCGGGCCGTAAACGAGCGGCAGTATCACGGTGGAGAATTCGCTGCCCTGGCTCTTATGTATCGATACGGCGTACGCAAGCTCGATATCGTCAAGGTCCGCGCCGGAGTATTCCGCAAGCCGCTCGTCGTCAAACAATATGCTGATCTTCATTCCCCCGCCGGTTATCCCCATTACGGTGCCGATATCACCGTTGAAAACGCCTGCTCCGTCCTCCTGAGGAACGCCGAATCTGCTGCGTTTCCACTCCATCTTATAATTGTTTCGCGTCTGCATCACCCTGTCTCCCACGCGGAATACGGTCTCGCCGTATTGCTTCTCCGCTTTGTCGGGAGAAGGCGGATTGATCGCTTCCTGTATTCTGAGATTAAGGTTTGCAACGCCGAGGATATTGGATTTCATCGGAGCGAGCACCTGGAACTCGCCTTCGCTGCCCGTTTCGGAGAATTGCCTGCACATCGATATCACCGTGTCGAGGGCTTCCTCCATACCGGGACGGCTTATGAATATGAAATCCGATTCGCGGCTGTCGACAACGGGGATCATTCCGTTATTGATCCTGTGCGCGTTGACGACTATCATGCTTCGGCCGGCCTGCCGATAGATGTCGGTCAATCGTACGACGGGAACGGTTTCGGAAAGTATTATGTCCCGAAGAACGTTTCCCGCGCCAACGGGAGGCAGCTGATCGAAATCGCCGACCATTATCAGTCTCGTCCCCTGCGGAATAGCCTTCAGCAGAGAATGGAACAGCCCTATATCGACCATGCTCATTTCGTCGATAATCACGGCGTCCGCCTCTATGGGATCGGTCTCATCCTTTGCAAAGCCGTCGTTTTCATATCCGCCGTATTCAAGGAGCCGGTGGATAGTTCGTGCTTCTCTTCCGGTAGTGTCGCTGATGCGTTTTGCCGCCCTGCCCGTGGGAGCGGCAAGTTCAAGGCTCAGCTCCATATTCTCCATTATTTCGATAATGAAGCTGAGTATAGTCGTTTTGCCCGTGCCGGGGCCGCCGGTAATAACTATTACGCCTTCTTCAACTGCGCCTTTAACGGCGTTCCTCTGCTTCTCGTCAAGCTCAAGACAGTGCTTTTTTTCAAGCCTTTCGATCTCGCCGTCGATATCGAACATTGGCAGCACCTTGGCGTTGGTGTAAAGATCGTAAAGGCATACGGCGCTGTGAAGCTCCTGATAATGCAGATATGAGAGAAATACAAGATCCTCTCCGTTTATATGCTTCTCAACAAGCTCCCCGTTTACCGTCATCTCGTCAAGCGCAGTTTCGACAGGTAGCAAGTCGACTCCGAGTATGTCTTCCGATGCGCGTTTGATAAGAAGCTCCCGCGGAAGGCAGGTGTTTCCGTCGTTCCTCGCTTCGTTAAGTGCATGCCTTATTCCGGCTTTGATCCTGAAGGGTGAATCATGATCGAAGCCGGCGTTCTGCGCGATCTTATCCGCTGTTTTGAAACCGATGGAATCGACGTCCTCGATGAGCCTGTAAGGATTATCCTTTATCATCTGAACGCATCCGTCGCCGTATAGCTTATGTATGCGCGACGTTTGATTGATGGAAAAGCCGAGCTGCTGCATGGCCATATAGATATCCTGAACGGCGCGCTTCTCCATAAAGGAATCGTGGATCATTTGGGATTTGACCTTGCCTATCCCGGGTATAAGTTCGAGCTTTTTGTAATCGTGTTCGATGATATCGAGCGAATCCTCGCCGAACTTTTTAATGATAGCATTTGCGGTGGGAAGGCCCACTCCCTTTACGAGGCCGCTAGAAAGATATCTGAAAAGCGCCTCAGTGGAATCGGGAGCGACCGACTCGTATGATTGCACTCCGAACTGTCTTCCGTAAGTCTTATGAACGGTCCACTCCCCCGTCAGCTCGAGCTTTTCCCCCTCGAAGGCCGATGGCATCATGCCCGTTCCCGTGAAGCGCATATTCGTTTCATCAACAAAATCGATGACAGTCCAACCGCTGTCACCTCTGTACTTTATTCTGTTGACCGTAGCCTTGATCCGCATGTGCGTATTATACCATTTTATCGTAAGAATGGCAACAACAATAAAGGCCGCGCTTCATGACGCGCAGCCTTGTGGGTATCAGCTCTCAGCCTTTCGTTTTCCGCCTCGCAGAAGCTTGTAGATGCCTGTCACGAGCGCAGCCAGGGGAATATGTGTTATGAGCATCAAAGCCGTGTAAAGCGGCCTCAGGCCCATTTCTCCGAGCCTTGCGGAGACGTCCTGATAAATAGGAACTCCCGAGCCGCTGTACAGCAGCATATAATCGACCTTGAAAGCATAGTCGATCGGTATAGCTATTATTGAAAGAAGAACTATCGGAATAAATGAAAGGAAAATGTCCTTCCATTCAAGCTTTTTATAGCCTGTCATAAGAAGGAGCACTCCCGTTATGAACATAGACGAATGGAAAAACAGCGAATAGAATGCGCCGAATGTCCAAAACGGATAGAAGTTCAGCCCGTTGCAGTAGACGACCCCGATAGCGCCGTACAGCAGACTTATGGTCGTTAAAAAAGCAAGCGACGCATCCTTAGCCTTGCCCCTGCACCAAGCGGCGGCAAGAAGTGTGTAAATGAAAAGCGAACAGGTGTATATCGGCAGTATGCCCTGATAATTGAAGCCCCTGCCGGTGGTTATGTCATAGTAGCTTTCCCATGAGATCTTGGCTATCTCGAGCACCAAGGCAAACAAGGATAAGACTTTCAGCAAGACCGAGATCCTGCTGTGCCTCGCTTTTCTGAAAAGGTACGGTACTCCTATACCCAGTATGAAAACGAGTACGATATAAACTATATGCTCAACAGAAAATAGGTCTGATTCAAAACCCTTGATATTGTATTTGTAATCGAAGAATCCGTATGGGCACATATTATCTCCCTTTCAAATTCAAATCGGCAGAAGTTGATGTTTTGCCGAGCGATCATGGTTATTGTAGCATGAAATACGAGAAATATCAATCATTATGAAATTAATCTGACCGTGTCCGTCCACCGGACGGTCATTCACTGCCGCCCTTCAATCCATCTTTATCTTGACCAAAGAAAAAGCAGGCTTTGCCTGCATTTTCTTTGGTGGACGGGGATGGATTCGCCCGCCTGCGGGCGGTCCGGGGCGGCTCTGACCGTCCGCCGGACGGTCATTCACTGCCGCCCTTCAATCCATCTTTAAAATGACCAAAGAAAAAGCAGGCTGAGCCTGCTTTTTCTTTGGTGGACGGGGATGGATTCGAACCATCGTAGTCTGTGACAACGGATTTACAGTCCGCTCCCTTTGGCCGCTCGGGAACCCGTCCGTATTCATTTGCAACGGTGCTATTATACATCATTTCACGCAATTGTCAATACTGAAATTTTACGTGTTTTTTACTTAGCGTACATTGCCGAAGCGAACCCGGGGTGTTATACTTCTCTTAAAGATAATACTTGATGCGGCAAAAGAATCCCGCGGAAAGGAAAGCATGAAAGAACTGTACGGTATTGACGTCACGACCGTCAAAAACAACGATGATTTCGACAGCGTAAGCTATGAAACAAAAAAGATCTCCGAGGAGAAGCGCGAGGAGATCGATTCCGCAGTCATCGACGCTTATGCCGCCGATGAAAAAGCCGAGCTCCCCCTTGCTCTCAGGATCGCCAGATGGATCTGCGCGGCTCTCGTTTTGGTTACGGTCGCAGGCATCATAAGGAACATAGGCGATCTCTCCTTATCGCAGATGTTCAAAAACGCTCCGTGGCTGTTTGTTTCGGCCTTGATAACGGGCCTGGCGTGGATCGTTCTCACCGTTCTTGCGCAAAGAAAGAAAAAGGAATTCGAGTCCTCCGGCGAGCTTGAGAAGGTCTCGGAAGACGTCAACGGCGTAATGGAAGAATCCCGCAGGATGCTGAGTATTCCCGACGGCGCTGTAAATATCGACGCCTTCACTTACAAGTACAAGTCCAAGGAAGGCGAGAACAAAATCATAGAAACCCTCATGGGGCATTATATGACCGTGTCTAACTACGTCTTTGTTGAGAACGGATGCTTCTGCATTGCGGACGCATATTCGAGGTTCGATATCCGTTTCTCCGATCTCAAGAGCATTGATATCGTTAATAAGAGGATGTATATGTCCGAATGGATCAAGGAAGAGCCTTTTACGGACGAAGCATATAAGGATTTCGTCTATCCCAAGGAGGACAATCTCGGAAGGATCTGGCTCCGTTCCTACTGCGTTCTTCGCTTCACGCTGCAGGGCGACGAATTCGCTTTCAGGTTCCCGACCTACGAGCTTGCGACCATCCAGAGCCTTACCGGGCTGAGGGCTGAAAACGCAGAATAACGCGCTTTACAAAATGGTCCCGTTCGTTGTATAATTGTCTTGACCGATAGAATAATTTGAAAGGTTCTGTTCAAATGGGCATTATTTTGGGTATTGACGTTGGCGGCTCCACGACCAAGATCGTCGGCATGCGTCCCAACCGCGAGCTGATCTCGACCATGATGGTCAAGGCTTACGATCAGCTTACCTCGCTTTACGGCGCGCTCGGCAATTATATGGATACAAACGGCCTCCCTCTTTCGGACGTTGAAAAGATCTATATAACGGGCGTTGGAAGCTCGTACCTCTCCGGCAGCATTTACGGGATCCCAACGATCAAAGTCGAGGAATTCTCGGCTATCGGCAAGGGCGGGCTGTGGCTCTCAGGCCTTGAGCAGGCGATAGTCGTCAGCATGGGTACCGGCACGGCCTTCGTCAAAGCCAAGGGGAACGAATTCATGCACATCGGCGGCAGCGGCGTCGGCGGCGGTACTTTGGTCGGTCTCGGCTGCAGACTCACCTCTGCCGACGGTTTCGATTCCCTGTGCAGGCTCGCCGAAAAAGGAAATCTTAAGAACGTCGACCTGACGATAGGCGCCATAACAAAGCAGAGTATTTCCACCCTGCATTCCGATATCACGGCGGCGAACTTCGCAAACCTCAACAGCGATTCAACGGAAGCCGATATCGCGCTCGGTCTTGTAAACATGGTCCTGCAGACGGTGTTCACTCTCGGCGTATTCGCCGCGAGGGGAACCGATACTCCCGACGGGCCGATAGTGCTCACCGGTTCCCTGACGGGGCTTCATCAGATAGACGATACGCGCGAGGCCTTCTCCGCGCTCTATCCCAACGAGTTCATACTCCCCCCTCACGCCGCGTTTGCAACGGCTATCGGAGCCGCGCTTCACGGATGCTGAGCAAATATACTTGTCGGATCCTCTGCTGATCTGTTCATTTTCACAATAGCTTATGTTATAATATTGTCTGCAAGATCAGATTGGAGAATGAAATGGGCAAGATCATAAAATATACCGTTACGGCGGTATTGAGTATAGCGGCTGTATTCTTCATCGTTAAGAACGTTAACGGTGTTTTTCCCAAGGAACTCGATTCATATGTGAACAGCATAAACGCCGAAGTGGAAGCCAAAAGAAGCGAGCTTCTTTCCACCGGCGTTTTTCATGACGGCATAAAGATCAACGGCGTTTCGATAGGGGGCATGACCTATGACCAAGCCAAGGAAGCCCTTAAGCCCGTTGAGGACGACCTTATAAAGGACGTCGGCTTTATACTCGAATACGGCGACGATCAGAAGCTCGATATCGGCCTCGATTATTTTACCGTAACCTACGATACCGACAGCATACTTAAAAAAGCGATAGCGCTTGCAACGGAAGGCTCGCTCGAATCCATCCGTCAGCAGATCGACGATCTTGCGAAGAACGGCAAGGAATACGATATCGACTGCAAGGTCGAGATCGACGCCGAAAGGGTAACTGAAGCCGTTAAAGAGATCGGCGATTCCCTCTACGTAAAGCCCAAGAACGCCACCTGCAATCCCGTTCCCGACAGCGTTTATAACGGAGGCGAAAGGTTCACATATAAAGAAGGCAAAAAGGGCTACAAAGCAAAGACGGACGAAGCCATTGAAGAGATCCTCACAAGAGCAGAAAGCGGAGATTACGGCACCGTGGTGCTCAAGGGCAAGGTTTTGAAGCCCGACGTAAAGCTTTCCGATCTTGAAGGAAAGATCGTCCTAAGATCCAAGTACAGAAGCTCCTACGGCTTTGGCAATTACAACGCGCCCAACCGTGTTTTCAATATCGAGAAAGCCTGCGCACTTGTCAACGGATACGTTCTACCTCCTAAGGACAAGAGCGATTCTTCGAATAAGGATCACATATTCTCGATGAACGATACCCTCGGTCCCAGGACCGAGGCTCGCGGCTGGCTCCCCGCTCCCGGCTTTGTCAACGGCGGCGCAAACAGCGTCGACTCCCCCGGCGGCGGCGTATGCCACGTATCGAGCACTCTCTATAACGCGGTCGTAAAGGCCGACCTCAAGATCGTATTCAGGCTCAACCATTCATCCCACGTCGGCTACGTTCCCTGGGGCCTTGACGCCACTATCTACACCGGCGGCACGGATTTCAAATTCGCAAACAATACGAAGAGCCCGCTTTACATATTCATGTGGGTCGATTCGAAAAAGCAGGAGGTCTGCTGCGAGATCTGGGGAGAGCCCTTCCCCGAGAAGTTCGATTACATCGATTTCTATTCCGAGCTTCAGGAGGAGATTCCTCCCACCGAGACCGTCTATATAGAGACCAAGGAGCTTGAAGCCCCCTATTGGTACATCAAGAACAGGGAAAAGACCGGATACAAGTACATTTCTTATAAGCAGTACTACAAGGACGGCGAACCCGTCGGCGATCCCGTTACCGTAGCAGTCTCCAATTACAGGATGCACCCAAGAAGGATTTGCGTATGGGTCGGATTCGATCCGGAGGTCGACGTTCTTGATAAAGATTACAGGCTCGAACCCCCTCAGCAAGACTCATGATTTGGTCTTCGGTCTGAAGATAAGCGCAAACAGATAACCGAACACTATGGCCGCGGCGATACCTGCCGCGGTCGCTTTTATTCCGCCGGTCAGCGCGCCTATCAAGCCCTCCTCCCTCGCCCCTTCGATAGCTCCCTTGGCAAGGCAGTATCCGAACCCCGTCAATGGCACCGAAGCGCCGGCTCCGCCTATTTTTGCGATAGGCTCATAAACGCCTATCGCCGTAAGGAATGCGCCGGCCGTAACGAACAGAACGAGCACTCTTGCCGGAGTCAGCCTTGTAAGGCTTATAAGAAGCTGACCGATGGTGCAGAGAGCGCCGCCTATCAGAAAAGCGTACAGGTATTCAACAGGGCTGCTCATAACGCTCTCCTTTCGATCACAGCGGCGTGAGCTATCGAGGGTATGCTTTCACCCTGGAGACTCGAAAGAGGGCTCAGAAGCGCGCCTGTGGCCACAAACAGGATCCTGTCATAGTCGCCTGCGTTGAGCTCAGGCAGGAGCTTTGCGCTGAGCACAGAAGCGCAGCAGCCGCATCCGCTTCCACCGCAAATCACTTTCTGATCCTCGGAGTAGATCTCTTTGCCGCAGTCAAAATGATTGACTCTTACGTCATATCCCTTAGATCTGCAAAGCTCATACATCATCTCCGAACCAAAGGAACCGAGGTCGCCCGTCACGATCAGATCGTAGTAGTCGGGCGGAACTCCGAAATCCTCCAGATTGGCGCATATCGTCGAAGCCGCCGCGGGCGCCATCGCCGCGCCCATATTGCTTGCGTCCGTTATGCCGTAATCGCGCACTCTGCCTATTGTTCCGCCCGAAATAACGAGATTGCCATACTGCACGTCCTTCAGTTTGTTTTTTGATGAAGCAAGCACAGCCGCAGCCGCGCCTGTTACAGTTCTTTGCGCGGTCGGAGGCGACTGGGTTCCCATTTCAAGCGGATACCTGAATTCCCTTTCCGAGGATGAAAAATGGCTGCTTGCCCCACAGACAGAGAGCGAGGAAAAGCCCCCGTCCGTCAGCATGGCGGAAGTGATGAGGCTTTCAGCCATGGTCGAGCAGGCGCCGTAAACGCCGATAAAAGGCGTCTGCAGTTCACGGGCGGCAAACCCGGCCGAGATTATCTGGCTAAGCAGATCCCCGCCCATGAAGTGATCTATATCCTTCGGCTCTTTATCTATCTTTCGAAGGGCCAAACGAACTGCGCTCTCCAGCATACGGCTTTCCGCCTGTTCCCAGCTTTCAAGGCCGAGCGTATCGTCTCTGCAGACGACGTCGAACCTGTTTCCAAGGGGGCCTTCGCCCTCCTTCTTGCCTACGAATGCCGCCGATGAAACGATCCTCGGCAAGCTCGGCAGAATAAAAGACGCAGAACCGATCTTCTTATCCATGTTACCATTCCTTTACAAAAGAACTATAATGGATAGTCTGTTCTGCGGCATCTGTTTTTATGTAAAAAAAGGAGCTTGCGCTCCCTTTCTTTTTCCTATAATTCAGCGGATCCTTGCGTAAAACTCTTCCGCGGCAGAGGTTATAGCTTCAAGATCGTGATTTATGACCGCGTCTTTAAGATAAACTCCGCTGCTGATCCCGAATGCACAGGCTCCGGCCTTTTTGAAATCAGCGATGTTATCGGGAGTGACGCCGGCAACCGCCGCCATGGGGATATGCGAAAGCGGCGCTTTTATGGCTTTGAAATACTCCGCGCCGAGGAAACCTGCGGGAAATACCTTTACAATATCGGCGCCGTAAGAATAAGCGGCCGCGATCTCAGTAGGCGTCATAGCTCCGGGTATAGATGCCATACCGAGCCTTTTTGTCTCTTCGATAACGCTTCTTTCCGTATTGGGAGAGATTATGAATCTCGCGCCCGCTTGAAATGCAGCGCGGACCTGATCTGTTGTCATGACTGTCCCCGCGCCGATCACGGCGTCGCCCGGCATTGATCCTATCAGCGCGACAATGCTTTCGGTCGTTCGTACGAGGGGCTTGTCCTGCTCGAACGTTACTTCAAAGGCTCTGATTCCCGCCCTGTAAAGCGCAAGAGAAGCGGGAATAAGATCTTCCGATTTTATTCCCCTTGCAATGGCTATTATTTCGGATCGTTTGATGGTTTCCAGAGTATCCATTATCAGATCATCCCCTTGAATCCGTTTTGTCTGAACGCCTCATAAACTACGATGGCGACAGAATTCGAAAGGTTCAGCGAGCGCTCGTTCGGCCTCATCGGTATGCGGGCGATCGAATCCCTGTGCGAACTCAGTATCCTCTCCCCCAGCCCCGCGGTCTCCTTTCCGAATACGAGGAAATCTCCCTCGCGAAATTCGATATCGGCGTAGCTTCTCACAGCATGGGTGGAGAACAGGAAAAACCTCGACCCTTTATGCTTCTCCTCTACCTCTTCGAAACTGTCATAATAGAAGATGTCAAGATCCTTCCAGTAATCGAGGCCCGCTCTTTTCAGCTGTCTGTCGTCAACCGAAAAGCCGAGCGGTCTTACAAGATGCAGAGCGCATCCTGTGACTGCGCAGGTCCTTGAGATATTGCCGGTATTCTGCGGGATCTCCGGCTCCACGAGCACAATATTGAACATACAGAATGTTTATCAGAAGTAATTTATTCCGTAGAAGAAGCAGTTGGCCTCAATCGTTGCGTAATACTGCATATACGAAGCCCAAGTGGTCCCAAGGTACGACGCCCTGAAGAAGAGCACCTTCTTGGGAATGGTCGCTCCATGCTCCTGCAGGACGTATCTTGCGGCGGCTCTGGTCCCCTCGGTGGCCTCGTATCCCTCAAGCTCGGCCTCGGTGCAGAACTGATTATGCTGGAAGAGGACGCCCCGTATCGTATCCGGGAAATTGCCGGACTCGTTGAGCGCTCTGTTGAGTATAACGCTCGCGATAGCTCGCCAGCCGACGTAAGTGCTGCCCGGCGCTTCGCGCTTCAAATACCTTGCGACGAGCTCAACGTCGTCGTCCGAGAACCTTCCGGGAGGAGCCGTATAGCAGGGCTCGGGCGTAGGCGTCGGAGTAGCTGTGGGTTTCGGAGTATTCGTCGGCTTGGGAGTAGGAGTAGCCGTGGGCTTTGGGGTTTTTGTCGGCTTCGGCGTCGGAGTAGCCGTAGGCTTGGGAGTCTTCGTCGGCTTGGGCGTCGGAGTCGCGGTAGGCTTGGGCGTCTTCGTCGGCTTAGGAGTCGGCGTAGCGGTGGGCTTGGGTGTTTTTGTCGGCTTCGGAGTAGGCGTCGCCGTCGGTTTAGGCGTCCTGGTCGGCTTCGGCGTTGGAGTGGGAGACGGCCTGGGCGTAGCGGTGGGCTTCGGAGTAGGCGCAGGCGTAGGTTCGGGCGTCTTATCCGGATGTCCTATCGCAACGTAACGCTTCGCAACGAACCCCGTATGCTCGCCGAATTCGACCTTGTACCATTCACTGCCTTCGCCGATTATGACCACCTCGTCGTCTCGATGGAAAACGCCGAGTATCGTCGACTCCGTGCTTGCCCTTTTGCGAAGATTAACGCCGTTATGAATAACGTAACCCGGAAGACGATCAATCTCTTTGAACTCCGTTTCCTCTGCGGGAGCGGTGTTCGCCGGTTCTTCCGTATAAGACGGCGCGGCCGTCTGCCTGACTTTCTCCGTGGGAACGGGAGACGTTTCATCGATCGGTTCGGATGTCGGTATTTCTGTTGCTGCCGGAACATCCGTGCTTTCGGGAAGCTCGGTTTCGGCGGAATAATCCGCAGGGAACGCGGTTTCAAATACGGCATTGAGGTCAGAGCCTATATAAACGAGCTCGTCATCGCGGACATTGCTTCCGCACGAGCAGCCAGAAAAGACGCTCGTTAGCATTATCAGCAATATCAATGACGCGATGATCCGTTTCACTCAGTTTACTCCTTCTGTATTCGTCGTCAAATAATGTATTTATTCAGGTCGTCGGAAGCTTTCGCCGTGTTAAGGTGGGATTCGACGTAAGCCTTGTCTATCACAACGTCGATCATGGGATGATCCCCCGTCGCGTTGAAGGAGATATCGTCCAGCAGATTCTCTATAATTGTATGCAGACGCCTTGCTCCAATATTCTCGCTCGTCTCATTAGCGTGGAATGCGGCCTCTGCGATAGCCCGCTTGGCTTCGTCGTCGAAAGTCAGCTTGACGTTATCCGTCTGAAGAAGCGCTTCATACTGCTTCGTTACGGCGTTCTCCGGCTGAGTGAGTATGCGCTCGTAATCCTCGACGGTAAGCGCGCTGAGCTTTACCCTTATCGGGAACCTGCCCTGCAGCTCGGGGATTAGATCGCTCACCTTTGAAACGTGGAACGCGCCCGCGGCGATGAAGAGCATATAGTCCGTCTTTACGGGCCCGTATTTCGTGTTTACGGTGCTTCCTTCAACGATGGGGAGAATATCCCTCTGAACGCCTTCGCGCGATACGTCGGCTCCTGAGACGTGCCCTGAGGCGGCAATCTTGTCGATCTCGTCAATGAATATGATGCCGTCCTGCTCGGCCCTGGTTATGGCTCTGTCGATAATATCGTCCATATCGATGAGCTTATCGGATTCCTCGGCGACGAGTATCCGCCTTGCCTCCGACACGGGGACCTTCCTATGCTTTTTCTTCTTGGGTATCATTCCGCCGAACATCTCGTTTATGTTCAGGTCGATACCCATAGCGAGCATGGCGTCGCTGCCTCCCTGGGACTCGGTAACTTCAACGGTTACTATCCTGTCCTCGAGTTCGCCGTTTCTTAGCGATTCGAGCAGCGAAGTGCGTTTCTGAGCGCGCTTGTACTTCTCCTCTTCGCTGATCTCGGTATCCGGGGACTTGTCGTCCTTGGGTCCGCCGAGCAGCATCTGAAGACCGAAAAGACTTGCGGCTTTGCTGGGCTTCCTGGGAGCGTTAGGATCCTCGCTGAGAAGATCGACGAGCCTTTGCTCTGCGGCGGCTTCCGCCATCATGCGGACCTTATCGTACTCCTCCTGCTTGCAAAGGCGAATGGATGCCTCCACGAGATCGCGCACCATGGAATCGACGTCGCGGCCGACGTAACCGACCTCAGTGAATTTGGTGGCTTCAACCTTTACGAAAGGCGCCTCGACGAGCTTTGCGAGCCTTCTCGATATCTCGGTCTTGCCGACGCCCGTCGGGCCCATCATGATTATGTTCTTGGGGGTGATCTCCTCCCTCATTTCAAGGGGGAGCCTCGATCTTCTGTACCTGTTTCTGAGCGCTATTGCGACGGAACGCTTTGCGTCGTCCTGACCGATGATGTAACGGTCAAGCTGTTCGACTATCTGTTTGGGAGTAAGCATACTCATACCTCCTCCACGACGACGTTGCTGTTGGTATAGACGCAGATATCGGAGGCGATGAGGATCGCCTTCTCGGCTATCTCCCTTGCGGAAAGATCCGTGTTCTGCTTCAAAGCCCTCGCGGCGGCGAGTGCGTACATGCCGCCCGAGCCGATCGCGGCAATTCCGTCGTCCGGGCTTATAACCTCTCCCGTACCGGAAACGATTAGAAGCTCGTCGTGATCGGCGCAGATAAGCAGCGCCTGAAGCTGACGGAGCGCCTTGTCGCTCCTCCACTCCTGAGCAAGCGCAACGGCGGCCCTTGAAAGGCCTCCGCCGTACTGCTCGAGCTTGTTTTCAAACCTGTCGCAAAGGCTGAAAGCGTCGGCGACGGTGCCTGCAAAACCAACTACGACATTATCGTTATAGATCCTGCGGACCTTCTTTGCGGAATGCTTCATGATAGTGTTCTCGCCGAACGTGACCTGACCGTCTCCGGCCAGAGCGCATTCCGTTCCTTTTTTAACGGCAACTATGGTCGTTCCCTTGAATTCATCCATCATATCTCTCCTTTCTCCGTCAGCTCAAAGACGCGAGCCAAAGAACTTTTTGCGATCTCGGCGTACCTTGCGCGCTTATTGCGGGGCGGATCCTTAAGTGGTTCCATTATTCCGAACGTGACGTTCATCGGCTGGAAATCGGAACCGTTGTATTCTGAAACGTAGTGACCGAGAGCTCCGACGGCTGTGGACGCTTCAAAGTCGACGGGATCGAGGCCTTTTAGCTTCCTCGCCATATTGACTCCCGCGACGAAGCCCGACGACGCGCTCTCGATATAGCCTTCAACGCCTGTCAGCTGACCAGCAAAGAAAGTGTATTCCCTCGATCTCAATTCATACCACGGCGTAAGCTTGGCGGGCGATTCCATATAGGAATTGCGGTGCATCACGCCATATCGGATGTACTCGGCTTTTTCAAGCCCCGGTATGAGACCGAAAACGCGGCGCTGCTCCGGGAATTTAAGGTTCGTCTGGAAGCCGACTATGTTATAAAGCGTTCCGGCTTCGTTATCCTGCCTGAGCTGAACGACTGCAAAGGGCTGCTTGCCTGTCCGCGGATCGATCAGCCCAACGGGTTTTAGCGGCCCGTAAGCGAGCGTCATATCGCCCCGCTTTGCCATCGTTTCGACGGGCATGCAACCTTCGAATACTCTCGGCGTTTCGAAATCGTGCAGCTCGACCGTTTCGGCTTTTACAAGCTCCCTTATGAAACGGAAGTATTCCTCTGCGTTCATCGGGCAGTTAAGATAATCTGAGCCCCTGTCGTATCTGGAGCAGACGAATACCTTGTCCATATCGAGGGATTCTTTTGTGACGATCGGGGCAGCGGCGTCATGGAAATGAAGCGCGGTTCCCGCTATTCTTTCGATGCTTTCGAGCAGAGGCCCGTCGGTCAAAGGCCCGGTGGCGATTATGCAGGGGGCTTCGGGAACTTCCGTTACCTCCGCCGATTCCACACTTATCAGATCGCAAGACTTGATCTTTTCGGTAACAAGCGCTGAAAAGCCCTCCCTGTCGACTGCGAGCGCGCCTCCGGCGGGAACGCGCGTACGATCGGCGCATTCCATTATGAGCGAGCCCATGCGCCTGAGCTCTTCCTTGAGGAGCCCTACAGCGTTTTCGATATTATCGGAGCGAAGCGAATTCGAACAGACGAGTTCGCAGAACGAAGCCGACTTATGCGCGGGCGTAAGCTTTGCGGGCTTCATGTCGATCAAACGAACTCGTATGCCCCTATTCGCCAACTGATAAGCCGCCTCGCATCCGGCGAGCCCGGCGCCTATCACCTTTACTTCGCAGTTATCGTTCATTCCTCGTCTTCGGCCTTCTGCTTGTTCTGCATCCTCAAAACGTAGCCGCAGTTCTCTTCGTCGGAGCACTGCTTGTAGCTTCCGTTCTTGCCGATCTTCTGCACCATGTATTTGCCGCACTTGGGGCAGTTCTCGCCCGTGGGCTTGAGCCAGGATACGAAATCGCATTCGGGATACTTCTCGCACCCGTAGAAAGCCCTGCCCTTCTTATTATGGAGCTTGATTATATCCGCTCCGCACTTGGGGCATTTTACGTTGATCTTCTCAACTATGCGCTTGGTGTTCTTGCAGGTGGGATAATTCGGGCACGCGAGGAACTTGCCGAACCTGCCGACCTTATAGACCATCATAGCGCCGCATTTCTCGCATTTTACGTCGGAGACCTCGTCGGGGATCTTGACGTGCTCGACATTCTTGAATGCCTCGTCGACGGACTGCTCGAACGGGCCGTAGAAATCGCCGATGACCTTGCGCCACTGCTTCTTTCCCTCCTCGACTTCGTCGAGCTTCTCCTCCATATCGGCAGTGAAGGTAACGTCTACGATATCCTTGAAATTATCCTTCATCAGCTGTGTGACGACGAAACCGAGTTCGGTGGGCAGAAGCTGCTTCTTCTCACGACAGACGTATCCGCGCTCGATTATCGTGGAAATCGTCGGAGAATAGGTGCTCGGCCTGCCGATCCCCTTCTCTTCGAGCGCCTTTACGAGCGAGGCCTCGGTGTACCTTGCGGGAGGCTGTGTCATATGCTTGACGCCCTTAATATCCTCCGCCTCCAAGGAAGCGCCCTGCTCAACATCGGGCAGAGTGCCCTCCTTCTCCTCCGCATCGTCGGAGCTCTCGGTATAGAGCTTGGTATAGCCGTCGAAAACGGTCTTTACGCCGTTGGCGTGATACGTGCACTCGCCCGCATTGAAGGAATACTGCGTCGTCTCGAATACTGCGCTGACCATCTGGCTTGCGAGGAACCTTTCGTAAATGAGCTTATAAAGCCTGTAAAGGCCGGATTTCAGCGAATCCTTCAGCATCGAAGGAACGAGCAGAAGGTTCGTCGGCCTGATGGCTTCGTGTGCGTCCTGCGCGTTCGTGCGGCCCTTGTAAATGTTCGGCTTGGAGGGAACGTACTTATCGCCGTAGCTGTTCTTGATGAAGTCGAGCGCCATAGCCTGAGCCTCGGCTGAGACCCTGACGGAGTCCGTACGGATATAGGTGATAAGACCGACGCTGCCTTTGCTTCCTACTTCAACGCCCTCATAGAGCTGCTGAGCGAGCGACATGGTCATCTTAGGCGTAAGCCCGAGCTTCCTCGAGGCTTCCTGGAGCATGCTGCTCGTAGTGAAAGGAGCGGGAGCGTGACGGATCTTCTCTGTCTTCTTGATATCGGAAAGCACGAAGGGAACGCCCTTGCTCTTTTCGATAACGGAGTTTGCTTCCTCTTCATTCTTTACGTCGGTCTTTTCGCCGTTGTAGCCGTAGAATTTTGCTTCGATCGGCTTCTTGGAATACTGGGACCTGAGATAGGCGGTTATAGTCCAGTACTCTTCGGGCTCGAAATCCATTATCTCCTGCTCGCGGTCGCAGATGATCCTCGTTGCGACTGACTGCACGCGGCCCGCGGAAAGGCCCTTCCTGACCTTCGCCCAAAGAAGCGGGCTGATCTTGTAGCCTACGAGCCTGTCAAGCACGCGGCGTGCCTGCTGAGCGTCGACGAGATTCTCGTCGATGGGCCTCGCCTTTTTGATCGAAGCCTGGAGAACGGATTTGGTTATCTCGTTGAATACGACGCGGCAGTTCTTCTGCGGGTCGATATGAAGAGCGTTGGCAAGATGCCAGGAAATAGCCTCTCCCTCGCGGTCAGGGTCGGTTGCGAGCAGGACTTTTTTAGCCTGCTTTGCTTCCTTCTTGATCTTTTCGAGAACGTCCCCTCGTCCTCTCAGCGTGATATACTTGGGCTCGAAGCCGTTATCGATATCAACGCCGAGCTGGCTCTTGGGAAGGTCCCTGACGTGGCCGTTGGAAGCAACGACCTTGTACTTGGAGCCGAGATATTTGCCGATCGTCTTTGCCTTTGCGGGCGACTCTACGATAACCAGTGTGTCTGTCATAAGAGTTATATGAGATCCTTTCGAGTTGTTCTGATTGATTATTGAGGCAGGGTCTGCCCCGTTATTATGCGAATGCGCGGCTTATACAGAGTATGCGCCGTTCGCCAATTGCCTTATTATTCCCGATAATCCCATTTCTGTCAAGTATATATTTATTTCGGAAACGCTCATTCCGGTCAGATCGCACA
This sequence comes from Clostridiales bacterium, assembly GCA_024698505.1. Taxonomy (GTDB): domain Bacteria; phylum Bacillota; class Clostridia; order Christensenellales; family CAG-138; genus UBA3857. Next base: position 16,524 of record JAILRE010000045.1, on the reverse strand, counting down.
GTTCGTCGGCGCGTTTTTCGCCGAGAACGAGCAGATCGTAGAGCTTCTTCTGCTTGGGAGTTAATCCCGGTGGCGTGTAACCTCTTACCGGATCGGACGGGTTTTCAAGGAAGAGACCGTACTCGTAGAGCACGTCGTCAACGCCGAAAACAGCCTTTGCCGAGCCGCTCTTTATAAGCCCGTTGGTCCCTACGCTGAGAAGATCCGTTATCCTGCCCGGTACCGCGAATACGTCCCTCCCTTGCTCGTGAGCAAAATCAACGGTGATGCTCGTTCCGCTTTTGGCCGCGGCCTCTATAACGAGAACGCCTTTTGAAATGCCGCTTATGATGCGGTTCCTTTGCGGGAAGCTTTCGCGTGTCGGCCCCCTGTCAGGCAAGTATTCGGATATGACGGCGCCGCGCTCAGCTATCTCGTCATACAGTTTTCTGTTGCAGGAAGGATACACTACGTTTATGCCGCTTCCCAGGACCGCAAGAGTCGGAAACTCAGAGTCTTTTACAGACAGCGCGCCCATCGCAGCGACGGAATCGCATCCGACGGCAAGCCCCGAGACGACGCACGCGCCGTTCTTCGCAAGCTCTTTGCCGAAAAAGCGGGCCATCTCTCTTCCGTAATCGGAGCACTTCCTTGAACCGATCACGGCTATCGGGAGCTTCAGCTCCTTCTTCAGCCTGCCTTTGACGTAGAGAACTGTCGGCGGATCGTAGATCTCCCTCAAAAGATCGGGATAATCCTTGCTGTCCCTCGTTACGGCATATGCGCCGATCCTGTCGAGCTCCTCAATAAACGTATCGACAGCCTTATCTTGGCAATACTTTGAAAGTGCGGCCTTGTGCGCAGGGGCTGTCTTTTCGGGATAATTGACGGGCTTGCCCTGCTTTACGGCCTCATAAAGGGAAAGCAGCCCGTCGTTCCTGTAGATGAGCTGCTCGCATACGCCTACGGAAGCGCCTATTGCACGGTTTAGCCAAAGCCACGCTCTTTCCTTTTGAGTATAATCCCTCATCAGCTGTCCGATCCCTTTTATTTCGCGCCCCAGTATTTTTCGTCGAGTCCGCGATACTGAACGGCTTCCAGTACGTGAGCCTTCTGTATCGTCTGCGCTCCTTCGATATCGGCGATAGTCCTTGCGACCTTGATGACCCTTGTATAAGCCCTTGCGGATAGCTTGAGCTTGTCATAGGCGGTGTGGAGCAGATCCTCGGCCTCCTCCGTCATACGGCAATGCTTTCGCATAAGCGGCGTATTCAGCTGAGAATTATAGAGAATACCGTCATCCCTGTAACGCTCCCTTTGAATGCGTCTCGCGGCTTCTACGCGACCCCTTATGCTTTCGGAGCTTTCGCCCATCTCCTTCGATGTGAGATCGTCGTAATTGACTTCCGTCATTTCGATATGGATATCGAGCCTGTCAAGAAGAGGCGAGCTTATCCTGTTCCTGTAGCGTTCGATCTGTATCGGAGTACAGCGGCATTCCTTTGTTTTGGAGCCGTAATTGCCGCATGGACAGGGATTCATCGCGGCAACGAGCATGAAATCAGCGGGATAGGTCGTCTTCGCGGCGGCTCTCGTTATTGTGACGACTCCGTCCTCAAGAGGCTGTCTGAGCGCTTCAAGCACCGCGGGAGGGAACTGCGGAAACTCGTCCATGAAGAGGACGCCGTAATGCGCGAGGCTTATTTCTCCGGGAAGCGCCTTAGTTCCTCCTCCGACGAGCGCGGGTATGGAAGCGGAATGATGCGGCGCTCTGAAAGGCCTTTCCGTTATCATGCCGCCCCTATCGCGAAGCTCTCCCGCAACGGAATGGATGCGCGTTATCTCAAGCGATTCCTCCATAGTAAGCTCAGGCAGAATGGACGGTATGCTCCTTGCGAGCATGGTCTTTCCCGATCCCGGGCTGCCTATCATAAGCAGATTATGATTGCCGGCGACAGCAATTTCGGCGGCGCGTTTTGCATGCTGCTGACCTTTTATCTCCGCAAAATCATGGGTGTATTGGCGTTTATGCGCGTTCCATTGGAATTGAGGATAGGGACTTATCACGTTCTTGCCTTTAAAATGCTCGCACGCTTCGTTGAGGTTCCTCACGGGGATGACCGTCATATCGGCAAAATAAGAAGCTTCGTCCGCGTTCTCGATCGGAAGCATGAAATGCCTCCAACCGCGCTCGTATGCGTCGATCACCATAGGGAGCACGCCGGTCACGCCGCGAAGCTGACCGTCAAGCGCAAGCTCGCCGATTATTATGTAATCATCAGCGGCGTGGATAGGAAATATCCCCCTTGCGGCAAGTATGCCAAGAGCTATCGGAAGATCGTAAACAGTGCCCTCCTTGCGAATATCCGCCGGAGCCAGATTCACGAGAACGCGCATTTCGGGGTAAGAATAGCCACTGTTGCAAATAGCGGAGCGGACGCGTTCCTTCGACTCCTTTACCGCGTTATCGGGCAGACCGACGGTATCGGCTCTCTGCATGCCGAAGGAGAGGTCGACCTCCACGCTTATGGGAACGCCCTCAATACCAATCAATCCATAGCTGTTGATCTTAGCAAGCATAGATCAAACTTCCTCTTCCTCGGGCTTTTTTGCTTTGAATACGAAAAGCTTATTGAGAATAAAGTTTACGGGGATACAGATGAAGGTTGCAAGCAGCGAGCAGAACAGATCTCCCGTTATTACCTTGGTGAGCCAGGCGGGCAGGTTAAGGCCCATCCAGAAGTCGTTCAGACGGAACACGTTTTTGAAGAGGTAGATCAGCCCGAACGAAATGAGCAGAACGGCGATATTGACGGCAATGAAGCTCAATATCTCTCTTTTATCCTGCCTGCGCTCCTCCTTGAAGGTCCAGCGGCTGTTGAGGATATAGCTGTTGAGTATCCCACAGCCGTAGCCGACGGTCTTAGCGGTGTAGACTATCCAATTCCCGCTGAAGAAAAGATTGAGCACGAACGAAAGCCCGGTATTTACAAGCATATCGACGAGCGTATTGCTTGCGCCGACGAGGGCGAATTTAATAAGCTGAATAAAGCTTTTGCCCTTCTTTTTCTCGGGCGCATTCTTACAAGCTTCGTTCTTAAGATTATTCTCCATAGGTTCCGATCGGCCAGGCGGCCGCCTTTCCCGGCATAAAAGCCGATTGCTTTACTTCTGGATTATAGTGATCATGTGATGGAGCTTCTGATAATCCTCGCTCGGTTCGTAATCGAGGAACCTCCATCCGATCCGGTAGGTCTTCAGCACTTCGCCTTCCGAGTCGACTAACTGTATCTTATGGAACGGTACCCACTGGAGCGCGCTGACGTACTCGGAGGGGACTTCCAATCCGGAGATAACGGGATAGAATACGATGAAGAGCAGGAGAACGAGAGCCATCCAGATGTATTTGATCTTGGGGACGAAGCTCTTCTTGGGATCGTTCGCCGCCTTGTCCTCCCAATAGCCTATAAGATAACCCGCGGCAAGCGTGATATAGGGCACGGAGGCGAAGAAGTGGTAAGCGTACGTGCTTCTCGGCACGAGCACCCAAGGCAGGAGCGACGAAGCGAGACACAGGAAAATGAAGTAGGGTTCCAGCGGGAACTTTTTCTTTTTGAATATCAGCACGATTATCAATATGACCGTGGCGATATTGCAGAACACCCATACGGCGGGGTTGCCGAAGGAGCTGATCGTGCCGACGTATCCATTCGGATTACCGTAGCCTCCCGCATAGAACCAGGTGGGACGCAGGTTTCCGAGCCACATCCACCAGGGCGAGGCCGCAGAATGGTCGGATTTAAGCCCGCTGTGGTAATTATACATGTCCTTCTGGTTCTTGATCACGCCCTTAACGTAGGTGTCCACAGCGTCCGAGAGCGAAAGCTTGACGTCGTCTGCGGAATCGTACGCATCCGCGTTCCTGGTATAGATCTGCGCCTGCCTTGCGGGCTTCCACTGCGCGGTATAGTAGCGGAAGTAGGAAAGGCTGTAAATGACGGCGGGAACCACAACGAAGAATATGACGCACCAGCAGCAAAGCAGAGCGGTCTTTCGCCAATACTTCTTAACAAGATCATCCTTGGCGTACTGCTTGATCTTATTGAGCCTGTAGCTCTTTACGCCCATAATAATGAGCTTTATGAAGAAGAACAGCGCAAGCGCTACGCCCGTATACATGCAGATCCATTTGCTCGCGCAGCCGAGGCCGAAGAATATGCCCGAGAGCGCAAGCGGCTTGAACATCTTCCCTACGGGATCGCCGATATCCATGCTGATGAATTTATACATGAAGTAGGTCATCAGCAGTATGAAGAACACGCCGTAAACGTCGACTGTGGATATCCTCGTCTGCGTAAAGTGCATGAAATCGAACGCGAATATGAAGGCCGAGAAAAGCGCGAGCTCGGATCTTTTGAGCAGACGCTTGCCGAAGCAGTACATGACGGGAACCATCGCGATGCCGAATAGCGTTCCCATTATACGCCAGCCGAAGGGCTTCATGCCGAAAATCAGTATGCCGATGGCGATAATAAGCTTGCCGAGGGGCGGATGAGTCCACTCGTAAACCGTCATATTGTTGATATGCTCGTAAGCGGTCCTGCCGTGGTAGAGCTCGTCGAAATACATTCCGTAGAAATAGCTCGGATAATCGGGAACGGTCTTCTGCTCGTCAAAGAGAGCTTCTGCGGCGGTATCGCTTACCGTGCATTCTATCATGTTTCCGTCTTCATCAAAGAAGACCATCTCGTTAAGAACGAGGTCGGGATCCTTTTTTCTTCCAGTATCACCGCCGATCACCGTCAGAGTAACGCCCGTCGTTTCCGTGGCTTTGTTGATATCCGAAGAATTCAGCTTCGCCCAACGGTACATATTGCCGTATTCCGAACGGGCTTTTTTTGACATGGCGATCTCTTCGCCGTTATCTGTGGTCAGCGTATAATTGATATGCGAAACGCCGGAGTTCTGCCAGATCTGCGAGATCTTGACGGATCTTCCGAACTCGATCCTGACGGAATCGCCGATATTCGCAGACCAAGAATTAGTGGGGAAATTCAGCGTGCCGAGCCTGAAAATTGCAACGATACCGTATACGAGCGTAAGCGCGCCCATATATATCCAATCGCGTTTCTTGAAATGAAGCTTGGTATCCGTAGGCCCGGGAAGCGTGTTTGATCGGCAGTCAAAAAACGATCTTTCTTTATCGGGAGAGTCATCTTTCGCATTTTTGCCTTTGGGATCGTTCTTGGAGCCGGAGGGCTTGCCGTCGTCCTTTTTGCCCTTGGAAATGAATATGATACCGGCTGCTATAACGGCGACAGCGAGTACTATGAGTATTATCGGAAGCGCGCTGCTCTTTTCCTTTGTTTCCTCTTCATCGTCTTTTTCGCCGGAATCTCCGCTGTAGAAGGGAACTATATCGCCTTCAGCGGAGTCGAGCTTTTCAACCCGGAAATCGTCGAACCATGCGTCGCCGTGAGATACTGCGCTGTAACCGCCCAGCCTGCAGGATACTACGATCGAAGTCTGATCTGGGCCTGTCTTGCCGATGAGAGTAACCTCCTGCCAGCCGGAGGTTCCGTAAACGCCTTCGGAGCAGGCGATAATATCGCGAAGAGCGACGTTCGCTCCCCCGCCGTTCTCGACGTTTTCAGTCCTTATGAAGCACGAAATCCTGTAAATGGAAAGGGGCTCAACGCGGATAGCCTGATAAACGGCCGCGTCGTCATCCTCTTTGACCGTGATATGAAGTACGCTCCCGCGCTCCGCATCCTGCTCGCAGAAAGCGGAGGCGTTGCCGTAATTCTCCTTGTATTCGGCTTCGTAGGAATGGAAATCCCAGTAATCGGGAAATTTATCCGATTCGTCGAATTTCTCAAAATCGCCGTTCCTGACGAGCGACGCGTTCTGCGCCATTACGGGGGCGCAAAGTATCATCGCAAGCAAAAATGCAAGTATCGATAAGAGTTTCTTGTTCACAACGCAGCAACCTTTCCAGTAATAGTTTTGTATTTCCCGAAGCGATGAAGGCTCACGCTTCGTCATTGAATCCTTTAAGCGGCTTGTTCCTGATAACGAGATCGAACGTGATCACGGTGAACCAAACGAATACGGCAACGTTGACGAGCGAGCACCAGAATATAAGCTTTTTGTCCCAGTATAAGCCGTACTCGAACAGCTTGCTGTAATAGAACGCTGCAATACAGTTGACGAGCATTGTCGCGGCGTAGGCCATATAGGTCCACAGCAGGCGTCTGTCGTTATAGAAAATATAAGCGAACATGAGAAGTATCAGCGCAGGGAAGATGTAACGCTCGTGCATATAGTGGCCGAAAGTGAAGATACCGGCGAGCATGTAAGCCATTGCAAGCGGAAGCGCGCCCTTGACCTTTTTATGCCTGACGACAGCGCCGACGTAGAGCAGTATCCCGAGGACGACCGAAACGGCCATGCCGATCGTGCCCCATTTGCCGTAGGTCAAGCCCATGAAGGGAAGATCGACGGATTTCCAGTTCGCTCCGATGAGAGTCCAAAAATTATAGGCGTTTACGGAAGCGTATTTATACGAAGTCGCCGTGCCGTAATACTTCTCAACGAGCCAGAACGTATCCTGGCTTCCCTTGAACGGGACGGAAACGAGTATTATCAAGGCGAGCGCGGCGAATACCGCAAGCACCGTCTCAACGAACCTCAATCCAAAGCAGTCCTTTTTGAATTTGAACAGCTTGGCTGCGCCCTTATTAAGATCCGCTTCAACGTACGGATTGGATCTGAAAACGTAGATGAAATACGCAGCGGCGAAAAGCGGGCCGCACATCAAAGCCTGGGGCTTCATAATGATACCTGCGCCGTAGATAAGGCCGGCAAGAATGGGCTTTCTCTTGTACAGAAGGAGTATCGGGACTATGAGAGTGACCGTCAGCGCCTGATCTATCTGGCCCCATGCGGAAGAAACGAACGCCATAACGGGAGTGAACGCTACGAGCGCCATAAGGGCAACGGCGGCGTTCCTGTTCATCCGTTTAACGGAATAGCGGTAAACGAGGTATGCAAGACCTAAATCTGCGATAATGCAGGGAAGCTTGATAAGGAGCGAATTAACGGTCAGATTGCCGCCCACGAGATCGTTGATCCAGGACATCAGGCCGAGAATAAGCATGTATCCCGGAGGATAATCGCACCAGCCGTCATAGAAATGAGCCGGTCCATTGCTGATCAAACGTTTGCCCCAGAAGATGAAGCAGTTGATATCCGTCTTATGTCCGTGGAAAACTACGGAAAGAATAACCCTTGCTATAAACGCGGCAAGAAGTATGGCGATGATGATAAACGCATCATTATGCTTTTTTCCGTCGGGCGATTGTTTGGCGGATCTAACGTGCCATACGAAGAACACGCATGCAAAGATTGTGGCAAGTATTGCTCCCGTCATAATCCCGCCCGTGGGGAACTTGGTGGGAGCGTCCGACGAAGAGCTCGTTTCTTTTTCGGAAGCCTTGCCGAGGAGCGTCGGAGCGTTCTCGCTCAATTCTATGGTAACGTCGTCGAACCATGCCTCGCCCGAGGAAACAGCGCCGTGGCTTCCGATGCCTATCGACAGGGGAAGCGTCGTCTGCCCGGGAGCGGTCTTTCCGACGAGCTCGATCCTCTGCCAGCCGGTAGTGCCCGTCAAGGCTGCGGAGGAAACCGCAACGCCGTAAACGCCGATATTGGCTCCTGCTCCGCCCTCGACTCCGGACGTTTTTACCATGCAGGTGATCCTGTATCCGGTGTCGGGCGTTACCTTGAGCTCCTGAATAAGCCTTACGTCGTTTTCGCCCGACGCTATGATATGCGCGGTACCGCCCCTGTCGGGATCGCTGACGATCTCGGCAACGGCGCCGTCGTCGATATAAGCTTTCCGATACCAAGGCGAAAGGCCGTTTTCAAAGCCCCCGTTCTCAATTTTGGGGAGAACGGAACCTTTTTTGCACCCGCAGAGCAGGAGCAAAACGGCCAAAAACAATATCAGAATACTTCTTTTCAGTTTCATTTACACTACTCCCAATATACAAGTATTCTGATTATAACACAGTTTTTATTATAAATAAAGTAGAAAATGATTATTGGCCGGAATAAGCGTTTTTGATGTAGTTGATCCTGCCTTTTACGGGGACTTCCGCGATATCGAATCGAAGCGTTTTTTCCTTGATATCGTGATATAAGCAATAGCCTTTTGCCGCCGTTATCACGTTCTGCCGTTTCTTCAACGTGACGGCCGTCTGCGGGGCAACGGACAGATCGCTCCTCGTTTTCACTTCAACAAAAGCGATCGTTTTGCCCTTTGACGCGATGATATCAATCTCCTTGTGCCCGTAAGTGTAATTTCGCTCAAGTATCCTGTATCCTCGCAGAATAAGATAAAGGGCGGTCCTTCTTTCGCCCCTGTCCCCCGTTCTTCTTTTTTCAGTCTTATTCTTCTTCATGCGTGGTGAAATTCTTGATGAAACTGCGCCTGTGGATTTCGCAGGGCCCTATCTCTTTTAACGCTTTGATATGCTCCGCGGTCCCGTATCCCTTGTTCCTTGCGAATCCGTAGCCGGGATACTCCTCGTCCATTTTTACCATATAGCGGTCACGCTCGACCTTTGCGAGTATAGAGGCGCATGCGATCGAATACGAAAGGGCGTCGCCGTGGATGATGGGTATCTTCCTGCACGGGATGTCCAGCCCGTCGACGGCGTCGATTAGCGCAGCGCCGCATTCCATGCCCATATTGCGGTAGGCTTCGGCAAACGCGCGTTTTGTGGCGTTGAGGATATTCAGCTCGTCGATAACCTTTTCGTCGCAGATTCCGAACCCGACGGCAAGAGCGTGTTCCCTGATCTTATCGTAAAGCTGTTCGCGCTTTTTCTCGGAAAGCTTTTTTGAATCGTTCACGCCCTCGATAAGAGGTTCGGAAGGCATAACGACGCAGCAGGTGACTACCGGCCCTGCAAGCGGGCCTCTTCCTACTTCGTCCATGCCGCAAACGACGATCCCTTTATCCCAAAGCTCGCGTTCGTACTTTGTCAACTCGAAGAGGCGTTCGGCTTCGTTCCTTTTAGCGCACATCTTAAGCCTCCGGTCTTTCAAAGGATATTTTGGCTATCTTTCCGCCGCGGAACTCGTCAAGAACGATCCTCGCGGCGCGCTCCGTATCGAACACTCCTCCGGAGAGTATGAATCCGCGGCTCCTGCATACGCCCTCGAGCATGGCTTCGAGAGAGCTCCTGTCCTCAACGGCGGCAAGCTTGGGATATCTTGCGGCAAGCTGTTCGGGACAGAGCTTATCGAGATCGCAAAGAAGAAGACCGGCAATCTCCTCCATATTCATAACGTCGTCCCTTATCGATCCTATATAGGCGATATGCTTTGCCATCTCCTGATCGTCGAGCTTGCCCCATAAAAGGCCCGGTGTATCCATAAGCTCGAGATATTGGGATATCTTAACCCACTGCTTGCTCCTTGTAACGCCGGGCTTATCGCCGACCTGCGCCTTGGAATAACCAGCAAGCTTGTTGATGAACGTGGATTTACCGACGTTGGGGATGCCGACAACCATGGCTCTCAAGGTCTTGCTAACGCCCTTTTCGCGGTACTTTTTAAGTATCGGCTCCCCCGCCTTTTCAATAAACGCTATGGCGTTCTTTTTGGCGGAAGGAACCACCGAGACGTATTCCATGACGGAAATACCCTGTTTGCGGAAATGATCGGCCCATTCCTTATTGACCTTCGGATCGGAAAGATCGCTCTTATTGAGAAGCATTACGCGGATCTTGTTCTTGAAAAGTTCCTCGAAATCCGGATTGCGGCACGCCAAGGGAGCCCTCGCGTCGACAATTTCCACTACGACGTCGATGAGCTTGAGATCCTCCTCGAGCATACGCTTTGCTTTTGTCATATGCCCGGGATACCAGTTTATAGTCTGCATGTGCCTTCGCCTCCTGCCATATAGAAATACCCCCAACGCCCAAAGGGACATCGGGGGCAGTCAGATCCGTTTTACTTGGTGACGATGCGCTCCTTGATCTTGGCAGCCTTGCCAACGCGGTCACGGATGTAATAGAGCTTCGCGCGGCGAACGACGCCGTGACGAACGACCTCAATACGACCGATGGAGGGGCTGTGATAAGGGAAGGTACGCTCAACACCGATGCCGTAGCTCATACGACGAACGGTGAAGGTCTTGCGGAGACCGCCGCCCTGCATCTTGATAACGATACCCTCAAAGTTCTGAAGACGCTCACGGGTACCTTCGATGACCTTTACGTAAACGCGAACGGTGTCACCGATCTGAAGCTTGGGCAGATCTGTACGGAGCTGCTCCTTTTCGAGTTCCTGGATAATGTTTGCCATTTTGATTGACCCTTTCATTCAAGACGTTCATAAACCGACATGCGGCCAGAGGACCATCGCATTAACTTTTTAATTATAGCACAAGAATTCCCGCGAATCAATAGGGTTTTTCATGCGCGTTAAGTATATTTTGGTTATTTCTCGTATCCGTGAAGGCTTAAAAACTCCAGATCCGCTTTCGTCAGCTCAGCCTTTTCAAGAAGATCGGGCCTGTTCTCAAGCGTTTTGAGGAGCGACATCCTTCTGCGCCACTTGTTTATCTCCGCGTGGTTGCCGTTTAACAGCACCTCGGGAACGAGCCTTCCCCTGAAATCGGCGGGCCTTGTGTACTGAGGGTACTCAAGCAGACCGTCGTTGGAGAAGCTCTCGTCCTCGGCGGATTCGCTGCAGCCGAGAACGCCGGGAATGAACCTGGATACGCAGTCGATCAGCACCATGGCGGGAAGCTCTCCGCCTGTTAGCACGTAATCGCCTATCGAGATCTCATCGTCTATGAGCTCGGATATGCGCTCGTCGAGGCCTTCGTAATGACCTGCGATTATGACTATGCGTTGCTCTTCGGCAAGCTCCCTCGCAAGCTCAGGCGTGAGCGTGCGGCCGCGGGGCGTCATAAGTATGCGCCTCGCCCTCTCCCCCTTCAGCACGTCCTCCATACAGTCGAATATGGGCTGTGCCATCATGACCATGCCGGCTCCGCCTCCGAAGGCGTAGTCGTCGGTGTTCTTGTGCTTATTCAAGGAATAGTCGCGGATGTTGTGGATATCGAATTCGAGTATCCCGTTCGCCTCTGCGCGGCCGAGCATGCTCGTATGGAGCACGCCTCCGAACATTTCGGGAAAGAGAGTGAGTACGTCAATCTTCAAAGAGACCCACCTCCGAAAGCACTTCGGCGTTAAGCCTTATGAGCCTGCCCTCCGTGTCCACGGTATCGAGAAGCTTCTTCAAAGCGGGGACCATGAGTTTCCTCTCCCCCTCGATCACGTAGACGTCGTTGGCGTTGGTTTCAAGCACGTCGGTCACCCTGCCGAGCTTTGTACCGTCGGTCGACTCGACCTCGCAGCCGATAATATCGGCGACGAAATAAGTCCCCTTGGGAAGCTTTACGGCGTGTTCCCTGTCAACGCAGAGATAGAGACCGCGAAGCTTCTGCGCCTCCTCGGGAGTATTGAAGCCTTCGATATGAAGAACAACTGCGTCGGATACGTTCTTGGAGCCGTCGATAATAACGGGATCGTATCGCCCGGAGCGCTCGATACAGGCCTCGCGCAGGCGTTTGAAGCGCGAGATATCATCGGTCAAGGGATAGACCTTGACCTCGCCTTTGACGCCGTGAGGGCGCAATATCTGAGCGATACGATAGTGTTCCATTATCAGACGATCTCTACCAAATACTTGGTTTCGGATTTAACGGACGCGGCGCGGACAACGGTCCTTATAGCCTTCGCTATACGGCCCTGCTTGCCGATGACCTTGCCCATATCTTCCTTGGCGACGGTAAGCTCGATGACGACGCCCTCTTCGCCCTGCTTGGACGTGACCTTTACGGAATCGGGATCGTCCACGAGGTTTTTGGCGATGTATTCGACAAGAGCCTCAATGCCGTCGTTATTGATGACGTTTTCTTCCATTTTGCCTGCTCGCTGTTATTCGATGGCGCCGGACTTCTTAAGAAGAGCGCGGACGGTGTCGGTGGGCTGAGCGCCGTTCTTCATCCAGTTCTTGGCCTTCTCAACGTCTACGTTGATGGTAGCGGGTTCGGTGATGGGGTTGTAATAACCGATCTCCTCAACGAAAGCGCCGCCGCGGGGAGCCCTGGAATCAGCAACGACGATACGATAGAAAGGAGCCTTCTTGGCGCCCATGCGGCGAAGCCTGATCTTCAACATAGTAATAAACCTCCTGAATTGATTGCAAAAATAATATATCAACACGGTTTTGACCGTTGTTGGCTTTAAAAACCCGAGCGTCAGAAGCCGAAGAAACCCTTTCTGCCGCTCTTCTTCTTTTTGAACCTTCCGCCCGTCAGCTGTTTCATCATCTGGCGAGTCTGATCGAACTGGTTCAGAAGCCGGTTTACCTCCTGAACGGAAGTGCCGCTTCCCTTTGCCACCCTGCGTTTTCGGCTGGCATTCAAAAGCTCGGGCTTTGCGCGTTCGGCGGGAGTCATCGATTTGATTATCGCCTCCATATGGCCGACGGCCTTGGTATCGACCTGCGCGCCCTTAAGCTTATCTGCATTGAGGCCGGGTATCATCCCAACGAGCTCGTCAAGCGAACCCATGCTCTTGACCTGTTGGAACTGATCGAGGAAATCATCAAGCGTGAATTCATCCTTGCGGATCTTGTTCGTAAGCTCAAGCGCCTTCTTTTCGTCAAACGCCTGCTCGGCCTTTTCGATAAGCGAAAGCATATCGCCCATACCGAGTATCCTCGATGCCATTCTGTCGGGATGGAACACCTCAAGATCGGTGAGCTTTTCACCCGTGCCGGAGAACTTGATCGGCTGCCCCGTCACTTCCCGGACGGAGAGCGCCGCACCGCCCCTCGTATCGCCGTCTAGCTTTGTGAGTATTACTCCCGTAAGCCCGAGTTTTTCATGGAAAGACTTGGCGACGTTTACGGCGTCCTGACCGGTCATCGCGTCGACGACAAGAAGCACCTCGGAAGGATCGACCGCTTCCTTTACTGCGGCGATCTCGTCCATCATAGCTTCGTCGATGTGAAGACGCCCGGCGGTATCGATAATAACAACGTCAAGGAAATTCTTTTCGGCAAACTCAACGGCAAGCTTAGCTGTTTCAACCGGATCGGCCTGCCCTCTTTCAAATACCTTTACGCCGGCTTTTTCCCCGACGACCTGAAGCTGCTTAATAGCGGCGGGACGGTAAATATCGCATGCGACGAGAAGAGATTCCTTGGATTGATGCTTTTTAAGATAGGTCGCGAGCTTGCCCGCCATAGTCGTTTTACCCGCGCCCTGAAGGCCGGAAAGCAGAAACACGGAGGGCTTTCTGGAGCCGTAATCGAGCTTGGCGGCGGAACCTCCCATAAGAGCGGTAAGCTCTTCGTTAACGATCTTGATGACCTGCTGCGCGGGAGTCAGAGATTCGAGCACCTCCGCTCCGACTGCGCGTTCAGTCACCTGATTGACGAATTTCTTAACGACGGTATAGTTTACGTCTGCCTCGAGCAGCGCGAGCCTTACCTCGCGAAGGGCCTCCTTTACCTCTTTTTCGGAAAGCTTGCCCTTGTTGCCGAGCTTTTTAAAGATATTCTGAAGCTTTGAAGCTAATCCTTCAAACGCCATATTGACCTCCGATCTTTATCGAGCCCTCAGCGCAGGGTTGCGCGGATCATCTCCGCGGCCGAAGCGCAGGTATTCACAGCGAGTTCCGCATTCCCCGAAGCAACCGCTTCATCAAGCATATCGCAGATCGCGCGAAGACGCCTGTCGCGTTCCGCCATACCGAGAGTCTCTTCCATCCCGCAGAGCTCCTTTGAAGCTTTGGCAAGATGATCCCGCACAGCCTGGCGGGAGACGCCGACCTGTTCCGATATTTCGGAAAGGGACATATCCTCATCCGCGCTCATGTGCATGAGTTCCGACTGCCTTTCAGTCAGAAAGGCGCCGTAATAATCGAGCATGAGGGATAATTCAGCTTTATCGACCATTCTTTAACCCCCGTTTGAGACGCCTAACGCCTTGGATCAATGCAGGTGTAAAGCTGTTTAGCTTTACACCTATGCAATTATACACCATTTTTATGCCATGTCAACCGAATTATTGAATATATTTGATTGTAATGCGAACCGATCTATTGTATAATACGTTTTAGTTTATAAAAGGAGATCTTATGATGAAACTTGTCATAGACGCTTTCGGCGGAGACAACGCTCCGCAGGCCGTCATTGAAGGCACCGCCAAGGCGCTCGCCGATTGGGATGATTTCGATATCATATTCACCGGCGACGAGCAAAAGATCCGGACCGAGCTTGAAAAGAACGGTATAGCCGGATCGGATCGTGTTACGGTCATACACGCGCCCGATGTGATCACCTGTGACGAGCAGCCCACGATCGCAGTGAAACGCAAAAAGAATTCCTCGCTCGTTGCGGCAATGAACGTAATGGCCGCGCACGAGGCGGATTGTCTTATTTCCGCCGGCTCCACCGGCGCCGTGTTAACGGGCGCAACTCTGATCGTCCGCCGCATCCCGGGTGTTAAGCGTCCCGCGCTCGCTCCCGTCATGCCGACTGCCGTAAAGCCCTTCCTGCTCGTTGACTGCGGCGCGAATTCCGACTGCAAGCCCGAATATCTTCAGCAGTTCGCAGTTATGGGTTCCGCATATATGCAGGGAGTCATGGGGATCGAATCCCCCGCGGTAGGTCTCGTCAACAACGGCGAGGAGGAAGCTAAGGGCAGCGAGCTTACGAAGGCCTCTCATGCGCTTTTAAAGAATACCGATATCAATTTTGCCGGCAACTGCGAAGGGCGTGAGATATTCTCGGGCAAGTACGATGTGATCGTGACGGACGGCTTCACCGGAAACATCATCCTGAAGGAAGCCGAAGGGCTTGCGGAAACGCTCTTCAGGATGATTAAGCGCGAGATCTATTCTTCGCTTCGTACCAAAGTCGGCGCCGCGCTTGCAAAACCCGCGTTCAAGGCCGTCAAGAAGACGATGGATTACACAGAGTACGGCGGAGCGCCGCTCCTGGGTATCAACGGAGGCATAATAAAAGCCCACGGTTCAAGCGATGCGAAGGCTTTCGTTTCCGCGATACGTCAGGCAAGGCTGTATGTTTCGGGCGGCGTTACCGAAAAGATCGCCGCAGGTATCGGCTCCATTCAGGAAGCCGAAAGCAATGATTGACATTGTTCCCCATTTGGGGTAAAATAATGCGAATTCCTTAAGAAAGGCGGTAATTGTTAATGTTTGAAGAAATCCGTAAGGCTATTGCCGAGCAGCTCAATGTTCCCGAGGAGAATATCACCCTTGAAACCCGTTTTGTCGAAGATCTCAAGGCCGATTCTCTTGATCTGGTCGAGCTCGTCATGAATCTTGAAGACCACTACGGCGTGGAGATCCCCGATGAGCAGCTTGCTGAAGTTAAGACCGTCAGCCAGATAATCGAGCTCGTCGAGAACAATAAATAATATCAATGCATGCCAATCGCCTGCATCGGGCGCTTTTATGCGTCGGCCGTGCAGGCCCTTGGCTTGTTTTGGATGATATGAAACGGAAAGCATGATGAAGATAAACGAATCAAGGATTTCAGAACTCAAGGCGCTTCAGGAAACGCTTCACTACCGGTTCAGCAATTTGGAACTGCTCAATACCGCTCTGACACATACTTCATACGTGAAAGGCGAAAACCGCAGCTCGGGCCATAATGAGAGGCTTGAGTTTTTGGGCGACGCCGTTTTGGAGCTTATAGTCAGCGAATACCTTTTCATAAACAACCCCGGCATGAACGAAGGCCTTATGACAAGGATACGTTCACGCGCCGTTTATGAGAACGCGCTTTATGACGCCGCACGCCGAGTCGATCTCGGGAAGTACCTTTTGCTCAGCCACGGAGAGGAGCATACCGGCGGGCGCGACAAGCCCTCCATCCTTTCCGATGCGCTTGAAGCGGTGATCGGGGCGATGTATCTTGACGGAGGCATCGAGCCCGCAAAGGACTTTATATTGAGCTTTGCAGTCGATTTTATACACGAAGCGGTTAAGACGATCTCAGTAAAGGATTTTAAAACTCTCCTTCAGGAGCATATTCAGCAGCAGCACAGCGGAACCCTTGAATATGAGGTGGTATCGGTCTCCGGGCCGGATCATAAGCGCGTATTTACGATGGTAGCCGTAATCAACGGCAAGCCCATGGGAAAGGGCCAGGGCAATTCCAAGCAAGAGGCCGGTCAAAACGCAGCGCACGCCACGTTGGTAATGCTCGGGGCGCTCGATCCCTCCGGAAAGGAGGCGGCAGAGTGAGGCTCACAAGCATAGAGATCAACGGCTTTAAATCCTTTGCCAAAAAGCAGGAGCTCTCATTCCCCGGCGGAATCACCGCGATCATCGGGCCGAACGGCTGCGGAAAGAGCAATATTGCGGATGCGTTCAGGTTCGTTCTCGGCGAACAGAGCGCAAGGGCGCTTCGCGGCAAAAAGGT
>JAILRE010000010.1 GCA_024698505.1 Clostridiales bacterium | reverse complement strand
ATATGGTTGGATCGCCCTCGTGGACGGAAACGGAAGCACAGTATGGCAGCGGCGCCTTGACCACGGCTTCAAAAATGAATATGTTGCTGCAATATTGCCCAACGAGGATGGTACCTGGGCGGTAATCAGCAGAGGCGATTTAAAGTATATTTGCCTCAGTTATTATGACGCTGACGGGAAAGAGCTCAGCTTCCATAAAACAGAAGTGGGCGATTTTGAGATTCGGAATGCAGCAAGTCTTGGAGATGGTTATATTATCCAGCTTTGGAATCAGTTTTCCAAAGATACCGCGCTCTTATATAAAATGGATCGGGACGGCGTCTTGACCGACAGCTTCTCATATGAGGAGGACGATGTTTATTACTATATCACAGACATGGTCGAGTTTGGAGGACATGTTTACCTTTCCGCATATGCAGTTCCAAAACAGCATGATGAAGGCGGGAGACATGAAATTGCAAATATACTCGATTATGTGGAATCAAAACGAGCCGGAGGGGTGGATATTACCAGTGAAGAATTGACCCCGATCGTCCGAGATAACTACACAGCGATACTGCTTATCTGCGATCCGGAAGGAGGCGCTCCGAAAACTTTCTATTCTGTGAAAGGTTCATTGGGCGGTGATTTGTCTGTCAATACTTCGGGGCAGTTGGAATGGAATGTTGAAAGCATAACGGCAACATTCGATTCTCCGATAACCAGTTATTTCACAATCGGCGGTAATTGTGCCGTTTTCTGCTACACATTCGATGCCGAAGGCAACCTAACGGGGCAGACGGATACAGGTAATACTGTTCCCTATCGGAGATAATAAACAGATTGTTAATACGTTTCAACTGATTCAACAACGCCCTGCAACCGGAATCGATGTCGGTTACGACGACTATGCAGATTCGTTCACTTGGATAAACATCTATTCTGTGAACGATAACAGGAATAAGCGAGAATTATTTGAGATGGAAACAGATTGATGTGATGATTTCCTTGCCGATTGCCGCTCGTCCGAGCGGCTTTTTTCATCCCGCACATTCGTCAAATCATCCCAGGTCTGCTATGATATTCTCAAAGAAAGGCGAAAGGGGCGACAAGCATGAAACCAACTGCAAAGATACTCCTTACACCGATATGGCTGCTGAAAACGATACAGCATCTCACGTACAGGCTGGCGGCGTGAATCGGGATCTATGTGCTGACGTTCGGAGTCGAGATTGAAAAAGCGGCGCGGGTGTGATAAACTTGTCCCGAGAGACCTGAGTTTGCCGAGGTAATGATATGAAAAGATACGTTCCGCTCGTTCTTGCAGTATTGACGGCGCTCGCCGCGCTCTTTTCGGGATGCGATCCGAGAGGCCGCCTTAACGGATCCGAGGCTCAGGCGCTTTACAGCGAATTCAAAGAGCCGGCTGAGTCAGAAGAATTCCGGCAGCGAAAGGCCCTCCCGCGGCTTGACGGCGAACGGGTGATCTGCGTTGAGGACAAGGAGCCCGACAGCCAAGCCCGGACTCTCGTGGCAGAAGTAGAATTCTATTGATCACGGCCGCGCAGGAAGGATCGCTCATGAAGAACGTTATCGATAAAAACAGACGGTTCTACGAAAACCGCGTAAAGGAACTGATCCGCAGCCGGTTCCCCGAATACGAAGACCGCATCGCCGTCGGTATCGCGGGCGAGGGCTCGGACTGCTTCGGATATGACGACGAGATCTCCCGCGATCACGATTTCGGCACGGGCGTTTGCCTGTGGATCACCGACGAGGATATGGAGCTTTTCGGGCGCAGGCTTTCCGCCGCCTATAACGAGCTTGTCGACAGCGAGGAGCGGGCCTATTTCACAGACCGTCTTCGGGAGCGAAGAGGGGTAATGACCATCCGCGCGTTCTATTCGAACATACTGAACATCGACTGCGACGCCGAAAGCGGCGTCCTGACGGACGAGCAGTGGTATAGGCTGGATCATTCCTGCTTGAAGACCGCCGTGAACGGGGAGGTCTTCCGCGACGATCTCGGCGTATTCACCGCATTCCGCCGTTACCTTTCGGGCTATTATCCCGACCGCGTCTGGAGGACGAGGATCGCCGAGCAGCTGCACGAATACGCATCGTCGTTTCAGGTGAACTACGCGCGCTGCATGACGAGGGGCGACACCGTTGCCGCCGAGCTTTGCAGGGCAAGGGGCATGAGCTCCGCAATGGAGCTGTTCTTCCTTTTGAAAAGGGAGTATCCTCCCTATTACAAATGGACGTACCGCGCGCTGACGGAGCTTGACGCGGAGGGCAGCATATCCGCGAAGCTCCTGGAGCTTTCGCAGGAGCGTATCCGCCCCGAGGCTTGGGAGGGCACGAGATATCATCCCAATCGTCAGAACTACAAGGACAGGATAGTTTCCCTTTCGGAGGAGATCGCTTCCGAATTGGAGCTGATGCTCGTTGAAAAAGGGCTGAGCCGCGCGAGAGGCCGGTATCTGGAGGCCCACGTGAGCGCGATCCTGGCGGGGATCTCACAATAAAACGCAGGAAGGGCGCATAATATGAGTTCTATCGGCAGCGTAACAGAAAAATACTTCAACGTCAATTCCAACGGCTGCAGCATCGGCTGCAAGCTCTATGCCGACGACCCCGCGCACGTGAAGAGCCTGGTGCTGTTCGGGCACGGCTTCAGCGGGAACAGGGACAACAAGTCCGCGGAGAAGCTTGCGAAACGCCTGATCTCCAAAAACAAGGGCGCCGCGCTCCTGATATTCAACTGGCCCTGCCACGGCGACGACGTGCGCAAGACGCTCCGTCTCGAGGACTGCGAGCTTTATCTCAAGGAGATGCTCGCATACGTCAAAGCCGCGTATCCCGAGGCTTCGCTTTACGGCTGCGCGACGAGCTTCGGCGGGTATCTGTTCCTGAAATACATCTCGGAGAACGGCGATCCCTTCGTAAAGCTCTGCCTCCGCTGCCCCGCAATAAGGATGTACGACGTAATAACGGGGACTATCATGACCGACGAAGACGCGGCGAAGCTTGCGAAGGGCAAGCCCGTGCTCATCGGGTTCGACAGCAAGATAAGGATCGACAAGACCTTTACGGACAGCCTGAAAGAAGCCGATATAACCGGAAGGGACTTCCTCGACTACGCGGAGGATATCCTGATACTCCACGGAACGAAGGACGAGGTCGTGCCCATCGGGGACGTTACCGAATTTGCAGACGGGAATCTTATAGAGCTGGACGCCGTCGAAGGGGCGGATCACAAATTCCGCGATCCCGTGAAGATGGATCACGTGCTCAAGCGGTTCGCGGCCTTCTTCGGAATGAAGTGAACTGCGCATACCCAAAGGAGGAAAGCAGCATGGACGCTGATATTGCAGGCATATTTTCCCTGTTTTTCGACGAAACGCCCATCTCGGCCGAGCAGATCGACACGAGCCGCGGCGACGATGATTTCAGGGCGACTTTCATTATAGAGACCGGCTCAGGCTTCAAGCGCGTGCTGAAGCTTGCCGACAACGATTTCACATATCCCGAGAAGATCGCAGTCTGGCAGAGGACGGTAGAGGAGTACCGAAAGCTCGGCTATTACTGCCCGAGGATATTCCCCGACAGATCCGGCGGCTTCCCGTTCGTCGATTTCCGCGGGCACAGATGCGCGGCCTACGCCGAGGAATTCGCCCCCTACCGTCCCGTTGAGGACAGAGCCAACGGGGACGAAAGCGGCGTGGAAGAGCTGTATGAAACCTGCAGGGCGGATATTTGGAAGATGACGGCGCGGGTCGCGGCGAAGTATTTCGATTATACGGATCATCCCTCGGCCTACTGCCTGTTCGAGACCTTCTGTCCGAGCGACAAGATGGACGAGGTGCTTGAAAACGCGCTCTCCTGGAAGGAGCTCGCGGACGCTCTGCCCGAAGAATTCCGCGAACAGACCGAAAGGATATGGCGGCTGTGGACCGAGAACCGCGCCGCCCTCGAAAAGGTATACGGCAGGCTCCCCACCTCGGTGTTCCAGGCGGATCTCAATTCCTCGAACATACTCCTTGACGACGAGGGAAGGTTCGTCGGCGTGTACGATTTCAACCTCTGCGGAAGGGACGTGTTCCTGAATTACCTGATGCGCGAAAACGGCGGCGCGGAAAGCATATGCAGCGCGCTTAAAACGGCGGCGGAATACTATCGCTTTTCGGACGCCGAGAAGGATACGGCTCTCATGCTGTTCCGCTGTCTGAAGCCGCTGTGGTACACCCGTGTATGGGATCTGAAGGAAGCCGGAGAGGATCGCGAGGCGATAAGAGCGGCGCTCGACAAGTCCGAGCGCGAGCTGACCGCCGATATCGATTTCAGGCCGTATATGGAGAGGGAATGAAC
Source organism: Clostridiales bacterium (assembly GCA_024698505.1). Classification (GTDB taxonomy): domain Bacteria; phylum Bacillota; class Clostridia; order Christensenellales; family CAG-138; genus UBA3857. Next base: position 14,612 of record JAILRE010000010.1, on the reverse strand, counting down.
CGCCCGCTCTCAGCGGAAACCGGCGCGAGGCATATAAAAAACCGTCAAAAAACACAGGAAAGGACGCCTTCTCAAGGCACAGGATAATAAACATGAAAAAGACAATCCTTGCAGCAGTCCTGATAGCTGCCGCCGTATTGACCGCATGCGTCAAAAAAGAACCGATCGCCATCGATCCCACGCCGACGGCGGAAGCCTCCGAGACTGCCGCCGCCCCATCTTTGACCGTTCCTCCCACCGAGGAGCCTTCTCCGACTCCCGAGGTTACCGAGGCGGCTCCGGAAGATTCATATCTTGGGGCGCTGTCCGATGACGAAAAGCTCGCGGTAATGGAGTACGCGGCGGATTGGTACGAGGAATACTTCCGCGATTACGAAGTTCTTTCAATGCAGTTTGCCGAGGATGACGATATCGGTTATTCCGATTATCCGCAGTACGGGCCGGGCGAGATCATCATCCTTCTGGTGGAAACGACGCACGGCGGGCAAGGCGTATACAGAAGATTCTTTGTGACGATATCCGAAACCGGATTCAATAAGATAAACGAAGGTTATTGAGCATACGGCCCTCGCGTTTGGGTGCATTCACTTAAGGAGATGCAGGTTTTCAGCTTATAGAACCCCAATGAATACAATAAAATCCGGGGACAGCGATATCCTAGGATCTTTCTTTTGTTTTTCGGCTGAAAACCGCGAAGCGTCTCAAAAGAGGAGATTTTTGTGCCGGGCAAGGCGAAAAGCGCAGGAATACCCGATAGCCGTCTTCCGAGCATGAAAGGCGCAGCACGGCGCAAAAAGATACCTTTTGAGGCTGTATATCCTTAAGTGAATGCGCCCTTTAGTGCGGGGATTTTTTTATCCCTGCCCTCCGGCGCGGGATCGGGGACAGCTCCGATCAATTTGCGCAGAACCTGCCGGAAAGCACAAAAACGAGCACGTTTCGGTATAAAAAGTGATCGATTTTGCTTGACTTTGCTCGGGTTAGGGTATATTATATAAAAGAAGGGGGCGAAAGCATGCTTGCGCAGGAACGGTATCAGATCATACTCGAGCATCTCGGCGAGGAGGGCGCGGCAAGCGTCAGCCAGCTCAGCGCGCTTTTGAACGCTTCGGAGGCGACGATAAGGCGCGATCTCAGCGTCCTCGCCAAGGAGGGCAAGCTCAATAAGGTCTTCGGCGGCGCGACCTCCATCCGCCAGATGGGTCTCGTCGAGGAGCACGTCAGCCTCCGCGAAACGCTGATGTTCGAGGAAAAGGATCGGATAGCCGCCTACGCCGCATCCCTGATACGGGACGACGATTTCGTATTCATCGATTCCGGCACGACTACTGCGTGCATGATACCCCATTTGAAGAACGTGAAGGCGACCTATGTGACGAACGGCGTCGCCCACGCATACAGGCTGCTGAGGGCGGGCTTCAACGTCTACATCATCGGCGGCAGGCTCCGTCCCGCGACGGAGGCGGTCGTCGGCGCGGAAGCCATGCACGGCCTGCTTAAATACAATTTCACAAAGGCGTTCATGGGCACGAACGGCATCTCGCCTGAGAAGGGGTTCACCACTCCCGACGTGGAGGAGGCGAACGTGAAGCAGCTCGCCATAGAGCGGAGCTTCGTCGCCTTCGTGCTCGCGGACCATACCAAATTCAATCGGGCGTTCCCCGTAACTTTCGCACGGGCGGACGCCTGTTGTATATTGACCGATCGGCTGCCGAAGGGCAAATTCCCCGAGAGTACGATCATTAAGGAGGTGGATAGATGATCTACACGGTAACTCTCAATCCCTCTATCGACTACGTTGTCCATATCGACAAGCTCGTCAGCGGCATCACGAACCGCACCTCGAGCGAGGAGTACTATTTCGGCGGGAAGGGCATAAACGTTTCGCACGTCCTGGCCGAGCTCGATCTTGACAACACCGCCTTGGGCTTCGTGGCGGGATTCACAGGCGAAGCCATTGAAAAAGGGACCTCTCATCCCCGGATAAAGACCGACTTCATCCATCTCAGGGAGGGCGTATCCCGCATCAACGTCAAGATCAAATCCGACGAGGAGACCGAGATCAACGGCCAGGGACCACATATCGACGACGAAGCCCTCGCCGCGTTCATGGAGAAGACCGACCAAATTAAGGACGGAGACACGCTCATACTCTCGGGCAGCATCCCGAAGACCATGCCGGACGACGTGTACGAGCGGATACTCGAAAGGCTGAAGGACAGGAACGTACGCATAGTCGTGGACGCCACGAAAAAGCTCCTCGTCAATTCCCTCAAATACCGCCCGTTCCTTATCAAACCCAACCGCCAGGAGATCTCCGAGATATTCGGCGCCGAGGTCAAGGACGAGCAGACCACTCTCTTCTACGCCCGCAGGCTTCAGGAGATGGGAGCGAAAAACGTGCTCGTCTCCCTGGGAGGCGACGGCGCGATGCTCCTCGACGAGTTCGGCTGCGTGCACAAAGAGGGGATCGTCAAGGGCAGGGTTTTGAACACCGTGGGCTCCGGCGATTCCATGGTGGCCGGTTTCGTAGCGGGATGCATCCGCAAAAACGATTACGCGTATGCGCTCCGCCTCGGCAGCGCGTGCGGCAACGCGACGGCGTTCCTTCCGGGGCTCGCCACGCGGGAGAAGATAGACGAACTCATGACTCACTTTGAAAATAAACCGTAAGGAGGAAAATATGCGGATAACTGACCTACTCAAAAAGGAGGGCATCAGGATCGGCGCCGCTCCCGCCGACAAGGCGGAAGCCATTGAGCAGCTGGTCGCTCTTCACGAACTCTGCGGAAATCTCAACGATACCGCCGCCTACAGGGAGGGCATACTCGCGCGCGAGGCGATGGGCACCACCGCCATCGGCATGGAGATAGCCATTCCCCACGCAAAGAGCGAAGCCGTTAAGGCGCCCGCGCTCACCGCGATGACGGTCCCCGGCGGTGTGGACTACGGTTCTCCCGACGGAATGCCCTGCAAGCTCCTGTTCATGATAGCCGCCACGCCGGACGGCGACGTGCACATGGAGGTGCTTGCGAGGATGATGCAGCTCCTGATGGACATGGATTTCACCGAGAAGCTCAAGAACGCCGCTTCTCCCGAGGAATTCCTTGCGCTCATAGACGCGAAGGAGACCGAGAAATTCCCCGATGAGGTTAAGACCGCCCCCGTTCCCGAGAAGAAGGGCTACCGCGTGCTCGCCGTGACCGCCTGCCCCACCGGGATAGCGCACACCTATATGGCGGCCGAAGCGCTCGCCAAGGCGGGCGAGAAGCTGGGCGTCCCCATCAAGATCGAGACCAACGGCTCGGGCGGCGTAAAGAACCAGCTCACGGCCGAGGACATCGCAAACTGCGACGGCATAATTATCGCCGCGGACAAGAGCGTTGACACCGCCAGATTCGACGGCAAGCCCGTCTGGTCGACCAAGGTGGCCGACGGCATTCATAAGCCCGAAGAGCTTATAAATAAGATCATGAACGGCGAAGCCCCCGTGTTCAAGGCCGACAAGAAGGCCGAGGCCGCGGCTTCCGTCGGGAACGAGAGCTTTGGCAGGAAGCTTTACAAGCACCTGATGAACGGCGTATCGCATATGCTTCCCTTCGTCGTAGCGGGCGGCATATTCATTGCGATCGCGTTCCTTATCGACGCCGCCAAGGGCGTTCCCATGGACGGCAATTTCGGTTCCGTCACACCCGTCGCCGCCTGGTTCAAGGCAATGGGCGGTTACGCGTTCAACTTCATGCTCCCGATACTCGCGGGCTTCATCGCGATGTCGATAGCCGACAGGCCCGGTCTGCTCGTAGGTATCGTCGGCGGCTTCCTTGCCTCCAACGGCGCGACATTTGCCGATCCCTTCGCGGCGGCGACTATTCCTTCCGGCTTCCTCGGCGCGCTGCTCGCCGGCTTCCTCGCGGGCTGGCTCTTAAAGCTCTTTGAAAAGCTCTGCGACAAGCTTCCCCGTGCGCTTGAGGGCCTCAAACCCGTGCTCATCTACCCGCTTGCCGGCCTCGGCATTGTCGCCGTTATGATGTGCGCGGTCAACCCCGTGATGAGCGTAATCAACAAGGGCCTTTCCGACGGTCTGCTCTGGCTGAACCAGCATAACCTCGGCATAGTGCTCGGCTGCATACTCGGCGCGATGATGTCCATCGATATGGGCGGCCCGCTCAATAAGGCGGCTTACGTATTCGGCACCGGCATGCTTGCCGCTGCCACCACCGAGGGCTATATGGTAATGGCTTCCGTCATGATCGGCGGCATGGTGCCCCCGATCGCGATAGCACTCTCCACCATACTCTTCAAAAACCGCTGGACTGCGGACGAGCGCAAGAACGGTGTTGTCAATATCGTAATGGGTCTCTCCTTCATAACCGAGGGCGCGATCCCCTACGCCGCGGCATATCCCTTGAAGGTCATCCCCTCCTGCGCCATAGGCGCGGCTGTCGCGGGAGGCCTGTCCTGGCTGTTCAACTGCACGCTCATGGCTCCCCACGGCGGCATATTCGTAGTGCCCACGATCGGCAAGCCCCTGCTCTATCTGCTCGCGCTCGCCATCGGTTCCGTGGTAGGCATGCTCATGCTCGCAATACTCAAACGTCCCATCAAGCAGGAAAACGAATAATCAACTGTTGTAAAGGAGAATCAAAATGGTCCAGAAACACTTTACCGTCAAGAACGCGCAGGGCTTCCATATGCGCCCTGCCACCAATTTCGCAACTGCGATGGCCGCTCATCCCTGCAGCGTCATTATCAGGTTCAACGGCAAGGAGGTCAACGCCAAGAGCCCCATGCTGATAATGGCCGCCTGCATCAAGGTCGGCAGTGAGATCGACGTCGTCTGCGACGGCGAGGGCGAGAACGAAGCCCTTGCGGCCGCCTCCGCAATGATCGAGAGCGGCTTCGGCGAGTAACGAAAAAAAGCGCGGTCCCCTTCCATACAGGGGGCCGCGCGGGTCCAATCTATCGAAACAGAGGTGAAAAATATGATTAAGGGCACAGCCGCTTCCGACGGCATCGGCATCGGCAGGATACTCCTGCTCGAGGAAGCTACCCTTGAATACACCCCGCATACCGCAGAAGATCCCAAGGCGGAGGTCGAAAGGTTCCGCCGCGCAGTGGATCAGCTTATCGAAGAGACCAAGCGCGACGCCGCCGCTTTGAGAAGCACCGCCGGCGAAAAGGAAGCCCTCATAATGGAGGGACATATCTCCCTCATCAACGACCCCGCGCTCAAGGGCGAGACCGAAAACCTGATACTCTCGGGCCAGTGCGCCGAGGCCGCGTACGAGACGATGTGCGATATGTTCATAGGCATATTCTCCTCGATGGAGGATGAGATGATGCGCCAGCGCGCGGCGGACGTCCGCGACATAAAGGCGGGTCTTCTCCGCATACTGCTCGGCGTCAAGGTCGTAAAGGTCTCCGACGCGCCGAAGGGCACCGTGCTCCTTACGAGGGAGCTCACCCCGTCCGTAACGGCGGGCATCAAAAAGGGCAATATAGTCGGAATAATAACGGAGACCGGCGGCAAGACCTCCCACTCCGCGATACTCGCGAGGGCGCTTGAGATCCCCGCGGTGCTGAGCGTACCCGACGCGACTTCCATACTCAAGAACGGTCAGCCCGTCATAGTCGACGGGACGAAGGGCGCGGTAATACCCGATCCCTCGTTCGACGTGCTGAACGAGTACGCCGAAAAGCGCGATAAATTCCTCAGGGAGCGCGCCGAGCTGGAGAAGTTCCGCGGCCTGAAGACGCTTGGAGCGGACGGCGCCGAGTATGAGCTCGTCTGCAATATCGGCAAGGCCGACGACGCCGCCAAGGTCATGGAATTCGACGGCGAGGGCGTGGGCCTGTTCCGCACCGAGTTCCTGTTCATGGACAGGAGCGCCGTCCCCACGGAGGAGGAGCAGTTCACGGCTTACCAGAAGGCGGCCCTCGTATTGAAGGGCAAGCCCCTCATAATCCGCACTCTCGATATCGGCGGCGACAAGGAGATCCCCTACATGGGCCTCGAAAAGGAGGAGAATCCCTTTATGGGCTTCCGCGCGATCCGCTACTGCCTTAAAAACAGGGAGCTCTTCAGAACTCAGCTCCGCGCGATACTCCGCGCAAGCGCGTACGGCGACATCAAGATAATGTTCCCGCTGATAACCTGCATAGAGGAGCTCCGCGAGGGCAAAGCCATGGTCGAGGAGATCAAGCGGGAGCTGGCGCTCCTCGGCATCCCCTTCAACAAGAACATCGAGGTAGGCATAATGGTGGAGACGGCCGCGGCCGCCGTGCTCGCGGACGTACTCGCCAAGGAGGCGGCTTTCTTCTCGATCGGCACCAACGATCTGACGGGCTATACCATGTCCTGCGACAGGGGCAACAGCAACGTCGCGTATCTGTATTCCGCGCTCCAGCCCGCGGTGCTCCGCATGATCGAACGCACCATTAAATGCGGCAGGGAAGCCGGCATACCCGTAGGCATGTGCGGAGAAGCGGCTGCGAACAAGAAGCTAATACCGCTGCTCATCTCGTTCGGCCTGACGGAGTTCAGCGTTTCCGCCCCGAGCGTGCTGCGCGTGCGCAAGTGCATATCCAAGTGGACCAAGGCCGAGGCCGACCGCGTTGCGGCAAAGGCCATGAGCCTTGCCACCGAGAAGGAGGTAAGCGACTACCTCGAAAGCGTTTGCTGAACAGCCGCAAATAACACGGATAAAAGCCCTCCGCAGCAGCTTGCTGCGGAGGGCTTAATAATACGGATCCTTTTCCAACAAGCCTACTGAAATCATTCCTTTGCCCCACGACCGGTCGGGATCGGGATAACGACCGGTCAAAGGCTTGTTTTCAATTTGTTGTCAAAGGCGGGTATTGAGGTCAAAAAAGCCTTATATCAATTGACTTTTTGGAAGCCTCGATCTTACTCCCATTCTATCGTCCCGGTGGGCTTGGGCGTGAGATCGTAAAGCACACGGTTGACGCCCTTGACCTCGTGAGTGATGCGGTCGGTTATCTTCTGAAGCAGGGCGAAGGGAACGTCCTCGACCGTGGCGGTCATGGCGTCGCGGGTGTTGACGGCGCGGAGTATCACGGGCCACTCGTCGCAGCGGCGGCCTTCCTTGATGCCGACGGACTTGAAATCGGGAACTATCGTGAAATACTGCCACACCTTGCCCGCAAGGCCCGCGTTCGCGAACTCCTCGCGGAGGATCGCGTCAGACTCGCGCACGGCCTCGAGCCTGTCCCTGGTGATGGCGCCGAGGCACCTTACTCCGAGGCCGGGGCCGGGGAACGGCTGACGGTAGACCATGTTGTCGGGCAGACCGAGCGCCTTGCCGACGACTCTGACCTCATCCTTGAAGAGGATGCGGACGGGCTCGACGAGCTCGAACTTGAGATCCTCGGGCAGGCCGCCGGCGTTGTGATGCGCCTTGATGCCGTGCTCGGATTCGAGTATGTCGGGCCAGATGGTGCCCTGGGCCAGGAACTCTATGCCGTCGAGCTTCCTTGCCTCCTCGGCGAAGACCTCTATGAATTCGCCGCCGATTATCTTGCGCTTGGTCTCGGGATCGGAGACGTTAGCTAGCTTATCGAGGAAGCGGTCGACCGCGTCGACGTAGACGAGGTTCGCGTCCATCTCGCCCCTGAAGACCTTTATTACCTGCTCGGGCTCGCCCTTCCTGAGGAGGCCGTGGTTGACGTGCACGCAGACGAGCTGCTTTCCTATCGCCTTTATGAGGAGCGCGGCGACGACGGACGAATCAACTCCTCCGGACAGCGCGAGGAGCACGCGGCTCCCGCCGACCTGCGCGCGGATATCGGCGATCTGTTCCTCGATGAACTTTTCCGCAAGCGCGGCGTTCGTGATGCGCTCCATGTTTTCGGGCCTTACGAGAATGGGCATATTGCTACCTCCGTTATATAAAAATCATTAATAGGAATTATAGCAGATTCCCCCGGGAATGTAAAACGTTTTTTGCGCCCTGCCGGCCCTTTGCGCATTGAATTTAAGGGAAGGATATGGTAGACTTAACGAAAAGAACGATATCCCCCGGGAGCCTCCTCTATGAAAAAGCAGATAATACTTCTGAACGGCCCTTCGAGCAGCGGCAAATCCACGCTGGCAAGGGCTTTGCGCGACCTCATTTTTACGGAGCGCGGCGAAGGATACGGTATAGTCTCCATAGACGATCACATGAAGATAAGCGAGCACGAGACCATCTACGAGGACGACGTTTACGACATCTCGGGCGATATGTGCGAAAGCATCGCGAACGCGTTGAATACCGCGCCCGGGGTCATAGTCGATCACGTCATAACGAGCGAGCGCATATTCCGCAGGCTCGAAGAGGCCGCGCTTCCTTTCAGGCTCGTTTCCGTCCGCATAGAATGCCCTATCGAGGTGCTCCGCGAGAGGGAGCGTGAAAGGGGCGACCGCAGCTTGGGCTCGGCCGAGGCTTCCTATACCTATCTTTTCCCGAAGGACGGCTACGATCTGACCGTGAACACCCACGAGCTGGCTCCCGAGGAGTGCGCGCGGAAGATAATAAGATACTGTTTTCCCTCCGAAACGGACGCGGCCTTCGTTTCCGGGAACCGCAGGTTCAAATACCGCGTCTGCGCCGTGATACTTTCAAAAGGGCGGATACTCGCCATGCGCGACGAGGTCTCCCCCTACTACTATCTTCCGGGCGGCAAAGTCAGGCTGGGCGAGACCGCCGAACGCGCGTTAGTTAGGGAGATCGAGGAGGAGCTTTGTGTCACCCCGAGGATAGTCCGCCCCCTGTGGCTGAATCAGAGCTTCTTTCAGGAGGACGTGAACGGCTTCGAGTATCACGAGCTCTGCCTTTATTTCCTGATGGACGTATCGGGCGCCGGGCTTGAAAACAGGGGCAAAAAATTCACCCTTTACGAGGGCAAACATACCCACGATTTCGAATGGCTCCCGCTGGAAAAGCTGAAGGACAAATACTTTTATCCGGTATTCATAAAGACGGCCGTGTTCGATCTGCCGGAGCACCTTGAGCTTCGGGCGGAATACGAATGATCCGTGCGGAGCCGACAATAACGGAGAAGTTATGGAAAAAGCGATCTGGCTTATATTGACGATCCCGATAAGCGCAATGTTCACCGGGCTTGGCATTTACGCGTGGAAGCGCAAAAAGCCCATGTGGTTCTGGTCGGGGAGCAAGGTAAAGGAGAGCGAGATAAACGACGTGCCCGCCTACAACAGGGCGAACGGCATAATGTGGATCGCCTATTCCGCCGTGTTCTGGGCAAGCACCGTGCTCGGGCTCTTCGAAATCGATCTCGCGGGAGCAGTACTCGCCTTCGGTTGCCTTGCCGGGATACCGATACTGATCGTCGTTTATAAAAGGATCTACGCCAAGTACAGCTCGCGGGAGTAAAAATCCTACCTGCTGCAGAGGAGAATGCCTGACATGGGCGCATCGTTTGACAAAAACTTCATTATGAAAAAAAGCCCCTTCGTCTACGAGTCGTGGATAAGGAAGGCGGCCAAGGATATTGGGTACGTACCCGGTCCGGAAGGAAAGGGCGTTCCCCTCTGTATCGCGCCATGCGGGGAAAACCCGGAATGGTTCGTTTTGGATTCGCCCCTTCTAGAGGCGGAGGGCGCAGGAGAAAAGCTCCTTTGCGCACTCTCGCGCGAGTTCAAGGCCCCGGCATTGAGGCTCTCCTGCTGCGACAGCGACTTCGCTCTTTGCCGCCTCATCGACACAGCGAAAGGGACCGAGACCGCCGCCTGCATAAACGAGCCTTACGAGGATATCGGCCTGCCGGAAGCAAAGCCTTCCCTCTGGGCAGGAGCATGCAAAAAGAGATGGAAATGCAGGGAAAATCAGTTTGAAGAGATCTTCTCCGGCAGATACGTTTTTGCCGAGGACGGGCTCAATAAGCTTGCGGAGCTGTTGAGGCTTCCTGCCGAAGCGCTCGATCCCGAAGGAACTTGTGCCGACCAAGAGGGCGCCAACGAGTTTTGGCTCATGCCCGAGGCGGAATTCACCGCCGCTCCAATTCCCGTAACGCTAACGGAAAGGCTTGCCTCCTATATAGACAAGACCTTCGCCGATAAGCTCACCCGCCTCGGTTACAGGCGATTCGGCGGCTCGTCCCTGAGATGGCATAAGGTTTTCGGCGAGGAGGGCAAGGAGATCGTCTCCAGTATAGTTTTCGCAGTCAGATACGGTTGGGATATAAACATATTTTACGGCTCGCAGGCGGTCTGCTGCCCGCTCGTGCTTTCCGATAAATACTTTCCGATGCACGATCATCTGACGTATCTGTATGAAGCGCTCTATGAATACCCCAAGCGCAAGGGCTATAACCCAATGTTCGGCAAGGCGGGAAGCATGGATACCTTCGATCCCGTCAATGAGCCGGAAAAGATATTCCCGTACATGGACGAGTTCGTTCTCAAACAGCTCGAGACCGTGAAGGATATCCCCTCGCTTCGGGCTTTCGTCAAAAGCACGGACGATTATGATATGTTCACCCACGGGCGCTTTTATTCATACGGTTTTGCATACAGGATGCTCGTCGAAGCCATTCTGGAGACCGATGAAAAAACCGCACGCAAAGCGGCCGACAAAATAATAAAGAGGTACGGCGAGATCCTGGAATGCGCGCCTTCCGACAGAAAAGGCGCCGCGGCGCAGGAGATTACGGAGCTCCCCTCGCTCTTCCTCGAAAAGGGGATCCCCGCCTGTTTGGAGGCGCTCAAAAAAGTGCGCGATTCCAATATGAGAAGGCTCAAAAAGGGCGGAATAATCTGAATCCCCGCAGAACAAACGATAAGGAGGAAACGAAAATGATGACCGTCTACTCTTCCCCGCTCTGCCCCGACTGCAGGGAGGCCAAAGCCAATTTCGACGCGCACGGAATACCCTACAGGCTCGTCGACGTGACCTCGAGCATGCGGGATCTCAAGGAGTTTCTGAAGCTCCGCGACGGCTCGCCCGTATTCGATATCTGCCGCGAGAACGGCTTTATAGGCATCCCCGCGATAGTCTTTGAGGACGGCTCCGTCACCCTCGATTGGGAGAGCGTTTTGAAGGAACGCGGGCTCCCCGTGGTTTACAGGGAAGAGCGCCCCGCCTGCCGTCTGGACGGCTCGGGCTGCTGATATTGATATGAGAGCCATCGAAACCGAAAGGCTGAGGCTCATGCCCCTGACGGAGAGCGACCGCGACGCCCTGATCGCCCTTATCACGAACGAGGAGATCGGCCGGACATACATGGTGCCGGATCTTGCTTCTATGGAAAAGCGGGACGCGGTCTTTGCTCGCTTCCTCGAGCTGTCGAACGATCCCGAGAGATTCGTTTGCGGGATATTCGAGGGCGGGCGGCTCATAGGCATGATACACGAGGTAGGCGTTTCGGGGCGCGAGATGGAGCTCGGCTATTTCATAGACCCCGCGAAAAAGGGGCGGGGCTTCGCTTCGGAGGCCCTGAAAGCCGCAATAGCCTTCCTTTTCGCCTCCGGCTTTGAAAAGGTGACGGCCGGCGCCTTTAGCGGGAACGCCGCGAGCCTCCGCGTTATGGAGAAGGCCGGCATGAAAAGGACGGGCGCTACCGAGACCTTGACCTACCGCGGCGCCGAACGCGTCTGCATAATGTGCGAAATACGAAACGATAAAAACGGAGGAGGACCGATATGAAAATAAGCGATATCGAATTCAAGCTCAGGGACGGGCGCAGCGCCGTCATCCGCAGCCCGCGGGACGAGGATATCCCCGGCATGCTGGACTATCTTTATATCACGGCGGGCGAAACGGATTTCCTTCTTCGGTATCCCGAGGAGTGCGGCAAATACACTCCCGAGGGCGAGAAGCTCATTTTCGACAGGCTGAACGCCTCGCCCCTTGACGCGATGCTCGTATGCACGGTCGATGGCCGCGTGGCGGGAAACTGCCAGATCACGTTCAACAACAGGATCAAGACGCGGCACAGAGCGAGCGTGGCTATAGCCCTTATAAAGGAATTCTGGGGGCTCGGCATAGGCACGAGGATGTTCGAGGAGCTGATAAGACTTGCCTATGAAAAAGAGGAAGTACTCCAGCTGGAGCTCGAGTTCGTGGAGGGCAACTCAAGGGCCCGCGCTCTTTATGAGAAGATGGGCTTCCGCATTGCGGGCGGTAAGCCCGACGCGATCCGCCTGAAGGACGGCTCGTTCCGAAACGAGTACTACATGATAAAGAAGCTCGACCGCTGAAAAGATCCCGCCGCGTTTTGAGATACTGCGCTCAAGCGCGGCTTTTTTGTTGCTTTATATATTATTACGAAATCGATTAAGATGGCTATTCGTCGGAAGGGAAGCGGCAAAAAGCCGATATGGTTACTATCACGGACATATCAAAAGCCTGCGGAGTATCCCGCGCGACGCGCGCGCTGCTCGCCCTTCCCGAGAGGCCGACCTGCATATTCTACCCCGACGATCTCTCCTTCCTCGGCGGCATGAGCGAGCTCGAGAAGCACGGCCTTTCGATACCGAAGGATATGAGCGTGGTCTGGACTTTCAGGGCGGTTTCTTCTAAACGATCTTTTAAAAAGGAGCTGATAAAATGAGGATCTGGCAAGGGCATCAGAAGGGCGTCAACCTCGGCGGCCGGTTCTCCCAGTGCGTGCACACGGAGGAGCATTACGACTCGTTCATTACGGAGGCCGATTTCCCAGAGATCAAAAGCCGGGGCGCGGATCACGTGCGCGTTCCCGTCGATTACGAGCTGCTCGAGGACGAAAACGCCGCCCCGCGCGAATCGGGCTATAGGCCGCGCCGCATGGAGCTTCCGCAAAATGGATTTCGGCCTTTCCGACGAACGGATGGACGGGGTTCGCGGGGAGCTCGTGAAGCATCTCTGAACGGCGCATCCCCCTTGCTTGCAATCTTCGTGCGCCTCGGATATAATAAGGGCATGAAACAAGAAAAGGGGTGACGGAATGATCGCTTCCATCATCATAAACGCCGCGATAATACTGATAAACATCGTCTGCTCAATAAGGGGCTATATGCTCGTCAAGCCGCCCATTAAGCATTTTCGCTATTTCACGACGCTCTCAAACCTGCTCTGCGCCGTTTCGGGCTGCTTCGTTATAGCGCTTTGGGCCGCAAAAGGCGCGCTTCCCCTGTGGACGGTCATTTTGAAGTACGCCGGGACCTGCTCCGTCACCGTGACGATGCTCACCGTGCTGTTCTTCCTGGGGCCTGTCTCGCACGAATGGAAGCTGCTGCTGAGCCGCGAACAGCTTTTCCTGCACGCGATATGCCCTGTGATGGCGATAGTCTCCTTCCTCGTGTTCGAGAAGGGGCCCATGCCCCCCTGGACGATCGCGATAGGCGTGCTGCCCGTTATACTCTACGGCGCGCTCTACTGCAAAAGGGTGGTCTTCACCGAGGGCGACCGCAAATGGGAGGATTTCTACGGCTTCAACCACAACGGCAAATGGGCGATAAGCTGCGGCGCGATGGTGATCGCGGGCGCGCTCATAGCCTTCGCGCTGTGGGCGATCTGATAATCCGGAAGGAGGAAGGCCCATGCTTCTGATAATACGGGATATTTCACTGATAGACAAAAGAAAATTCTTCGGCATATACGAGGAATCGACGAGAGAAAACGCCGAGGAATTCTACCCCGGCATGGAGATAAACGCCGCCGTTAAAAAGGCCGAGGGCGAATTCACCGAATTCCTCGAGGAATTCATGAGCCGCCCCGAAAACAGCTATTGGATACTCGAGGAGGACGGCGTATGGGTGAGCGCGCTCAGGCTTACCCAAACTGAGCCGGGGTTTTATTACCTCGAAGCGCTCGAGACCCGTCCCGACAGCAGGAGGAGGGGCTGCGCCGCGAGGCTGATCGCCGCCGTGACGGACGAGCTCAAAAAACAGGGGCCGTTCAGGATATGCGACTGCGTGAGCAAGAGGAACCTCCCCTCGATCCGCACGCACGAGGCCTGCGGCTTTCGCATTGCTTCCGACGCCGGCTTCGACTATCTGAGCTCCGAGACCCGCGACTGGGATTACGGCTTCGAGTACTCATACGATCGAGCGAAGGAGTAAAGCCATGGCGTCCGACAGGGAATATCTATCGTTCGTGCTCGAACAGCTTTCGGGCGCGGATATCGCTTTTCGCCCCATGATGGGCGAGTACGTCGTCTACTGCGGCGGAAAGGTCATAGGCGGAGTTTACGACAACAGGCTCCTCCTCAAGCCCACGAAGACCGCACTCGCCGTGCTTTCGGAGTTCGGCATGGAGCCCGCGTACGAGATCCCCTATCCGGGAGCCGGGCCAATGCTCCAGCCGGATATCGACAACAGGGAGCTCCTGCTGAGGCTGGCCGAGGGAATAGCGGGCGATCTCCCGGAGCGGAAAAAGAAAAAATAAAAAAACAGGCGGAAGGGTGCATTCACTTAAGGAGAAGCAGGTTTTCAGCCGAGAATCAGTCAATGTATGAAAAGAGATCCGGGAACAGCGATATCCCCGGATCTTTCTTTTGTTTTTCGGCTGAAAACCGCGAAGCGTCTCAAAAGTGGAGATTTTTGTGCCGGGCAAGGCGAAAAGCGCAGGAATACCCGTTAGCCGTCTTCCGAGCATTTTTAACGCAGCACG
>JAILRE010000059.1 GCA_024698505.1 Clostridiales bacterium | reverse complement strand
CGGCAAAGGCGGTGGCGCCATGAAAGAAAAGAAAGAGCGATTGGAGCTGAGGGTTACTAAATCCGAGAAGAACGCCATCCACAGGAAAGCCGCAAAGTGCGGGCTGACGATAAGCGAATACGTGAGAAAGAGAGCATTGGGATACGAGCCGCGAGGGGCTCCGACCGATGCTCTTTTCGATATCACCGGAAGGCTCTCGGAGCTCACGAACGGCGGGTTATCATCCGAAGCGGAAAATGCGGTATTGGATCTGCTGACGGATATCCGCCGCGCCTTCTTTGAAAGCGAGGGGATGTGATATGGCAATAACCGGCTTCTGGCCGATCGGTGACAGTATCTCAAGAATCATCAGTTACGTGGTCAATCCGGAGAAGACGATAGCTCCCGAGGATATGTCTGACGATCTCAAAAAGGTAATACGCTATACCTCCGATCCCGGTAAGACGGATAAGCTCATGTACGTATCCGCTCTCAACTGCCCCTGGCAGCAGGCGTATGAGTGGATGACGGCTACAAAGAAACGATACGGCAAGCTCGGAGGCAATACCTGTTATCACGGGTTTCAAAGCTTCTATGGTAAAGAGGTCTCTCCCGAGGAAGCTCACGCATTGGGCATGGAAACGGCACGGCGCATGTGGGGCGATGAATATGAGGTGCTCGTTACCACCCATCTCAACACAAAGAACATACATAATCATTTCGTGGTCAATTCCGTATCCTTCCGAACGGGAAGAAAGTACGAGAACCATAAAAAGGATCATCAGCGATTAAGAGAAGTATCGGACGAGCTTTGCCGCGAGCACGGGCTTTACGTTATAGAAAAACCCCGCAGTCACGGCCTGAGCTTTGCAGAGTGGCGGGCTCACAAGGACGGTCAGCTCACCATGAAGGATATGCTCGAGCTCGACATGAGGGAGTGTATTGACAGGGCGATCGATGTACAGCACTTCTACCGCCTCATGCAGGAGATCGGCTATACGGTCGATCATCGATGCAAGTATCCTTCTTTCCTCCCTCCCGGGGGAAAGCGTCCATTGCGTCTTAAAAAGGGCGGTAAGAGCATGACCGAGGACGATATAGAGGAAATGCTTTGGGACAGCTTCGAGAGGCAGACGGAAGTGCTTGTCATACCGAGAGCGGAAAAGCCGCCTGTTCCATATTATAAAGGCATTGGCCTCAGCGCGCTCGTGCTTTCGTGGATGTATGTGCTGGGCATTATCGGCAAGGGCAAAAAGGTCGTGTACCGGGTGAACCGCGAAGAGGTACGGAAGCTCAAACGGTACATCAGACAGCATGATCTGCTCGATAAATACAGCATCGACAATGAGGATCAGCTTGACGCTCACGCCGCGATACGCGCCGCTGAATATGCCGAGCTGGAAGAAAGGCGCGCGGAGCTCCGAAAGGAACAGCGCAGAACGAAGGAACCAATCCCCGAGATCGCCGAGCTCACAAAGCAAATGCGCTTCGTTCGGAGAGAGCTGCGTATCTGCGAAGACATCAAGGCCGATATCCCCAAGATGCAAAAGGCGTTCGAGGACGTGCCGGAGATCGATGGTAAGCCGATGTACTATGAAGAAGAACGATAACACAATTTCACTGGGAGCGTCCGAAAGCCGCTCCTATTATTTCTCAAAAAAACGAAAGGAATCAAATATGCAAAACACAAACAATGCGCCGGTCATGATACCGGCAAGCAGTATCCGTCCCTTTGCGGGACATCCCTACAAGGTGCTCGATAACGAAGAGATGAGCGCGCTTGTAAACAGCATCAATGAGCAGGGCATCATGTCCCCGCTCATTGTTCGGCCAATAGAGGGCCGTTCGGATGTATATGAACTCATCTCCGGGCATCGCCGACTGCATGCGGCGCAGCTCGCCGGGCTTACCGAAGTCCCCGTCGTTGTTGAAGCTGTCAGCCGCGATGAAGCGGCGATAATGCTCGTTGACAGCAATCTTCACCGCGAGCACATCCTCCCGAGCGAAAAGGCGTTCGCTTACAAGCTGAAGCTCGAAGCTATGAAGCGCCAAGGCAGGCGTACTGATTTGACTTCGGACCAATTCGGTCCGAAGTTGACCGCGGCAGAGATCTCCGATGATGACGGTCCGACTCAAGTTAAGCGTTATATCCGTCTCACCCACCTTATCCCCGCTCTGCTAGATATGGTGGATGACGGACGCATCGCGTTCTCAGTAGGCGTGGAGCTCTCTTTCCTTGATAGTGACTTGCAGGCTGCGCTCATGACCGCTATCGACCTGAATGACTGCACTCCCTCATATGCCCAGGCAGTCCATATGCACAAAGCCGTGAATGACGGCTCGATCGATGAGGATATGCTCTTCGAGATCATGGCCGAGGAAAAGCCGAATCAAAAGGAAAAAGTCAGCTTCAATATGGCCGAAATGCAGCGCTACTTTCCGAACGCCCGCACGGCGGCGGATATCCGCAGCGCGATCCTCCGTATGCTTGACCGCCATATGAAGGACAAAGGAAAGGAGCAGCGATCGGATGAAGCAAGATAACAACAAACGTACCATTACCGGTGTAAAGGGTTTCTGCGATAACGAGCTCACTCATGAAATCCCCGCCGACCGTTCTTTCTCTATCCGTATCGGCGGTACGGAATACCTTGTGTCCACCCATATGAAAACGGAAGGCAAGCGCACAGTGCTCGATCAGTTCAAGCAGATGCTGATCCAAAGCGGCCTTGTCTGATCCCGTACATTTGATATTCGACCCGGGACGCGGTAAGCTCAATATGCCTTGCTGCGCCTCCGGTTGTCGGAAAGGAGAAAAGTATAATGAATAACAATGATAACGGAAACGCAGAAAAGATAACAGCGCTGTACTGCCGTCTCTCCGTCGATGACAGGGAGCTCGGCGGCGATCCCGATATGGAATCGAACAGCATCAAGAACCAGAAGACCATTTTGGAGGATTACTGCAATAAGCACGGTATAACAAATTACATGTTCTTTGCGGACGACGGAGTATCGGGCACGACCTTCAACCGTCCCGATTTCCTCCGTATGGAAAGGATGATCGAAGCGGGCGAGATATCGACCGTCATCGTAAAGGACCTCAGCCGTTTTGGAAGAGAGCAGGTGGAGATGGGAAGGCTCACGCAGGTGGTGTATCCGTCCCTTGGCGTCACGTTCATTTCTTTACAGGAGAACGTCAACAGCAGGACCGGAGCCGGTATGGAGATGATGCCCTTCTACAATATCTTCAACGAATGGTACGCTTCCCAGACCAGTCAGAAGATACGGCAAGTATGGAAAACGAAATCCGAGCACGGCGAGCGTGTATCCTCCACCGTAGCTTTCGGCTACAAGCGGAGCGATACCGATCCCAAGCAATGGGTGATCGATGAGCCTGCAGCGGAGGTCGTAAAACGTATCTACGCTCTTTGCCTTGACGGAAAAGGTCCCATGCAGATAGCAAAGCTCCTTCAAAGGGAAAAGGTACTCGTCCCCACGGCGTATTACGATTCGATCGGAAGGAAGCACTCGTCTCCGACTCCTGCCGATATCTACGGCTGGGATTCCTCGACCGTTGTTCACATCCTCTCGAACCGTCAGTACACCGGCTGCGCTGTGAACTTCATGACTACGACGGTGAGCTACAAGGTTCACAAGACGGTCTATAATCCCGAGGAGAAACAGCAGATAATCCCCGATATGCAGGAAGCGATAATCCCGGAGGATCAATGGCTTCGTGTTCAGGAGCTCCGTGAGAATCGCATCCGCCCGACGGCTACCGGACGGACGAGCCTGTTCTCCGGCAAGGTGTTCTGTGCCGACTGCGGAGCGAAGCTGCATTTCTGTGCGGCTAAGAGCCTGACACGCAATCAGGAATTCTATCGCTGTGCGAACTACAAAGACGGTCGCGGACCTTGTAAGATACACTTCATTCGCAACGTCGTCCTTGAAAGGCTCGTGCTCGAAGCCATAAGCGACTTCGTTGATTTCGTAAGGGGTTATGAACCTGTGCTCCTATACCTGCTCGCAAAGAAGCATGACGTTCTCCGTCAGATGGAGCACCGAAAGCTTGTCCAGCTAACGGAATCCGGCGAAAAGCGTATCAACGATCTCGATCGGCTCATTTCGGGCCTGTACTCCGATTTCAAGCTCGGATACCTTTCCGAGGAACGTTACAAAAAGCTCATGCTCCAATATGAAAATGAGCAGCAGGAACTCGTTGAAAAGGTTCAATCCGCCAAGGAACAGCTTGCCTCAGCAGAGCAGAAGGCGATCGATCTCAGGCTGCTTCTCAAGACCGTACGTGAGCTTACCGACGTCAAGGAGCTTACGCCTACGCTCGTCAATTCCCTGATCGAGCGCATCGAAGTCCACAACAACGATAAGTACGATGGCCATTGCCATGTGAAGGTGGATATCTATTTCACCGTAGTCGGGATGATGAGCATCCCCGACGAAAACGAGATCCGCGCAATGATCGAAGAGATCAAGAACATGCCCAAATCGATCAAGCTCGTATCTTGACAAAAAGAAGGAGGGTGCGGACCCGAAAAACCGGGTCTGCACCACTCCTTCAAAAAACATCCTTATGACGGTCGGGCACATACTGCGGGGCGTTTTTTATTGCCCCGCACTTGCCACGGCGCCTCCCTTGATGTAAAATATATCATAACAAACAAGGGGGGATCCTATGAACACGAAGAAATTCTTTGCGGCGCTGATCGTTTTCTCGCTCGTGGGGCAGATAGCCTGGGTGGTTGAGAACATGTATTTCAACGTATTCATCTACAAGATGTTCAACGCCAGGGCTTCGGACATCTCGCTCATGGTGGCGGCGAGCGCCGTCGCGGCGACGCTCACGACGATATTCATAGGCGCGCTTTCCGACAGGATCGGCAGAAGAAAGATATTCATGTGCGCGGGCTACATACTCTGGGGCGTATCGATAATGGCGTTCGCGCTCGTAAGGCTCGACGTGATATCGGGCCTCGTGGGAACGGCGGCAAGCGCGGCGGCCGCGGCGGTCACGATAGTCATAATCCTCGACTGCGTGATGACGTTCTTCGGCTCCTCCGCGAACGACGCGGCGTATAACGCCTGGCTCACCGACATGACCGACAAGACCAACCGCGGCAGGGCCGAGGGCATAAACTCCATGATGCCCCTCGTCGCGATACTCGCGGTATTCGGCGGGTTCATGGGCTTCGATCTCGACAAAGCCGAGAGCTGGACCGTCATCTACCTCATAATCGGCGGGATAGTGCTGCTGATAGGCATATCAGGTTTCTTCCTTGTGGACGAGCCCCGCGCGAAGCCCGCAGACGAGCTCGGGTATTTCGGCACGATACTCTACGGCTTCCGCCCGAAGGTGATAAGCAAAAACAGGGGCCTGTACCTCACCCTTATCGGGTTCGTGATATTCAACATCTCCATACAGGTGTTCATGCCGTATCTCATCATATTCTACGAAAAGACGCTCGGCATATCGAATTACGTCCTGATATTCGCCCCGGCGATACTCCTTGCCGCGCTGTTCACCGCTTTCTACGGGAAATTCATCGACAGGCACGGTTTTTATAAAAGCATAGTCCCTTCCCTTGCGATGCTGATGCTGGGCTATATCTTGATCTGGGCCTTCACGGGCGGGCTCTTCCCCGAGGTTTTGAAGACGGGCGGCGCCGCCATGCTCGCGCCGCTGTTCATAGGCTCTTTGCTCATGCTCTCGGGCTTCCTCTCGGGCATGGCGGTGTTCGGCGCCGAGATCAGGAACCAAACGCCCGAGGCCATGGCGGGCAGGTTCCAGGGCCTGAGGATAATCGCGCAGGTGCTGATCCCCGGCGTGGTCGGCCCCTATATAGGCGCATGGGTGCTGAGGGACGCCGCGACGATAATAAACTCCGACGGCACGGAATCCTTCCTGCCCTCCAACAAGATATTCATTGCGGCGCTGATAGTCGCGGCCGTGCTCGCGGTCGGGCTCGCAATCGCGGTATGCGTTTCGAAAAAGCATGAAAAAGCAGAGGTTTAACAGGCTCTATACCGAGGCCGGCGAAAGGCTGAAAAACGATCCCCGGGCCATCCCGTGGGACGAATACCCGCGCCCGCATCTTAGGCGGAAGGAATGGCTGAACCTGAACGGCCTCTGGGAATTCGAAACGGAGAGCGGTTACAGGGGGAATATCCGCGTGCCCTTCCCCGCCGAAAGCCCGCTTTCCGGCTTTGAGGGCGAGCTGAGGTACGGCGAAAAGCTGACGTACAAGCGTTCCTTCACCGTTCCCGAGGGCTGGCGCGGCAAAAGGATACTGCTCCATTACACGGCAAGCCGCCAAAGCGAGGCGTTCGTGAACGGCGCGCGCTTCCGGGGCGGAGACAGCGCGTATTTCGCGGTCTGCCGCGATATCACGAAAGCGATTTCCGAGGGGCAAAACGAGCTTAAAATAATCTGCTCGAACGATCTCGACCCCGCATACCCCTACGGCAAGCAGAGGATAAAGCGCGGCGGGATGTGGTACACGCCCTGCTCCGGCATGTGGCAGACCGTCTGGCTCGAGCCCGTGCCGGAAGACTTTATTGCGGATATCCGGTGCTTTCAGGACGGAAACGAGCAGACGATATTCGTTTCTCCTTCAATGAACGGCGAGCTCGTCTGCGAGGGAAAAACCTACCCCCTCGTGAACGGAGAGTGCCTTTTAAGGTTCGATCCGCCGCGCCTTTGGTCGCCGGAGGAGCCGAACCTCTACGAGTTCAGGATCGTTGCCGGAGAGGACGAGGCGGAAAGCTATTTCGCGTTCCGCACGATCGAGACGAAGACGATAAACGGCGTTCCGCGCCTTTGCCTTAACGGAAAACCGTATTTCTTCAACGGGCTGCTCGATCAGGGGTATTTTTCGGACGGGCTGTGGACGCCGGCCGAGCCCGCGGAATACGAGCGCGATATTATGAGAATGAAGTCGCTGGGCTTCAATATGCTGAGGAAGCACATAAAGATCGAGCCCGAGCTCTTTTACTATTACTGCGACAGGCTGGGCATGGCGGTTTTCCAGGACATGGTGAACAACGGCCGCTGCAGCTTCTTCCGCGATACGCTGCTGCCCACCGCGGGCATAACGAGGCTCGACGACAGGCGCCTCAACCGCAGCGAAGCGGCGCGCGAAAGGTTCCTCGGGTCCCTGCGGGAGACGGTCGGCCTGCTCGGGTCCCATCCTTCCATAGTCTATTGGACGATCTTCAACGAGGGCTGGGGGCAGTTTTGCGCGGACGAGGCTTATGAAATGCTCAAAAAGCTCGATCCATCCCGCCCGATCGACACGACGAGCGGCTGGTTCCATCAAAAAAAGACCGACGTATTCAGCCTGCACGTCTATTTCAAAAAGCTCCGCCCGTTCAAAAAGGGCGGCCTCCCGCAGGCCGTATCGGAATTCGGCGGCTACGTATGGAAGGACGCGGCGCACAGCTTCAACCCCGAAAAGACCTACGGCTACAGGATACTGAGATCGCGGGAGGAGTTCGTCAAGGCGATCCGAAGCCTCTATCTCGACGAGCTCCTGCCCCTCGTGAAAGGGGGGCTTTCAGCGGCGGTTTACACGCAGGTTTCGGACGTTGAGGACGAGACGAACGGCCTTCTGACCTACGACCGGAGGGTGATGAAGCTTTCTCCCGAGGAGTTCCTGGACGCCGCCGGGGAAATAAAAAAAGCCGCTCAGGCGGAATAAAACGCAAAAAAAGCACGGAGCAAAGCTCCATGCTTTTTTAATACGGTTCAGGCCTTTGCGGTCAGATCACCTCGACCTCGGTCGTCATGCCGCGAAGCCCTGCAAGATCGTTGTGGTATCCGGCGAAGGTGAGCGTCAGATAGGGGTTCACGAAGAGCACGCCGGCGATCCCGAAGGTGACGAGCGCGAGGAGGAACCAGCCTATGAAGGAGAGTATCATCACGAACAGATCCCCCTTGTAGCCGCGGGTCATCTCCCAGGACTTCTTGATCGCGTCCATGTAGGCGATATTCTCGTCCTCCACGAGCAGATAAACCACCTGCGAGAGCCCGAGAGAAACGATTATGCCGGGGATCACGAGGCAGATGAAGCCGAGCGTCGTGAACACGGTGACGAGCGCCATCGTGCCCATGGTGCGGACGTACCTGCCGCCCGTGAAGAAGTAGAAGAGATCCGCCAGCTCGAACTCCCTGTTGCGGAACGCGGCGAGCCCGACCTTCGCAAGGCCGACCGCCACGACGTTGCCGACGAATATCGAATAGAGTATCGCGACGTAGTTTATGGGCCTCGACGTGATATTCACGCTGAAGCTGAAGCCGTCCTTGAGGCCGTAGAGGCTCTCCTTATCCGCGGTAAAGACGTATATGCCGCCGATGAGGATTATCGCCAGCAATACTGTACCGACGAGCTTCCAGTAGTTTCCGAGAAAAGCCGCCTTTGCGCGCTGCTTGATATTTACTCTGTCCATTTGGCTTTTACCTCCTGTTTGGGATAGCTGTATTGTAATACTGTTTTTAGTCTTTGTCATCAAGAATTTGTAAAAAGCGCGTAAAATATCGCGGCGGCGGACCCGAAATCGCATAAAAACCGTGAAATATATCTTAAAAAGGGCTTGCTTTTTTGGAATAACCGAGTATAATACTCTTTGCAAAACGAATTGCACCTTTAGCTCAGTTGGTAGAGCACCTGACTCTTAATCAGGGTGTCCAGGGTTCGAGCCCCTGAAGGTGTACCAAAAAGAATGGCTCCCAAACGGGAGCCATTCTTTTTGGCACCCCCTGCAAAGCAGGGGCTCGAAGCGCAGCAAAAATCCCGTGGGTTTTTTGCAAGTGACCGAAGCCCGCCGAAGGCGGGCAAGACGAGCCCCTGTAACAAAACCGGATCCTCGATGGGTCCGGTTTTGTTCATTATCTCACGCAAGTCTTTTCTCTCGGCGAATGCATCCTCGGCTATTTTTCCTTCCCTCCTCAGAAAAACAGCTTCTTCCTCACCGCCTCGTTCTTTCTGATGAGGCGGCTGACTATCAGCACGGCTATCGCGAGCACGGCGCAGGAGACGGCGACGTAGATCGACCAGACGAAGCGGATCGCCCTATGCAGATGGAGCTCTATAAGCATCTGCAGGAGTAGCACGTACACCGTCAGAATTATCAGCACTATCATCATTTTGAGCGATACAGACGGCTTCTTTGCGCTTATCATCAGCCAGCAGCCTATCGCGGCGGCGCCGGTCAGGAGCGTCAGCGGCAGGGCGAAAAGGAAATACCAGTTCCCGCCGAGTATCACGCTGAGCGCGAAAAGGAAGAGCGCGGTCTCAAGAGTCGCAAAGAGCATGAACAGCCAGACCGCGGGCTTTTTGAACAGGCACGGGAAAACCACCGCCATGAACAGCAGCGCTATCGCCGAGGCGGGTATTAGCGACCAGCTCAAAGCCCCGTCCTCTATAAGGTCGGCGATCAGCACCGATATGAACGGGATCGCGAGGAGCAGGGACAGCACCTTCGCGGCGGCTATCCTCACCTGCCTGTGACGGACGGTCTCCCTCCTTTCGGGGAAGGGCATTTCGGCGGAATCGTCAAACGGCGCGGCGGGGTTTATCACCTCGACGCCGCAGAGCGGGCAGCGCCTTTCGGACGGAGCCAGCTCGACGCCGCAGTTAACGCAATAGGACATGGTACCTCCATACGGTCGGAAGGCGCGCCATAAAGGCTCAACCTCCGAAATTGCTCTCTATCTTCACGTGTACGCCCATCCTGACGAGCCTTGTGAAGAACGCGCGCTCGAGGAACGGCTCCTCGATCGTGCGGGTGAAATTGACTATCAGCCTGCCGCCGTAGCCGATGGCGGCCGAGGCGACGGGGTTTTCTATGAGCGAGCCGAGCATGAAATCGAACCGCTCGACGTGCGCCTCCATCTCCGGGGGCAGCTTCACGAGCCCCAGATTGGAGAGGCAGGTGGTGCTCTTGCGGTCGCCCTCCTCGCGGTAGGCGATGCTCATTATCGGGTTCTTTATGAACCTCGGAACGAGGCGCATGAACACGTTCTTTTCTATGCCGACGTTGCTCGCTATCTTCGCGGCGAGAAGCTTCGGGTCGGAGCCGAGCTTGAGCTGATGGTGGACGATCTTAGCCGCCTCCTCGAACTCGTACTCGCCGAGCCTCGGATCGAGGCCGACGTTCGCGTAATTGGCGAAATTGCGGAGTGTGCGGCAGCCGAAAAGCTTCCTGAGATTGACGGGGACGGTCACTCTGACGGGGCGGCGCCTGCCGAAAAGCCCGCCCGTGGCCTTCTTCACGTCCGCCGCGGCGAAGAGCAGCACGGTGGTCAGATACTCGGTGACGGTCACGCCGAGGGCCTTCGACCTTTCGGAAAGGGCCGCAGCGTCCATAATGCCCGTCGTAACGTGGAGGAAATCCCTGTCCGGGGTGCCGCGGAGGCGCCACGCCCTGCCGGGAGGCTCGGGAACGGCCTTGGGCCCCGCGTGGGTGAGGAAGCCGTCGGAAAGCTCCTCCTCCGTGGGCTCGTCGCCGCAATCGAGTATGTCGCCCTCCCTGGGGACCTTCACGCCGTATTTGAGCGAAACGTATTCGGCTGCGAGCGTCTTCAGGAACGAGAGACCTCCCGCGCCGTCGGTAATAACGTGGAATATCTCGACTGCGATCCTTCGGTTATAGCACCGCACGCGGAAGGCGAAGCCGCCGTTTTCGCCGAAGCTCATCCTGGCGCAGGGGTTCTTTACGTCGTCCTGTATTTCGGGCACGCCCGAAAGCTGCTCCAGATAATACCAGAAGAAGCCCCTGCGAAGCCTCATGGCGAAATTCGGGAACCGCGCAACCGTCCTTTCCAGCGCCCTTTCGAGGACGGCCCTGTCCACCGGCTCGTCCATTACGACCGATACCCTGAACAGCGCGTTCCATCCCTCCGTCATGGCGGGGGGATAGATCTTCGCGGCGTTATCGAGCGGGAGCCAGCGGGGCGCCGCCTTTTTTTCGTTTGCGTGCTTCATGCCTGCATTCTATCACAGCGCGGCGCGATTTGCAACATCAAATCTGATTTATAAAACGAATTTATCTTGTGTGACAGATTATATCGTTTCCGCAAAGCCCGCAGCTGTCTAAATATACTTTTCGCAAAAGGAAAAAACGATTGAAACGGACGGCTCTGCGGGTTATAATCTAATTTGACGCGGCGCGCCGTTTGTTTTTGTGCACCCGTCCTCAACAGCTAAGATCATCAATCTATGGAGGATCATATGGATTTTAAATTGAGCTCCGAGCACCTTATGGCAAGGACTCTGTTCTCCGAGTTCGCGGAGAACGAGATCAAGCCCTATGCCGCCGAGGTGGACGAATCGGAGGAATTCCCCAGGGGAACCGTGGATAAGCTCCAGAAATACGGCTTCATGGGCATCCCGATACCGCGCGAGTTCGGCGGCCAGGGCTGCGACTCCCTGACATACGTCATGTGCGTCGAGGAGATCTCCAAGAGGTGCGCGACCACGGGCGTCATCGTATCCGCCCACACCTCCCTCTGCTGCGATCCGATACTGAAGTTCGGCACTCCCGCGCAGAAGGAAGAGTTCTTGAAGCCCCTCGCTTCCGGCGAAAAGCTCGGCGCCTTCGCGCTGACCGAGCCGAACGCGGGCACGGACGCCTCCGGCGTTCAGACGAGGGCCGTCCTCGAGGGAGACAAGTACGTCATCAACGGAAGCAAGATCTTCATCACCAACGGCAAGGAAGCGGATATCTACATCATATTCGCAATGACCGATCCGACGAAGGGCACGAAGGGCATTTCCGCGTTCATAGTCGAGAAGGGCACCCCGGGCTTCACCTTCGGCACGAAGGAGAAGAAGATGGGCATTCGCGGCTCTTCCACCTACGAGCTGATATTCCGCGACTGCAGGATCCCGCAGGAGAACCTGCTCGGTCAGGAGGGCAAGGGCTTCTCCATCGCCATGGGCACTCTGGACGGCGGCCGCATCGGTATAGCCGCGCAGGCGCTCGGCATAGCGGAGGGCGCTCTTGAGGCGACGATCGCCTACGTCAAGCAGAGGAAGCAGTTCGGCCGTCCCATCGCCTCGTTCCAGAACACGCAGTTCACCCTTGCGGATCTTGCCGCCAAGGTCGAGGCCGCGAAGCTGCTCGTTTATAAGGCCGCTTTCGCCAAGGACACCCAGAAGCGTTACAGCGTAGAGGCCGCCACGGCGAAGCTCTTCGCCGCGGAGACCGCCATGGAGGTCACCACCAAGTGCGTTCAGCTCCACGGCGGCTACGGCTACACCCGCGAATACGCCGTCGAGCGCATGATGCGCGACGCCAAGATCACCGAGATCTACGAGGGCACCAGCGAGGTGCAGCGCATGGTCATCTCGGGAAGCCTCTTGAACTGATAGGAGGAAGCCGATTATGTTGAATATCGTTGTATGCATAAAGCAGGTCCCCGACACTAACGAGGTCAGGCTCGATCCCAAGACGGGTACCCTTATAAGGGAGGGCGTCCCCTCCATAATGAACCCCGACGACAAGGCCGGCCTTGAAGCGGCTCTCCGCATTAAGGACGAGCTCGGCGCAGTCGTCAGAGTCGTCTCCATGGGCCCCGCCCAGGCGGACGCCGTGCTTCGCGAAGCCCTCGCTATGGGCGCGGACGAAGCGTATCTCGTGAGCGACCGCGCGTTCGGCGGCGCAGACACCTGGGCTACCTCCTCCACCATCGCGGCGGCGGTCAGCAAGCTGCCCTACGATATCGTCTTCACCGGCCGCCAGGCCATCGACGGCGATACCGCGCAGGTCGGCCCCCAGATGGCCGAGCATCTCGGCATACCCAACGTCAGCTACGCCGAGGAGATAAGGGTGGTTGGCGAATACCTGATCGTCAAGCGTCAGTTTGAGAACAGCTATCAGGTCGTCAGGGTGAAGATGCCCTGCCTGGTCACCGCTCTGACCGAGCTCAACCGTCCCCGCTACATGACTCCCGGCGGCATTTTCAGCGCCTACCGCGAGAAGCAGGTCACGGTCTGGACCCGTCCCGACGTTCCCGTTGACGACGCCAACATAGGCCTCAAGGGCTCCCCCACCAGGGTAAAGGAATCCTTCCCCAAGGCGCTGAAGGCCAAGGGCGAGGTCGTCACCATGGACGCCGAGGCCGAGGCGGATTATCTCGTCTCCAAGCTCCGCGAAAAGTTCGTCATCTGAGAGAGGTATAAGCCATGAAAGAATTCAGCGAATATAAAGGCGTTTACGTATTTGTTCAGCAGGTGGAGGGCGTTATCGCTCCCGTTTCGTTCGAGCTGATCGGCAAGGCGAAGGAGCTGGCCAAGTCCCTCAACACCACCGTTTCCGCCGTTCTCTGCGGCCACAACGTCGCGGGGCTCTGCGACGAGCTGGGCGAGTACGGCGCGGATACCGTCGTCCTCATCGACGATCCCGCTCTTGCCGAATACACCACCGAGCCCTACGCCCAGGCGGTCTACGGCGCGATCGATTATTTCAAGCCCGAGATATTCCTCTACGGCGCGACCACCATCGGCCGCGATCTCGCGCCCAGGGTCTCCGCGAGGGTGCACACCGGCCTCACCGCCGACTGCACGAAGCTCGCCATAGACGAGGAGACCGGCAGGCTCCTCATGACGCGCCCCGCATTCGGCGGCAACCTGATGGCCACCATCGTCTGCCCCTATTTCCGTCCCCAGATGGCTACGGTGCGTCCCGGCGTCATGCAGAAGGCTCCCCGCGAGGAGGGCAGGCGCGCGCGCGTGCTCCCCTTCAACCTCAAGATCGAGCGCAACGACCGTTTCGTCGAGATACTGGACGTCATCAAAAAGATGAACGAGGCGGTCGATATCTCCGAGGCGAAGGTACTCGTTTCCGGCGGCCGCGGCATGGGCTCCAAGGAGAACTTCCGCATGCTCTACGACCTTGCGGACGCGCTGGGCGGCAGAGTTTCCGCATCCCGCGCGGCGGTCGACGCAGGCTGGGCCGATAAGGAGCTGCAGGTCGGTCAGACGGGCAAGACCGTCAGGCCCAAGCTCTATATCGCCGTAGGCATCTCCGGCGCGATCCAGCACATCGCCGGCATGGAGGAATCCGAGATCATAATCGCCATCAACCGCGACGAGACCGCTCCCATATTCGGCGTGGCGGATTACGGCGTGGTGGGCGACCTCAACAAGGTAGTCCCCATGCTCACGAAGAAGATACTCGAGCTGAAGGAACAGAATTGAATTTAACGAAATGAAGCGGCGGCCCGTAAGACGCGGGCCGCCGCTTTTATGTGAGCGATCTATGTTCACCCCGGGGGCGGGGTTTTCCCGCCCCTCGGGAAGTATTCCGATCCTTTGCGAAAGCGGACGAGGGCGGGCCTCCGGTTTTCATCGGCGTTGTCCCCGCTGCTTTCATCTATTGAACGAACGCGGGGGCCCTCCGGTTCCGTCCAAAAAACAATATATTATTGCGCGGCGGTCGGCCCGCCGTCTTTTCCGCGCGGAGTTGATTTTTCGGCGCGGGGGATGTATTATATGGGGAGAGCGTCTGTCGCTCATTCTTTCGGAGCGCGGTGTTATGATTCTATTTCCCATAATTGCGAGCCTCGGCATAGGGTATCTTCTGGGTTCGGTAGTGACCGCGATACTCATTTCAAGGCTCGTATTCAAAGAGGACGTGCGCGATAAGGGCAGCGGAAACTCCGGCGCGACCAACGCCGCGAGGGTCTACGGCCTCGGTTTCGGCGTGCTCACTTTCGCGGGGGATCTCATAAAGGGCCTGCTCTCCTGCCTTATAGGAAAGCTGCTCGGCGGCCCGGTCTGCATGGCGGCAGCCGGCGCGGCGTGCATGGCGGGGCATTTCTTCCCGCTGTGGTTCGACCTGCGCGGCGGAAAGGGCGTTTCCGTAGGCGCGGCTCTGGCGCTCATGATCGACTGGCGCATCTTCCTTGCCGCGATAGCCGTGTTCTTCATAACGGCCTTCGCCATAAAGATCGTCTCCGCCGCCTCGATAGCCGCAACTGTGACGGTAGGCGTGCTGTCGCTTATACTCGCGCCCGAGCTCATACTGAAGCTCCTGGGAGCTGCCGCGGCTGTGGCCGTCATAATCAAGCACGTCCCCAATATAAAGAGGCTTATCGCAGGCACCGAAAAGCGCATCACCTTCGGCGGCCGCCGGCTGAAGCCATAGACCGTTGACCGAATACCATAAAGGCCCCCCGCGGATGGGTCCGTCCGCGCGGTAACGGGGCCTTTTTTACTGCCACAATTTTAACAAATTTGATACACAAAAAGTCACGGTTCTGTCGCGGCGATTCGGTTTCTTCAATTATTTAGCGGTGTTAAAATAGGATCCGTGGAAGCATATCCCAGCTTCCGAAGCGATCCCGCAACGAGGATCCGGAAAGGGGAAAAACAATGAGAAAACGCATCATCAGCCTGTTGGCGGCATTCTGCATGCTGCTGACGCTGCTCCCCGTGACGGGCGCCGCCGAGAACGCGATGACCCTCACTAAGACCGTGATAGGCAACACGGGCGCGACAATCGCCGTTTCGGGCGGCTCGGGCACCGTCACCGCCGTTTCGAGCAATGAGAGCATTGCCACGGTCGAGGTAAACGGCACGGTAGTCAGGGTAAACGGCGTTTCCGGCAAGAAGGGCGTCGTCACGATCACCGTAACGAGGGGCGGCTCGACCGCCGACATGGAGGTCGCGGTCGGCTACACCGCATTCCGTTTCGACGGCAGGACCGTCACCGTCTACGAGGGCAGCGACACTAACTTCGAGGTCGTCGCCATCGAGCAGAGCTCCGATACCGGGTATGCCGCCGGCACCGACGCCATGAGCTCCATGGTCACCTCCGACGGAGGCGTCCTCTACACCGCGGCGGATGGCTACGATCTGCTCGTTTCCATCAAAAATAAAGGCGGTACATACGTGTTCGGCGGGACCACCGAAAACGGCGCGATCGCCGTCAAGAAGGGAGCCACAAAGGACGCGACGCTGCTTCTGGACGGCCTCACCTTAAAGAGCGACTTCACCGCGGCGCTGACCATTAAGAAGGATTCCACCGCGGCGGTCTACCTCCACACGCTCGGAGGAACGGTCAACACGCTCTCCGATACGGCCATGAATAACGCAGACGTTTACGGCGATACGACCGAGGACGGCGGCGACGGCACGAACGCCTTCTACGCCGAGAGCGCAGTCATAAAGGGCAAGACGGCCGCCAACCTCACCATCTCCGGCAACGGCGTGCTGAACGTCGTCGCCAACGCGAAGAACGGCGTCAAGATCGGCGAAAACGGCTTCCTGACGATAGCCGAATCCACGGTCAGCGTGACGGCCCCCAACAGCGCGCTCTCCACCGAGAACGAGATGCTGATCTCGGGCGGCAACATCACCCTCACCACCACCGAGGGCGACGCGATAAAGGCCGAGAACGACGCCGAGACCCTCGGCACGGTCTACATCACGGGCGGCACTATCACCGCCAATTCCGCGGACGAGGGCATACTCGCGCGCGGGCTAGTGAACATCTCGGGCGGCGTGCT
Organism: Clostridiales bacterium; assembly: GCA_024698505.1. Taxonomy (GTDB): domain Bacteria; phylum Bacillota; class Clostridia; order Christensenellales; family CAG-138; genus UBA3857. The sequence goes on along the minus strand of JAILRE010000059.1, from coordinate 17,404 downwards.
CAACATCACCTGCGCGGGCGACGCGATAAAGGCGGAGGACGGCGCCGACACCCCGACCTACGGCGATATCACGATCTCGGGCGGCGATTTCACCATCGTGAGCTCGGGCGACGGCGTTTCGGGCTTCAACGTGGAGATATCGGGCGGCACGTTCGACATCACCTGCGCGAACGGCTACACGAACACCTCCTACAATAAGGACACCGACCCCAGCGCCAAGGGCCTGAAGGCCGAGCTCGAGCTTCTCCTGAAGGACGGCGACGTGACGATCTCCGCTCCCGACGACGCCATCCACAGCGACGGCAACATCACCTTCGAGGGCGGCTCGTACAAGATCTGGACGCGGGACGACGGCGTTCACGCCGATCAGGAGCTCACCTTCGGCATGAGGGGCGCCCCCGACGATATGCTCAATCTCAGGGTCAACACCTGCTACGAGGGCATGGAGGGCGCGGACATAGTCCTCAATTCCGGCTATGCCACCGTCTACGCCACGGACGACGTGATCAACGCGGCGAACAAGAACCTCTCCAACTACCACTACACCATCAACGAGTACGGCGGAGTCTACCGTCTGTACACCTCGGGCGGCGACGGCGTCGACTCCAACGGCGGCTGTTACTTCCGCGGCGGCGACCTTGAGGTCTACTCCGCATCCAACACCTCGAACGATCCTCTCGATACCGAGGACACCCTCGCGCTGTACGGCGGTATCACCCTCGCCTGCGGCATGAACCAGATGCAGGGCAGCCCGTCCGCGGGCATTTACGTGGAGTTCACGAACCTCTCCATCAGGTCCGGTTATTCCATCGTGATCAAGGACGGCTCCGGCAACGTGCTGAAGAGCACTCAGGCGTATTTCGCAAGCTCCTCCAACAAGGCGACTTACATCGTATTCAGCCATCCCGCCCTCGTTTCGGGCAGCACCTATTACCTCTACATCAACGGCTCCTCCTCCGCCAAGACGGGAACCGCCACGGGTACCGGCGTCGACAGCACCCAGTGGGCGGATCTTGAGCAGGGCAATACCAACGTCTACGAGCGCGTGACCTCCATGACGGTCGGCAGCCGCTACATAATCACGAACGCCTCCGCTTCGACCTCGGTCTCCACCCTGGCCGGCAGCACGGCGGTCAGCGCGGTCACCAGCACCCTCTCCACAGTGACGGGCGGCTATTCCTTCGGCACGGTGAACGAGAACAACACCTGGTACACCGACGCTTCCGGCCACCTCTACACCACGGTCGGCGGCACGAACTACTACCTCATGTACACGAGCTCCTCCTCCGGCTGGTCGAGCAGCTACACCATCGGCATGACGACGGACGTCACAGCGGCGGCCTCGTGGGCGGTCGAAGGCTCCGGCAGCGCGGCGAAGATCTACACCACTGCGACCTCCTCGGGCGGCGGTGGCGGCGGCCCCACCCCTCCGGGCCAGAGCACGAAGGTCTACCTCTATTACAGCGGCGGCTGGAAGCTCACCACCTCCTCCGCTACGGTCTACGTCTACGCTCCCGCGGTGGCTCAGGCCGCGCTCACCGGCTCCCTCTACTACGTTGCCGAGACCGACGAGAACTTCGCCATGAGCGACGTTATGGCGGGCACCTCCATCGTTTACAGGAGCGGACGCAGCGCCGCGACGCAGTCGGTCGAATGGAGCAGCAGCCACATCACCTACTCCTGGGAGCCCGCGCTTGACAGCTCCGTCGTCGAAACCTACGTTATGACCGTCATGTACGACGGCATTGCTTTCGGCACGGTCACCGTCAGGATCCTCGGCGACAACGAGTCCGTCACCATCACCTTCATAGGCGATTACACCGGCACGGTCGAGATCGCGAAGGGCGAGACGGTCCCCCTTCCCGAAGCTCCCGATGGTTTCAGCTACATATTCCTCGTGAACGGCGAGGTGCTTGACGCCTCCGCCCCCGTCTACGAGAATATGACCATACTCGTAGTTCTCGACGCGGAGGAGCAGCCCGTTCAGGCGACGCTCCCGGGCGACGTCAACTGCGACGGCGTCGTCAATTTCGACGACATATCGGTGCTCTATGCGTACACCGTTAACAAGTCCTCGCTCACCCCCGCGGGGCTTCTCAACGCGGACGTGAACGGCGACGGCGTAATCAACACGGCCGATATCTCCGAACTCTACAAGCTCATTCTGAACCTGAACTGAGCCGCATACCGAAAGGGGCCCGCAGGCAGCCTGCGGGCTCTTTTTAACGCCCGAAACCGCTCTGCAACCCGTAGTTGACAAAAAATCCTCCCTCGGAGTATAATTTGAAAAGCAGAATTGCTTGCGCAACCGACCGTATCTCGGGTATGATGAGCCTGCAAAAAACAAAGAAAGGGAACGAAATACCATGAACATTGAGATAGCCAACAGGCTGGTGCAGATGCGTAAGGCGCACGGCTTCTCGCAGGAGGAGCTTGCCGCGCAGCTCGGCATTTCGAGGCAGGCCGTCAGCAAATGGGAGAGGGCGGAATCCTCCCCCGATACGGATAACCTCATCACTCTTTCGAGGCTCTACGGAGTCTCGCTCGACACGCTCCTCGCCACGGAGGACGAGATCCCCATGCCCGAGCCCGAGGAGGAGACCAAGGCCGCCGATACCAAGGGCAACGTCCACATAAGCTTTGACAAGGGCATAAACCTGGTCGACGACGACGGCTCCCGCGTACATATAGGTTGGGACGGCATCCGCGTTCGCGACAACGACGATGACGACGAGGGCGACGAGCCCATAGGCGATTTCATAAACGATATCGAGATCGACGACGCCGGCGTGACCTACACCGAAAACGGCGAGCGCGTCCACAGGGATTGGAACGATACCAAGGACGGCAAACGCCGCTTCGTCCACAAGCAGCAGAGCGAGAGCACCGGCAAGTGGCGCACCACCGTTATAAACGAGGACGGCAAGAGGGTGGTCATAGACACCGACCGCGAGCCCGACAACGTCGACCGCATCGGCTCCGAACGCGGGTTCAGCCTCTCCGGCTTCCCCTACGCGGTGCTCGTAACGGGTGTGTTCCTGCTGCTGGGCTTCCTTAAAAACTGGTGGCATCCCGCATGGCTGCTCTTCCTCACGATACCCATTTACTACCCCGTCGCCTCCGCGATCCGCAATCACAGGCTGAACTGGCTCGATATAGTCCTGCCCGTCGCCGTGACCGGCGCCTACATAGGCCTCGGTATAGTCTACGGGCTGTGGCATCCCCTCTGGCTTATGCTCCTTGCGATCCCCATCTATTTCGGCATCTCCTCCGCCGTTAGGCAGGACGCTCTCAGGGGCAAGGGCCTCGTCGGGATCTATTCGCTGGTGATGGTCGCGGCATACGTCGCGATAGGCTTCGCCTTCGGCAAGACCGGCTGGGCGGTCGGCTGGCTGCTCTTCCTGACGGTGCCGATGTTCTCCTCCATCGTCAGCTCGATAAGGCGCAGTGTCGGCATAAGGTGGCTCAAGAGGTTCCCCTGGGAGCTTCTGATAGTCGCCGGCTACCTCTTCGTCGGCCTCATGTTCGGGATCTGGCATCCCACCTGGGTGGCCTTCGTGCTGATCCCCGTGCTCCGCTGGGCGATAGACGCCGTCTGCGGGAAAAAGGCAGGCTCCGAAGCCGATGACGATGACGACGATGACGAAGAAGACTTTATCGACGGCGACGACGACTGACGCCGCTTTCGACCGCGCTCTGCTTTTTGCGGGGCGCGTTTTTATTCCCGCAAATAATTGCGGTATTTGTCGGCTCCGCTGTTGCTTTTGGCGGCGGCGGATGGTATTATATAGTTGAAGAATACTATGGAAAGGTGCTTTTGACATGGATAAGAACAGAATGGTATTGAACCTTGCCGGTCAGGAGTTCCGCATCTCATCCGAGCGTGATAAGGAATACATGCGCGAGCTCGAGACCGAGGTCAACAAGCGCATAAAGGCCGTACAGCTCCACTGCCCCGATCAGAGCACTTCAAGGTGCGCTCTGCTCGCCATGCTCGATCTCGCGGACGAATATGCCAAGCTCAAGGCCGAAAACGAAGAGGTCGACAGGAAGATCTCCGAGCTTCGCTCCATAAGGGACGGCGGCGAGAAGAAGCCCGCCGCGCCCGTTAAGCGTCCCTTCGAGCGCAAGAAGCCCGTCGGCGTATAACGCCGATCCCACAAAAGCTGACCGGGGCATGGCTTTATTCGGCCTGCCCCTTGTTTTTGGAAAATGAACGATCGAAAGCCCGAACTGCTCGCTCCGGCGGGCAATATGGAATGTCTGACGGCGGCCGTCAGGAACGGGGCCGACGCCGTGTATTTCGGCGGCGGGGCCTTTAACGCGCGCAGAGGCGCAAAGAATTTCACGGGCGACGATCTTGCCGCCGCGATCGATTTCTGCAGGCTGAGGAACGTCAAGACGCACATCACCCTCAACACGATCCTCTTCGATACGGAGCTGACGGACGCCTTGAATTTCGCTTCGAAGCTCTGTTCCCTTCGGGCGGACGCCGTTATAGTGCAGGATATCGGCCTTGCCGCGCTGTTACGCGAATACCTGCCCGAGCTGCCAGTTCACGCGAGCACGCAGATGGGCGTCCACTCCCCCGGCGGGCTCCGTTTCTGCGAGGAGAACGGCATCGAAAGAGCCGTCCTCTCGCGCGAGGTGAGCCTTGACGAGATCCGCCGCATGCACGAAAACAGCCCCGTGGATCTGGAGTTTTTCTGCCACGGCGCGCTCTGCATGGGGTTTTCGGGAAGCTGCCTCTATTCCTCCATGGCGGGCGAACGCAGCGGCAACCGCGGCACCTGCGCCCAGCCCTGCCGCAAGAACGCGACCGTATTCGACCGCAGGGCGAACGAAAACGAGTTCGCGCTTTCAACGAACGACATCTGCATGATAGACGAGCTGAGCGCCCTGGCCTCCGCCGGGATATGCTCGCTCAAGATAGAGGGCCGCATGAAGCAGCCCGAATACGTTGCGACGGTGACCGGTATTTACCGGCGCGCGCTCGACGGCGACAAGCCGAAGGACGCGCGGGCCCGCCTCTTCGAGATATTCAACAGGGGCGAATTCTCCACCTCCCATATAAGGGGCGACAGCGTAAGGACGGGCCGCGTAGGCTCCGCCCGCCCCTCGAAGGAGCTTATAAACGAGGCGCACGAGAGCGTGCGTTCCGACAGGCAGGCAAGAAAGGTCCGGGGCGAGCTTTCGCTTGAGGAAGGCTCCCGCGCGGAGCTTGTGCTCTTCTCGGGCGAATACTGCGGCAGGGCTTACGGCCCCGTATGCGAGAAGGCGAATAACCCCGTCGACCGCGAGAGATACGCCGAACAGGTCAAAAAGCTCGGCGGCACGCCGTTTTACATGGACGAATGCCGGGTCGACGGCTGCGGCTTCCTGCCCGTTTCGCAGGTTAACGCGCTTCGCCGCGAGGCCGTTGAAAACCTGACTGCCGCGATACTCGGCAAACCGCGCGGGGAAAGGCTTTTCACGGAGGCGGATATCGCCCGCTTCATAAAGCCCGCAGGTGCGGCGGAGGGCTCCCCCCTGCTCTACGAAAGGTTCCGCGACATCGAAAAAGCGCTGGCGTCTTCCGCCGATATGATCGGCTTCGATCCGACGGATCCCGCGAACACGGACGTATCGCCGCTGTTCGCCAGCGGTAAAAAGCTCATACTCATACTGCCGAACGTGCTGATAACGGAGGGAGCGAGGAGCTCGTATGAAAGGCTCGCCGCCTCCGGCGCATTCAGCGGGATAGAGATAAACAACGTTGGCCAGCTGTACCTGGGGCGGGAGCTCCCCATAAGGATCGCGGGCATAGGCGTGAACGCCGCGAACTCCGCCTCCATAACGAAGCTCCTCTCCATGGGGATAACGCACGTAATGCCCTCGCCCGAGCTGACGAGGCCGCAGCTTGCCGCCCTTTCCGAGAAATTCGGAAGCGTCATGATAGTGAACACGCTCGGCCGCGCGCCGCTCATGCAGCTTCTTCACTGCCCCGTCAAGGAATACCGCGGCTGCCGGAACTGCAAGGGGTATCCCGGCGTTCTGACGGACGGCGACGGGCGAAGATTCCCCCTGCAGAACGTCCGCTTCCGCAGCGGAGCGGATAATTACTGCCTGGTCCGGATGATGAACTCGGCCGTTACGGATATAAGGGAGGCCCTGAAGGCCAGCGGAATAAGGGTTTTTGCCTCCGCCGAGACTCCCGACCGGGCGCCGGACTCCCCCGTTACCCGCGGGCATTGGGCAAGGCCCGTAGACTGATCGAACCACGGCGAAGCCGCAAAGGAAAAACCATGAACCAAAAAACGCTCAACACGCTTGAATTCAACAAGATACTCGAACAGCTCGCCCTGAAATGCGGATGCTGCGTGAGCCGCGAGCTTGCGGCCTCGCTCCGCCCCTTCGACGAGCTCGACGACGTCAACTCGGAGCTTGCGCTCACTTCCGAGGCGGAGACCTTCAATATAAGGACGGGGTCCTCGCCAGTGGACGATTTCCCCGACATGCGCTCCACATTGAAGCGCGTTAACGCCGTACTGCACCTCTCCTGCGAGGAACTGCTCAACGTGGGCAAATGCCTGAAAGCCATCCGCCGCTGCCGCGAACAGCTCTTCCGCGAAAACCCCGAGGGCGAGAACGCGCTGCCCCTGCTCGGCAACATGGCCTCGGGGCTTATGGCGCACAGGGCCATTGAGGAGGAGATCGAGCGCTGCATCCTCAGCGAGGACGAGGTAGCGGACGCCGCCTCCCCCGCCCTCAGCCGCATAAGGCGCCAGATGAAGATAGCGAACGAGAAGGTGCGAGCGAAGCTGAACGACATGATCCGCTCCTCCACCTACTCGAAATACCTGCAGGATCCGCTCGTAACGATAAGGAACGGCAGGTTCGTTATCCCCGTAAAGCAGGAATACCGCCAGAACATACCCGGCCTGATACACGATCAGTCCGGCACGGGAGCGACGCTGTTTATAGAGCCCTCCGCCGTGGTGGAGCTCGGCAACGAATACAAGAAGCTCGTCATGGAGGAAGCCGCCGAGGTGGAAAGGATCCTCGCCGAGCTCACCGAAATGATAAAGCCCTCCGCGAACGACATTTACGCCGATCTTCTCACCCTGGGCGAGATCGATCTTTGCTTCGCGAAGGCCAAGCTCGCGCGGGATATGCGCGCGGTCTGCCCCAAGCTGAACTCGGAAGGCCGCATCACGATAAAGAAGGGCCGCCATCCCCTCATAGCGAACGACAAGGTCGTCCCGATCGACATATGGCTGGGCGGCGAATTCACGACGCTGATAGTCACCGGCCCCAATACGGGCGGCAAAACGGTAACGCTGAAGACGCTTGGCCTCTTCACGCTGATGGCGCAGGCGGGCATGTTCGTCCCCGCGAACGTCGGCACGGAGCTTGCCGTCTTCAGGAACGTTTTCGCGGATATAGGCGACGAGCAGTCCATTGAGCAGAGCCTTTCTACCTTCTCCTCGCACATGAAGAACATAGTCGGCATACTCGAAGAGGCCGACGACGAATCGCTGATACTGCTCGACGAGCTCGGCGCGGGAACCGACCCCGTGGAGGGCGCGGCGCTTGCCATGAGCATACTGGAGGAGCTCCATTCGAGGGGCTGCCGCACAGCCGCTACCACCCATTACAGCGAGATAAAGGCCTTCGCGCTGACGCACGAGGGCATGCAGAACGCCTCCATGGAGTTCGACGTCGACAGGCTTTGCCCCACTTACCGCCTCTTCATAGGCATACCCGGCAAATCCAACGCGTTCGAGATCTCGAAGCGCCTGGGCATGAGCGATTACATAATCGAGAACGCCCGCGAGTATCTTACCAAGCAGGACGTCGACTTCGAGACCGTGCTCGCCACCGCCGAGGACGAGAAGCACAAGGCCGAGCGCGAGCGCGAGGAGGCCGAGAACGCCAGGCGCGAGCTTGACGCGCTGAGAGCCGATATGCGCTCCGAGAGGAAGCGCTTCGAGACCGAGAAGGCCGAGCTCCGCCTTAAGGCCAAGGAGGAGGCGAGGAAGGTCGTAGCCGACGCCAAGCGCGAGATGGAAGCGCTGATAATGCAGATACGCTCCATGAAGGATATCGACCAGAGGGCCGCCGACCGCGTGATCCAGCAGGCCCGCGACGCCGTGCGCCAGAAGGACAAGGAGCTCTACGAGACCCCGCAGGAGCAGCGCATGATCGAGGGCAGCGCCCCCAAATTCGTCACCCCCGGGCAGACGGTAAGGGTGGTCTCGCTCGATAAGGAGGGCACGGTAATTGGCAAGGCCAAAGGCGGCGAGGTCCCCGTGCAGGTGGGCATTATAAAGCTCAACGTAAAGCTCGACGATCTTCGCGAGGTGAAGGAGACGAAGGCCGCCTCCTCGAACACGAAGGTCGAATACGCCGCCGATAAGACGGTGGGCCTTGAGCTTGACATAAGGGGCATGATGGTGGAGGACGCGAAGCCCGTCGTCGACCGATACCTCTACGACTGCAAGCGTCAGGCGCTGAACGAGGTATCGATAATCCACGGCAAGGGCACCGGCGCTTTGAGGGCGGGCATACAGGCCTTCCTGAAGACGCACCCCAAGGTGAAGAGCTTCCGCAACGGCAATTACGGCGAGGGCGACTTCGGCGTGACTGTCGTTACGCTGAAATGACGGACTGTTGAAAACCGGCCCGGAATATGCTATCATTACGTCATCGAACCGAAAGGATGCTTGATATGATAAAGAAGATCCTCATATTACTGCTTGCCGCTCTCATCGCTCTATCCGCTTTCGGCTGCGGCAGCTGCGGCGGCAATACGCCCGACAACAAGGAAAGGCTCGTCCGCGGGACCGACTCCCCCGGTTCGGACAAAACGAAGGACGACAGGGCCGGCACCATTGCGGATCAGAAGAAGTTCCGCGGTTTCGGCAAGGATATCGCGCTGCTTTCATTTGACGGCAAGCTGCGCGCAAAGCTCCTGCTCTCCGTTATCGACAGGGAGGAGCTTGCCGAATTCAAGGAGGACGACGGCAGCGTGATCTTCACCGGCTTCACCGTGAGCGAATCGCTTGCGGCAGTCGGAGCGGAAGGCTTAACGAAGCTCACATTCTCCGGCGAGGGCGGCGATAAGGTCACTGTCGAGCTTTCCGCCATCGATCGGGAAGCCAGCGTATTCGCAATCAAGAAGGGCGACGAAGTGATAGGCCTCGGCTCGAAAACCATCGTCGTCGCGGCCATAAGGTACCTCGACGGGCACGCGGAGCATTTCCCCGTGAATTCCGCCGTCTGGACCGAGTGATCCCAAAGTAAATAAAAGATCCGGAGATATTATGGCCTCCGGATCTTTTTTCGCCTCGGCCCGCATGCGGAATACCCGCGCAGGCAGGAGGCTCCGTCTTACTCGGCGGGGACTACCGTATCGTCGCCGAACACGTAGACGGGATAGGAAGCCTCTCCCTCGCCCTGGAGTATGACGTAATACGCCTGGCGGCCCTCGAACAGCTTATAGGTGATGGACTGTATCGACATACCCCTGTACCCCTCATGCTCCGCAAGGAGCGCGACGAGGCTCGGCACGTCGTCGGGATCGACGATCTCGCCCTCCATGAAGCCGGGTATGGCGTCGGCCTCCTGCGAGGCGTCGGGCGAGGTATCCGGCGAAGCATCGGGCGAGGCCTCCGGCGAACCCGAGGGGCTCGTCATGGGGCTCTCCGAAGCCATGGCGGAAGGAGAGGTTTCGGCCGTCGCCTTCGGGGAAGCTGAGGGCTTCGCCGAGTTATCGGGCTCTCCGATCTTCTTGCTGCACCCCGCGGCGAGCAGAACAGTCAGCGCCAGCAGAAGGGGCAGGAGTTTCTTTTTGAAAAAATGCATTGTGACCTCCGTTCGGGCGGCCTTCCGTAAAATTCGGCCGGCCGTTTTTTTCTGCTTGCAGTATGCGAAGCTTTCGGCCTTCTTATTCGGGGCGAAAAGCTTTTGCATTATTATGGAAATCAAACAAAACAAAAGCCGGAGCTTTCTGCTCCGGCTTCTGTTCTTCGCAATTTTGGAGGGATCGATTGCTTTTTGAAGGGTATGAAGCGGGGGAACTTCTTTCGCCCTTCGCTTATATAACGAATATCCTCCCACTCGGGTTCCGCAAATCGAAAATATATTTTCAATGCGAGTGGATATGCAGTTTTCGGTTTATGGAGTTGAGCTCGTGGATGAGCTCGTCCCTTCTGGCCTTCTTCTCCTTTATGGAGGCTTCGAGCCTTTCGCGGGATCTGCCGACCGCCTTCATGCCCGAGGCGGAGGCTATGAACAGCGCTATCGCTCCCAGCATCAGCAGACCGCCGATTACGAGGCTCGGCATGCGCATGCTCTCGTTGTCGATAAGGAATATGACCTCCAGCACGGCTGCGGCGGCCGCAACGGCTCCGCCCAGCGAGAGCTTCTTCGCGGAGGCCTCCCGCTTTTCGTAAACGTGCCTCCTCGAACGGAGCTCGTCTATGCGGCGGACGGTCTTTTTCAGCTCGGCCTTATAGGCGGCCTTTCTGTCAAGCTCGGCGCGGATCTCCTCCTCGGTGAGCTCGGGAGCGTTGATAACGGGCTCCGAATGGCTGTGATGCTCATGCTCCGATCTGCGGGGCTCCTCCTTAACGGGCTCGCAAACCAGCGCGGAAGTCATGAGCTTCGTTCCGCAATGCCCGCAGACGTGCTCCTCTTCCGTTTTATCGAAGCGTATTTCCCCGCCGCAGCAGGGGCATTTTGCCATAAAAGCTGCCAAAAGCGCCTCCGTTGCCGTATTCTGTTTTAATTCTACAATATGTCTGCGATTTTTGCAAGCCCCTACAGACTTTTTATGTAGCTTTTTTTATCGGATGATATGCGGAAGCTGTCGCTGCATTTGGATTTGGTCTTCGCCATTACGAACGGATCCTCCAGCCCCCGCTCAAGATAGGGGATCGCGGCCTCGTACTGCTTTGCAAGCGCCGTCGCGAAGAACCACGCCTGCATCATTTGGACGTAGTATTCGCCGCTCTTTACCCCGTTAACGAGCTCGAGCGCCTCGTTTACGTGCTCGTCGTCGAGGAAATGCGACATGAGCATCCCTATCGCGAAGCGCACCTCGTAAGGGCGCTCCGATACGAGCCAGAGCTTCAGGCTCTCCAGGAACTCCTCCCTGCGCGTTTTCGCTATCTTGGGCTTTATCGTGTCGCACACGGCCCAGTTATCCACAAAGGGAAGGAAGGCGCGGAGCTTCTCCATAAGCAGATCGTGATCGCGCTCCTCGTTGATGATGAGGGCGTGCAGCACGTTTTCGTCGTAATAGGCGTGCGGGAGCCTTGACAAAAACAGTACGGTCGAGGGATCGTTTTTGAGCTCCTTCGCGAATCTGCGCAGCTCCGGTATCCTTACGCCTATCACCGTTTCGGGTGCGACGTTGGGAACGATCTTCGACTGCATGGCGGCATAGCCCCCGTCACGAAGCGCGAACAGCTTTCTTTCAATATCCCTCTGTGTCACGGGCCGTATCCTCCTTGATTATTCTTTGAAGTATCGATTCATCCGCCGGGCAGAATCCGAATCTTTCGATATCGGCGGGGGTTATCCAGGCTATAGCGGAATGCTCGAGAAGCCTCGGCAGGCCCTCCTCTATCTTCGCCTCGTACACGGTCAGATGCACGGTTATATCGGGGTATTCGTGGACGACCTCGCAGAACACTTCCCCCGCCGAGATCAGTATGCCGAGCTCCTCGCGGCACTCCCTGACGAGGGCCGCCCTGCCGTCCTCATGCGGCTCGAGCTTGCCGCCGACGAATTCCCAGAGGCCGCCCCTTTTCTTGCTTTCGGGCCTTCTGCAGATGAGGAATCTGCCGTTTTTTCTGATGAGCGCCGCCGCGACCTCGGTCAGATTCGGCCACGCGAGCTGTTTTTTGCGCTCCTCCTCGGGAACGAGCCTGCCGCCCGTCGCCCAGGCGATATGCGTGACTTCGGCGCCGTTTTCGACGCCGCTGCCGAGGTATTTCGCGAACCCGAGCGAAGCCGCGCTCGAGGGCTCTATGAAGATCCCCTCCTTGTTGAAAAGCAGGTTTTGATAGTATGCGAGGCGGTCGTCACCGATCGTGTACTCGCCCGCGGCAAGCCCGCGGCAGACGTTGTAAACCAGCGCGGAAGCCTTGCCGACGGCAAGCCCGTCCGCCTGCGTCCGCCCGGTGAGGCCGAGCTCCGTCACGGCGACGGGCGCGCCTGTGAGGAACGCCGCCAGCATGCAGGACGCCTGAGTCGGTTCCGCAAAAAAGCATCTTGCCGCCCTGCCGAAAACGAGGCTCGCTCCGAAGCAGATCCCTCCGGGAGCGCCGCCCACCCCGCAGGGAAGGTAAAGGTTTACGGGATGCTCCTCGTCCACGGTCACTCCGAGCGCGTCAAGCTGTCTTTTCAGCCTCAGCGCGGCGACGGCGTAGCCCATGAAGAGCTCCTTCGAATTCTCGTCGTCGACGAAATAGCTCATGGGATCGGCCTCGGACGCCGCCCTTCCCATCGCCACTGCGGAGGAATAATCCCCGTCGTACTCGATAACGGTAACGCCCCTCCCGCGAAGGAGGCGCTTCTTCCAATCCTTCGCGTCGGAGGACATGTGGACTATCGCCTCGTATCCGAGGGCCGCGCTCATAATTCCGATGCTCATGCCGAGATTGCCCGTGGAGCCGACCTGCATCCTGCGGCCCGCAAGCGCCGAGCGGATGGCCTTAGCCCTTTCCCCCATATCCGCGCCTTCAAAATCGAGAAGGCGGGAATTGCCGGTCTCGGCGAGCACGTCCTCGGTATGCTTCAGCACCTCGTATATGCCGCCCCTTGCCTTTACGGAGCCGGCTATCGGCAGGTCGCTGTCCCTTTTGATGAAGAGCCTGCCGCGGACGCCGAGCGTTTCCGCGAGGGAAGGCGCCTCCGTCAGCGGGGATTCGATGACGCCGCGGCTCTCCTCCGTTTCGGGAAAGAGCTCTCTTATCAGCGGAGCGAAACGCATAAGCCTCTCCTCCGCCTCAATAACGTCCTCAATGCCGAACGCGCAGCCGCCCGTCCCGAAATCCCGGTTCAGCCAAAGCTGTTCCTCCGCACATCTTAACAGTTTCAAATTATCCATACGACGCTCCGTGCTTTGTTTGTCTTTATTATAAATAACTCGCGGAGCGTTTTCAAGCGGGCGGCCCGATTTGGGCCCGTGACAGGAGCGCCCGAAGGGTGTATAATGAGGAAAAAGGGAGGCTTGTATGCTTGAAAGGAACGAAGCGGCGGCGCTTATTAAGCTGCATCTTGAAAAATACCCGCTGATGGAGATGCGGGACGTGATAAAGCTCCTCTTCCAGAGCGAGTTCGGCTGCGCGCACGCGATAAGGGACGAGGCCGCGGCCAGGGCATGGCTTGAGGAAGAGCTCGCCTCGGTCGTTCAAAAGGAGGGCCTGCCCCTGACGGAGCCCCTCGGCGGCGGGTATTCGCGCGTCGATCTTCACGCGCTGAAAGCGCACGGGATGACGCCGGACGAGCTGCTCTCGCTCTTCATAAAGAGCGCCGAGCCCGCGGGAAGCAGGGAGCATTTTGCGAAGCTCCTGCTCGATCTGATCGAAGAACCCGGGCTCCTTCCCTTCGACGGCGAGAATACGCGCGCCTTCGTCAAGGAGTACGTGGGCTCCGGCTGCCCCGCCGTGCATCACAGCGAAGCCTACAACAAGGCCTACTCCCCCGCCTACCGCGTTGTAAGGGCCGAACTCGTCGGCGGCCGTTTTTTCGGCAAATAATATAATATTGTTTTTGATAAAAGCAGTTGACAATGCTATGAAATAATGATAGAATTGTCTACCGTCGGCAGGGTATGGACGGCGTGCGCCTGTAGCTCAGGTGGATAGAGCAACGGTCTTCTAAACCGTGGGCCCGGGGTTCGAGTCCCTGCAGGCGCGCCATTTTTTCAAGCGGTCGTCTGCGGCAGCCTTATGGTGGGTGTAGTTCAGTTGGCTAGAATGCCAGATTGTGGCTCTGGAGGTCGTGGGTTCGAGCCCCACCACTCACCCCATTTCAGTAAAGCTTTTGCAGGAAGCAAAGGCTTTATTTTTGAAAGGAAGCGGCGATCCCGTTGGGGTGTCGCCAAGCGGTCAAGGCATGGGACTTTGACTCCCACATCGTAGGTTCAAATCCTGCCACCCCAGCCAGCATGACCCGTTAGCTCAGTCGGTAGAGCACTTGACTTTTAATCAAGGTGTCCGGGGTTCGAATCCCCGACGGGTCACCACCACCTTTTCGTGCGGGCGTGGCGGAATTGGCAGACGCGTCGGATTTAGGTTCCGATGCCCTCCGGGCGTGTGAGTTCGAGTCTCTTCGCCCGCACCATGTTTCAAAACAGCCTTCGGCTATTTTGAACTTGCAGTTTTCCGCAAAGCGAAAAACTGCCGGGAGTTTCCATCGAGCAGACGTCGGCACAATTTTCCTTCGGAAAACCGGAAAACATCCCGGGATCGCAGTATTCTGCTTCGCGAAAAACTGCCGGGAGTTTCCATCGAGCAGACGTCGGCACTTTCCTTCGGAAAACCGGAAAGCATCCCGGGATCGCCGTATTCTGCTTCGCGAAAAACTGCCGGGAGTTTCCATCGAGCAGACGTCGGCACTTTCCTTCGGAAAACCGGAAAGCATCCCGGGATCGCAGTATTCTGCTTCGCGAAAAACTGCCGGGAAAACAACTTCATACTGCGGGTATAGTGTAATGGTAACACATTAGCCTTCCAAGCTGAGATAGAGGGTTCGAGTCCCTTTACCCGCTCCATAGCGAGTATTGACAACGGATTTCAGTCAATACTCGCTTTTCTTATGCATAAAATCAGTTATTCTCCCGAGGAATGCGGGACGTATTCGACGGCAACTCCTTTTCTCGTATCCTGTACGATATTGCTTTCAAGATAATCTCGCTCTAGATCGATGTACCCCGCAAAACGGTAATGGATAACGATCCGCTGCCTGCGATTCTTTCCCTTGCCCTCGACCTCGGAAACCTCGATGCGGTCGATCAGTTCTTTCAAAAGCGGAGCCGTGAGCGTATCCATTTCCATGAAGCGGCGTACCGATCGGATGAAGTATTCGTTGTTCTTCGCTGCTGTTCGCATGCCAGCGAGCTTCCGCTCAAGTTCTTCGATCTTTGCCTTCATTTCTACTCGCTCGACCTCATACTTCAGCGACATATGCGAATACCATTCATCGGTCACCTTGCCGAGCGCGTTATCCTCATACAGCTTTTCGTAGAGAGTAGCGACAAGCTCCTTCCGCTGACGGGCTTTTCTGAGCTCCTCCTCAAGCGTCATACGTTCGGCCTTTGCCTCTTCGCCGGTTTTCTTTGAAAGCAGCTCCGCAAATGCTGCCTCGTCTTCCTGCAAAAATGCCGACAACCGTCTCAGCTCAAGCCTGACGACCTCGTAAAGCGCATCCTCACGAATATAGTGCCGTGTCGGGCAGGTTCCGCGGTAGTCCTTCACATAATTGGAACAGGCAAAGAACCTTATCGCCTTATTCACCGTGTTGACGTGGAACCACAACTTGTGACCGCAGTCCGCACAGGTAAGCAGATCGGCAAATATGCTTTTCTCGCCATTCTCCTTCTTTGGAGCGCGGCGCTTTGTTGTGCCGCGCTTTTTCTGAACGAGCTCGAATGTCTCACGGTCGATGATAGGCTCATGCGCGTCACGGAAGACAACGCGCTTCTCATCCGGATTCATATAACGCTGCTTGTTCTTGAAGGATTTCGAATAGGTCTTGAAGTTTACGAGATCGCCGCAATACTCCACACGGTTAAGTATAGAAGCGACAGTGCAGGGCTTCCAGTAATACGGATTCTCCTGCCACTTGCGACCGTTTCTATTATCTCCCCTCGCCTTCCAGTAATAGGTGCAGTTGAGCACTTTCCTCTCCTGAAGGATCCGGGCGATCGTTTCGCTCCCCTTTCCTTCAAGAGACATCTTGAATATCTCTCTTACAATGGCAGCGGCCTCCGGTTCGAGTATCCATCGCTTAGGATTGGTCGGATCCTTTATGTACCCATACGGCGGAGGACCGAGCGGCTCACCGGCGTTGCCTCTGATCCTGTGAGCAGAGCGTACCTTGCGGCTGATATCGCGGGCGTACATCTCGTTCATGATGTTCTTGAACGGTGCAAGCTCGTTTTCTCCGTCCTCGCTGTCAACGCCGTCGTTGATGGCAATGAACCTCACGCCCAGATCCGGAAGCACCGATTCGGTGTACTTGCCGACGCCGAGATAGTCCCTGCCGAACCTCGACATATCCTTCACGATTATTGTGGAGATATAGCCCATCTCGGCATCCTCCATCATCTGTTTGAAACCGGGACGGTTGAAGTTCGTCCCCGTATAACCGTCGTCAACGTAAAATCTCGTGTTGACAAATCCATTTTCTTTCGCATACTTCGAGAGCATGCGCTTTTGATTGGCGACAGAATTGCTGTCGCCCTCCGCGCCGTCATCGCGCGAAAGCCTGCAATACAGCGCCGTTATTCCTTGCTCCGATGTCTTTTTCAATTTACATCCTCCTCTCGTTTCTCGGAGCACGCATATCCCGAAACTATGTTATCATTCTCTTCCGAAGGCGGCAATTCTGCGAAGCCGTTTTTGAAGCTATGCGTCATGCGGTCACGGAGGGTGGAAAGAAGCTTAGTCCCGGCAAGAGGCATAAAACGGGTTTCAACGACGAATGTAATGCCATGAACCTTGTAGGAATGCGCTCCGTTTCCCATGGGATGGATGTACCTTGCTTTCTTCATCAGCGAACCTCCTCCCGCTTTCTCTTGAGATAATCCGAATAGTGCTCGCACGCTTTGCGAATAAATGCCTTAATCTCAGAGGGCGTACCGTTGGGAACGTAACCGCGAAGCTCATCCGCTGAGATACTGACCTTCTCCTTCTGATTCGGCTTTTCTTCGGCCATGATGCTATCGATCAATTCCTCGCTGATAGTCCCGTCGTTCACAGCCTTGTGCATACGGCATGCCTGGGCATACGACGGCGTGCAGTCGTTCAAATCGATCGCGATCATGAGCGCCGCCTGCATATCGCTGTCAAGGAATGACAGCTCCCCGCCGACGGAGAACGCGATACGCTGGTCATCTACCATATCCAGCAGCGCGGGGATAAGATGTGTGAGGCGGATATAGCGCTGAACGGTCTTGTAGCTCTCTCCGGTTTGCTCACCGATTACCGCTGTCGTTCGATTGTCATCCGACTTCGGGACAACTTGTCCCGAAGTTAATCGACGGCCCTGATGCTCCATTGCTTCCGCCTTGAGCTTATACGCAAACGCCTTTTCGCTCGGAAGCAACCGTTCTCTGTGCAGATTGCTGTCCACAAGCGCGATGGCGGCCTCGTCCTTTGTCATATCCATTTCAATAGCCGGAACGGTT
>JAILRE010000029.1 GCA_024698505.1 Clostridiales bacterium | reverse complement strand
CTGCCCTCATGAGCATACTCAGTGTAATCGTATGCGCCGGGGTTGTTGACGGACCACAGCCAGTTGGAGCCGTTGGCGCCGATGAAGGTCCACTCGTCTACCTGAGCCTGGGTCTCGAAATAGTAACCGGCAATCAGACCGTTCTCACCGGGCTCTTCGGTGGGCTCTACGGGAGGCTCGGTGGGCTCTACGGGAGGCTCAGTGGGCTCTACGGGAGGCTCAGTGGGCTCCACAGGGGGCTCGGTGGGCTCCACAGGGGGCTCGGTGGGCTCCACAGGGGGCTCGGTGGGCTCCACGGGAGGCTCAGTGGGCTCTACGGGAGGCTCGGTGGGCTCTACGGGAGGCTCAGTGGGCTCTACGGGAGGCTCAGTGGGCTCTACGGGAGGCTCAGTGGGCTCCACAGGGGGCTCGGTGGGATCGGGAACGTTCACGTTGATAGCGCCGTTCTCAGCCGTGTACGGGACGGGCTCGGTATTACTCGTTCCAAGAGGCATATAGCTGACCTCTTCGACAACGAGCTCGAGCACGTTGTGCGCGACGGTGCAATCTTCCTTGACATTGAAGATGAGCTTTACGAACTGACCTTCGGCGTTCGTAAGTGCTTCGGAAGCGTACATGACGGAGACCGCGACTCTGCCGGGCTGGGTCGTATAGTCGGCCATGTACATGCCGGGCTCGGGATAGTCCTCCTCCTTGAGGAGGTCGCCCTTCTTGACGCCGGTGCACTCAAGCTGCTCAGGATCATAGTTGACTGACAGATTGATGATGTGAGCTTCGTAAGTGCCGCTCAGGTTGACAAATACGTTGACGGTATCGCCGGGATTGGCGTTATCGACCGTATCAACCGTAAAGTGAGCTTCTCCCGTTGTGGCGGCAACAGCGGTAAAGGGGATCATACCCATCACCATCAACGCCGAAACGAGGAGCGCGAGGAATTTCTTCATTTGAAAAATTCTCCTTCCTGAAAAAGTTCTTGTAACCGTATGCCGAATCGCGCGAATCGGGCAAAAACACCTCTGACCGCCCAATCCAACAAGGGTACACAATTACTCCATTAATATATCACATAACCGTTTTGATTGCAATAGATTTTTCAGCATATTATAAAAAAATTTTTTCTGCGGACGGGTTTTTGCCATTATTTCGGAGGGGATCCGAACGACAGACGATTATTATAATAGAAGAAAGCTCCGGATCCCCGATCATTCGGGGAACGGAGTCGGTAAAAAAAGGAAAAAGAGCGGCGCTTTCAGACCGTATACGGAAAGAATAAACGCTATAATTTATTTCTGCGGGATCATGCTCTCCCCCGTCGTGCATTTTTCGCCCGAAAGGGTCACGAAAAGAACCTCGGCTCCGGGAACCTTCCCGATCAGGATACGGGCCTTCTCCTCTCCGAGCACGAAGCAGGCGGTCGAGAGCGCGTCTGCGAGTGCCGCCGGGCTTTCTCCCGGAACGAGCACCGATACCGAGAGGAGCTTCTCCGCGGGACAGAGCGTTTCGGGGTCGATTATATGGCCGTAGTCATGGTTTTCGACCGTATAACGGCGTATATAGGAGCCGCTCGTTGAAAGAGCCGCGTTCCCGATCTGCGCCTTCGCCGCGAAGCCTCCGCCGCGGGGATCCTCTATGCCCGCGATCCACGGAGAACCGTCGGGCTTATTCCCGTTTGCAAGCACGGCCCCGCCGCAGTTGAGCATGAACGGCACGCCGTATTTTTCGAGCAGCCCGGCGATCCTGTCCGCCGCGAAGCCCTTGGCTATCGCGCCGACGTCGAGCCTCATTTCGGGATCGGCAAGCAGCACCTTGCCGTTCGCCCGATCGATCACGATATCGTTCAACGAACAGTGCTTTGCGGCCTCCGAAAGAGCGGCGGGATCCGGCAGGGAGGCGGAATCGGGATCGGCCTTCGCGGCCTCCCTTTCGTCATGCCAGAGCTTCAGCACCGCGCCCATTGCGATGTTGACCGCGCCGTCCGTGAGCTTCCCGTACTCTATGCCGAGCTCGAGAAGGGCTATCGCCTCGCCGTCGATCTCAACGGTCTCCCCCGCCATCCTGTTTACGGAGGCGAGGTTGGTCATGCCCTCGTACTCGTTGTAGATATCGAAAAGCCGATGGTACTTCTTCAAAGCGGCTTCGGTCTCCTCCTTCATGGAGGCGAACGAATCCTCTTCGGCATATGCCGTCAGCGTAACGACGGTATCGAAATAATCGAGGAACGTCGCCGTGCGCTTTTCGGCCGCTTTGCAGCATGGAAAAAGGCATGCCGCCGCGATGAGCACCGCGAGCAGGAAACATGCCGTTTTTGCCTTATTCGATTTGTTTTTCGGCGGGCGGATCATCTTCCGCGATCCTTGCGGCCGTAGCGCTGATAGCCGCCGCAGTGCGAATCATAGCCGCTTCTTCCGTACCTCGAATACCGGGAGTAGGCGCCGTATTTTCCGTACTTGCCGTATTTGCCGTACTTGCCGTATTTTCCGTACCTCGAATAGCTGCCGTAGCCGCCGTAATAGCCGTAGCCGGAGCCTCCGTTGTTGGCACTGTTGAGGACGTAGCCGAGGAATACCGCTTTGCCGTTGGAGAGGTGGTTCAGACCGTCCAGTATGCGGCTCTTTCTCGTGTATTCCTGCCTTATGACGTAAAGCACGCAGTCGGCGAGATTCGAGAGCACTACGGCGTCCGCGATAACGGATGCAGGCGGCGAATCGAGTATTACGTAATCGACCTTTTCGAGAAGGTCTTCAATGAGATCGCTCATCCTCTCCGTTCCGAGAAGCTCGGCAGCCTCGTCCGACGGGGTCTTGCCGTTTATAACGAGCAGGTTTTCAAAGGGCTCGTTGATGATATCGTCTATGGAGGCCTGCCCGTAGAGGTATTCCGCTATGCCGGCTTCCTTCTGTGTGGCGAGATCTCCGAGGTCGGAGGGCTTCCTGATGTCGCAGTCGAGAAGCGCGGTCTTTTTGCCGGACATCGCGAACGACATGGCGAGATTCGTGGCGACGGTGGTCTTGCCCTCGCCCGGCATGGAGCTGGCTACGAGTATCACGCGGAAGCCGTTCTGCGCGCAGGCGCGCTCGGTGCGGCTCCTTGCGAGCCTTATGGCGTCGGTAAAGCTCTTGGAGGCGTTCTTATCGGTTATCTCGATCATGGAGCTCTCGCCGCGGCGCTTGCGCCCGATGTACGGAACGGTGCTGAGGCAGCGCAGGTTGAGCATGGTTTTGAGATCGTCGGAGCTGCGGACGGTGTTCCTCGTGAGGGTAGATACGATGATTATCACGAGTGAGGCGATGCAGCCGAGGACGACGCCCTTGACGAGCTCATTCATATACGAGATGTCGTTTGCGGGCTTTTCGGGGATGCCCGTTTCGGAGATCGTGGTGAGGCTGGTGCTTCCCACGACGAAATCGGCCACGCGGGGATAGTTCTCGATCGCAGACCGGAGCACCCTGTAGGACATCTGCGGAGTCCTCGAGTACACGCTTATGGTGAAGAGGTTGGTGTCGCCGACGGCTTCCGCGGTTATGTCGGCGGGGATCTCCTCGAGATCGAGATCCTGCTTTATGAGATTCATCAGCACGTCGCTTGAGAATATGTACGGGAACGTGCTTGAAAGCTGCTTCGCAAGGCTGACCGTATAGGTCGGGCTGCTGTGCGAGCCGATGTTCTCCACGTTGACGGTGAACGTCGCAGAGGCTTTGTATATGGGATTGAACACGAATCTTGCCCTTATGCAAAGGATAGCGCAGCATACTACCGAGAGTATGATGGGAAGCAGATACATTCGCTTAGCCGCTTCGAAGATATCCTGTAAAAAATCCGACGCTGTCCTCGGGGAGACATTGGCTGTCTCACCGAATCCGCGCCCCGTATAAAGCTCAGAGGCGGCAGGTTCTGAATCCGGACGATTGAAAGACGTCCTGTCTGCGGGATCGCTCATCGGTCGTCAGCCTCCTTTCCTGCAGATTCGCGGTAGGAAAAGCCCGTGCTCTGACGATGACTGTTCTCCTTGCTTTCGCCGTAACCGCCGTCATAGTACCCTTCCGTACCCGAAGCGCTCATGAATTCCAGCGGATAAGCGTTGTTGAAAATGCAGCCGAGCATTTCCGCTCCGCTCTGGCTGATGGATTCGATGCAGTCGTTGATCTGCTTCGCTCTCGCTCCGCCCTGTCTTATCACAAGGATCGCGCAATCCGCAAGCTCAGCGGCGCATTCCGCGTCGGTCGCTATCGAGATGGGAGGAGTGTCGATAACGACGTAGTCGAAGTATTCCCTTGCCCTTTTAATGAATTCCTTCATTTCGCGTGAGCCGAGCACCTCGGTGGAGTTCGAAAGCTCGTTCTTTCCCATGAGCAGGCTGAGCGTGGGAAGACCGTCCATTTTGGGTATGCTCTCCATCGCGCCGTCGCCCTCGATAAACTCGTTTACGGCCTTGCCGCGCCTTACTCTGGCTCCGAGCGCCTTGTACAGCGCGGGCTTGAGCATATCGCAGTCCATAAGCAGCACCCTGTGATTGTTCAAAGCAAGGGTTATAGCGGTGTTTGCGGCGGTCGTGGTCTTTCCCTCGTTCTCGAGCACCGACGAGAACATGATCACCTTGTAGTCCTTCTGCCTGAGTATATGCTCGAGACGCGTCCTGAACAGACGGTAAGTCTCCGCGAAGCGGAAGCTCGTCGTCGGGTTCGTTATGAGCATGCTCGTCTTCATGCCGCGGAGTCTCGCCCTGAGGGACAGGTTCTTGCGCTCATGATAGATTGTTGCAAGCGGGCGGCAATCGACCTTGGTCTCAAGATCGGTCTCTGTCATTATCTCGTCGCTGACAAGGGAGTGCATGACAAGAATAGACATTATCAAAACAGCCGCAACGCCCGTGGAGATCAGGACCTTCTTCACGAGCTGGATATTTCTGACCGGTTCAGTCGGCACTGTGGGCGCCTTGAGCACGTCCAGCACCACGCTGCCGAGCACGTTGTCGGAAACGGCGTGATGCTGCTCGATTATCCCGTTCATCTCATCAAAGGCCAATTGAGGAGAACTTGCCTCGATGCTGACCTGGATCAGATTGGTATTCTCGATAATCTTTGCCGTTATTTCTCCGTCAAATTTCTTGAGTTCAAGAGATTCGGCAACCTTCTGCTGAAGGACGGGGCTTTCAAGGACGTAGGTCAATGAATTTGCGATCTTCGACGCCACGACCAGATTGGAATAGACCTGATCGGAACCCCCGTCCTTGCTCGAAACCACGAAGGTCGCCTCCGTATGATACTTGGGGACATAACGCTCCAATATGACGATATAAGCCACCATCGCAGCTATTATGCAGCCGATGAGTATTATCCACCAGTGTCTTATGATATTGAAAAATATGACCTCGATGTTGACTTCCGGCTCGGTCGGCTTGGCGCCGGCATTCTTTACGGTTTTGATGCCGTTATTATAGTTTCCCATCAGCCGTTCACCTCCGTAACAACGACCATCAGCACAGCGTAGCCGACGTAGTCGCCCCTGTTGTCGCATTTGTAAACGACCTTGTATACGCCCGGTGTGGAAAGATCAACGCCGGTCCTGTCGATCTCAAGCTTGCCCGCTCCGTATTCCTCGACCGAACAGGTAACTCCGCCGAGAGTTATTCCCGAAACATAGCCCGCCGGATCGAACCAGCCGAATCTTTCGATGTAGATAAGATAGTCGGAAAGCTTGACTGTCGGGATATTCCTGGCCTCCGTATACGTCCTGTCGTAAACGTCGATCTCCGCTTCGAGAACGGAAACGTCGCCCAGACTGTTAGTGACCCGGAATTCCACAAGGTGAGCGCCCATAGCGGTGATCTCATCATTCGGATTGACGAGCGCCATCTTGACGCGGTCGGAAATATCTCCGTCCACGCAGTCATACGCTTCAACGCAGTTCAGAGGGTTAAAGCTCGATGAGTAGTTGAAATCGAGAGGGCCGGTCAGCCTGAACCTCGGAGACGTATAATCGGTGAGGAAAAGATGCCGTGTGAGCTTGGAAACGTTGTTGTCCGAATCGAAAGCGGCATAGGTCACGATGCAGTGGCCCGGTTCTACGAACTGGGATATGCTTTCTACCACGAGATAATCCGTTATATCTCCGTCTTCAACGTCAAGTGCAGTCATGTCCTTCAGGAGAACGCCCCTGTCGTTCAGTGTCTCAACGCTGACGTACAGACTCTCGCTCGGGCAGATGATAGTCGGCTTTCCATTGGAACCCTTGAGACGGTCCTGCCAAATGTAAATAAGGAATACGGCGGCGACTACTGCAAGCACCGCGAGCATGAAGTTCAGTATTTTCTTTTGAGATCTTTTCATTAATCCACCTTAAGAGCGGCGTTTTGGAAAGGAGCCGATGTATTCCTTGTGCCGTCCCGCTATTCCTTCAAAAGATTATTTTATCATAAAGGAGTCCCCATGTAAACCTGCAATGCAGAACTCGTCCGAAAACTCCGGAGATCAGCTTCCCTTTGGCACGATATCCACAACCACGATCTCGCAGGGATCGTTGAATCTGAAGAGCTTTCCTTCATGCCCGAGCCCTGCGCCGATTATCATTTTTGCATTTCCGACCTGTTTCATGCCCTTGTCAAGCTTCGGAAAAAAGCCCTGTTTGGGAAGATAAGGCGAGCCTATCCCGGGTATCTGCCAAAGTCCGCCGTGTGTATGCCCGGAAAGGACGAGATCGCAGTCCCAATCAATGAAATCCGATTTCCCGTCAAGCGGGTAATAATCCGTCGGTATATGGCAAAGAAGTATCTTGAAACCATCTGTATCGCAGAATTTTGTCATAAAGGCCCACGCGGACGATTCCTCGAATACCTTTGCCGAGTTTTGATAGTTATAGACGCATCTGGCTATCCCGCCCACTCTTATAATACCGTCTCCGGCGGGCAGATCAACATATCCGCATTCGAGGAGCCTTGCCCCCGTCCCCGCGATCATTTTGATAACTCCGTATCCGTTCCTTCTTGCGTACACCACTTCATGGTTTCCCAGCGACATATATAATGGAGCTATTTCGGCAAGATCCGATAATAGGTCGATCCCGATATGCAGATCCTCGTCTGAAACCGAAGACGTTATCATGTCTCCCAAACATAATATCGCATCCGGCTCAAGTTCCTTGATCTTTTCGACCAGGTCAGAGTTGTTTTCACCGAACTCGCTCTCGTGAAGATCGGAAACAACCACGAATCTTTTCGGCTCCGTTACGCTTCCCGTCTCAAAAAGGAACCTCTCAACGTGAAGCGTATGAGCGCAGCGATACCCTTCCAGCTGGCAGATCACGGCAATGAATGCTGCAAAAAGCACAACCGTCCATACTATTCGGCTGACGGTCTCCCTTTTGCCTCCGAAGCCTTCTCTGTTTTGTTTTGCTTTCGTTCTGCCGCTCATTGCCTGTTATTATATGGGCTCTTACCAAAGCCCAAGTTCCTTCATCATCCCGGCGATGTTGTTTTCGACTTCTTCGTCAGCGTTCCTTTCGAAATAGATCTCGCACAGCGCTTTTTCCCTTTCACGCGGAGCGAGCATTTTAAACCATCTCGCTATCCATGCAAAAGGCAGGAGCACCGGCGCTTTTATCAGTACGGGATATGCCGAACACAGTTTCTTATACGGAGGGAATATACGCAGCAGATAGTATTTGAACCTGTTATCCGCCCTTTTCTTTTGGACGTAAACTCTCTGTTCCGTCGTCCCGAACACTCCGCCTCCCAGAATGAATCTTTCAAGGAACTCCGTTCCGGATTCTTTCCCGCTTCCGGAGAACCAACTTTCCGCAAGGCGGCTCGTTTTTTCGGCAAACGTCAGCAAATTCCCCTTTTCAAGCAGTTCGGCTCTGTTCGCCCTGTCATGTTCGACTTTATTATCAAGCAGCCACAGATCGATGAACATGCGAACTCCGCAGCCACCGGTCTCGAAATGCTTTACCATATGCGCGATATGGTAGAAGTACAGCATCTCGTCGGTCATATCATACTCATATCCGCCGTTTGCCGATGGGACGGCATGATCCCAGACCTGCTTCAGTACCTCGCTCGCCTTCGGCAATCTGTAATGCTCGATCAGGATATTATGAAGCTCTATATGATATCGATATTTGGAGTCGAACGAAACGTCATGCTCCGATTGCCGCATCCTTTTCATGCCCGAGCCGGAAAACGCGCTGATCGTTCTTTTGAAATCCTTGCCCATTACAAGGACATCGATATCCGAGCTCGTCCGCATCCACGCCTCGGGATAAAGCCTCATCAATGCGGATCCTTTCAAAAGGATATACGGAATCCTGTTCGAATCGAGTATGGATCTTATCTCATCTATCGCCGCTTCCTTCTTTGCCTGCCTAAAAAGCGCATATGAGTAGCTTTTTTCGAGCAGTTCAGCGGTTTTCTCATCGTTGATAAGATCTTTGTTATCAGCAGCCTTATAGATCAGGTGAGCAAGATCATGCTTTTTCGCGATCGAATAGATCCGGGCAAAGTCTGCGTCATCGGGTATACAGGCGGTATCGGAGCCCGTTATCGCTTTTTTTACCAAGGAAATAAAAGCAACTTCATTGGGATTTGACATTTTCACTCTCCCGGAATAAGCAAAGGGTCGTGTCTTAATGCGTCTCTTCGGTCAAACTTTTTCGAAAAACGTATCCGGCTTTTTCGGATCGAACACTTCGTTTGCCCACATTACGGTAACGAGGTCCTCCGTTTCCGAAAGATTGATTATGTTGTGAGTGTAGCCCGGAAGCATATGGACGGCGCGGATCCTGTCGCCGGAGACCTCGAACTCGATGATCTCGTCCGTCCCGATCTTTCTCTCCTGTATCAGGCCGCGGCCCGAAACGACGATGAAGAGCTCCCATTTGGAGTTGTGCCAGTGCTGGCCCTTGGTTATCCCGGGTTTTGAGATATTCACGCTGAACTGGCCGTGATCGGCGGTCTTCAAAAGCTCCGTGAACGAGCCCCTGTCGTCGCAGTTCATTTTGAGGTCGAAAGCGATCTTCTCCTTCGGGAGATAGGAAAGATACATGCTGTACAGCTTCTTTTCAAAGCTCCCCTCGGGAATGGAGGGCATAAGGAGCGTCTTGGGCTGATCGCGGAACCTGTAAAGGCAGTCGACGATATAGCCGAGCGTCGCTCTGTGCGTGACGGGCGCAAAGCAGTAGCTTCCGTTTTCGGTCGGGATCGCTTCCGTCCCGTCGAATTCGCAGCGATGCTCCTTCCCTTCAATGGCGTCGAGCATCTCTTCGACGAGATCGTCGATAAACAGCAGCTCAAGCTCGACCGAGGGATCGTTGACCTTGATCGGCAGATCGTTCGCGATATTGCTGCAGAACGTGCCCACCGCGGAATTGTAGTTCGGGCGCACCCATTTCCCCGCAAGATTCGGGAAGCGGTAGATCAGCGCCTTCGCGCCGGTCTCCTTGGCATATTCGAAGAACAGCTCCTCCCCCGCCTTCTTGGAAAGGCCGTATTCGGAGGTCCCGAACCGCCCGGCAAGAGAAGCCTGTATGGACGAAGCAAGCATCACGGGGCAGCTGTTATTATGCTTTTTAAGCGTATCGAGCAGTGTCGAAGCAAAGCCGAAGTTTCCCTCTTTGAACTCCTTCGGATCCTTAGGCCGATTCACTCCAGCAAAATTGAACACGAAACCGCAGTCGGCGCAATAAGCGTCTAGCTGCTCCTTCGGGGAATCGATATCGTATTCGTATATCTGTTCTATCGCGATCCCAGGGCGGGTACGATTCTTGCCGTCGCGGATGTTCTTCAGGTTTTCCGCCAGATTTCTTCCTGCGAAGCCCTTTGCTCCGGTCACAAGGATCTTCATCCGTCTTTCCTCCAAACCATCTTGTTGACCACGCCTACATAGCTCTGTATCATTTTCACGACCTTGTCGGAAACGTTGACGTCCGTATAGTCCGGTACCGGAACGGCGCCTCCGTTCCTTTCCTCCGCCGCCATCCGTACCGCCGTTTCAACAGCCCGGAGGATGCCATTCTCATCGATCCCCGAGAGTATAAAGCAGCCTTTTTCAAGCGCTTCGGGCCTTTCGGTGCTCGTCCTTATGCATACGGCGGGGATCGGCCGCCCGATCGAAGCGAAGAAGCTCGACTCCTCGGGAAGCGTGCCCGAATCGGAGACGACGCAGAAAGCGTTCATCTGCAGACGGTTGTAGTCCAGGAAACCGAGAGGATCGTGCCTTATTACCCGCGGATCAAGCGGGAAGCCCGAGGCCTCCAGCCGCTTTTTGGAGCGTGGATGGCAGGAATACAGTATGGGCATATCGTATTTCTCCGCCAGCTTGTTTATCGCCGTAAACAGCGAAACGAAGTTTTTCTCGGTGTCGATGTTTTCCTCGCGGTGAGCGGAAAGAAGCATGTATTTCCCCTTCTCGAGCCCGAGGCGCGAAAGAATATCGGAGGTCTCGATCCCTTCGAGGTTCTCCGTCAGCACCTCCGCCATCGGGGAGCCCGTAACGAAGGTGCGTTCCTTTGGCAGTCCGCATTCGGCAAGATAGCGGCGCGCATGCTCGGAATACGCGAGATTGACGTCGGCTATGATATCCACGATGCGGCGGTTCGTCTCCTCGGGAAGGCACTCGTCCTTGCACCTGTTGCCGGCCTCCATGTGGAAAATGGGTATATGCAGACGCTTGGCTCCGATGACCGAAAGACAGCTGTTCGTATCCCCCAGTACAAGCACCGCGTCGGGCTTCATCGCGGCCATGGCCTTATAGCTCGAAGCGATTATGTTCCCCATCGTTTCGCCGAGATCGCCCCCGACCGCGTCAAGATAGAGCTCCGGATCGGAAAGCCCGAGATCCCTGAAGAAGACGCCGTTCAGGTTATAGTCGTAGTTCTGGCCCGTATGGACGAGTATGGTATCGAAATACTTCCTGCACTTCCTGATGACGGCGGAAAGCCTGATTATCTCGGGGCGGGTGCCCACGATTATCATGAGCTTAATATTGCCGTTTTCCTTCCAGCTGGGATAATCCATATCATTTACCTGCCTTTGCGAGTTCTTCTCTTACGTAGTCGGTGGTGAGCAGCTTTGCGACCACTCCGTCGACGCCGAGCCGTTTGGTGTTATGGCTGGTGTAGCTTTCATCCGCCTCCGTCACGACCCTGCCCTTTGTAAAGTACTGATCGTAATTGAGGGAGCGGTTGTCCGCAGCGACGCGGAAATAATCGCCCATATCCTCGGAGCGCAGGCGCTCCTCGCGGGTCATAAGCGTCTCGTAGAGCTTTTCACCGTGACGCGTGCCTATTATCTTCGTGCCCGTATCGCCGAAGAGCTTCTGCACGCCCTTCGCAAGATCGCCTATGGTGCTTGCGTCGGCCTTCTGTATGAACAGATCGCCCGGGCGCGCGTTGTTGAAGGCGAACTTGACGAGATCGACCGCTTCGTCAAGATTCATCAGAAAGCGCGTCATATCCGGGTTTGTTATGGTGATCGGCTTCCCCGCCTTGATCTGGTCGACGAAGAGCGGTATCACCGAGCCCCTGGAGCACATGACGTTGCCGTAACGGGTGCAGCAGATGACGGTGCCGCCCCTTTCCGCCGCCACCCTGGCGTTGGCGTAGATCACGTGCTCCATCATGGCTTTGGATATGCCCATGGCGTTTATCGGGTACGCAGCCTTGTCGGTGGATAAGCAGACCACCCGCTTTACTCCCGCGTCGATGGCGGCGTGGAGCACGTTGTCCGTGCCCTCGACGTTCGTCTTGACCGCCTGCATGGGGAAGAACTCACAGCTGGGGACCTGCTTCAAGGCCGCCGCGTGCCAGATGTAGTCGACGCCGGGCATCGCGTCGGAAACGGAACGCGGATCCCTTACGTCGCCGATGTAAAACTTGACCTTGCCGGCGTGCTCGGGAAATCTGGCCTGCAGATCGTGCCTCATATCGTCCTGCTTCTTTTCATCGCGCGAAAAGATGCGGATCTCGCCGACGTCCGAAGTAATGAAATGCTTCAGCACGGTCGATCCGAAAGAGCCGGTGCCTCCGGTGATCAGTAATGTTGCGCCGTTGAATTCACTCATTTTTTCTCCTTGTTCTCCCATGGTTCATACTTGCCGAACTCAAGAATGTCCGCGATCCTTTTGCAGGCGTGACCGTCGCCGTAAGGATTGCACGCGTGCGACATCTTGTCGTACTCTGCTTTGTCTTCCAGCAGAAGTTTGAATGTGTTGTAAATGGTCTCCTCGTCCGTGCCGACGAGCTTCAAAGTGCCCGCCTCAACGCCCTCCGGTCGCTCGGTCGTGTCACGCATTACCAGCACGGGAACTCCGTATGACGGACATTCCTCCTGTATCCCGCCCGAATCGGTCAGGCACAGGTAGCTTCTCGCCTCAAAATTATGGCAGTCGAACACCTCGATGGGTTCGATTATGTGTATCCGCTTGCAGTCGCCCAGCTCCACGTCCGCAGCCTCACGCACTGCTGGATTCATGTGGATCGGATATATGGCCCTGCATTCCGGGTGCTCGTCGAGGACTCGCCTTATCGCGCGGAACATATGATGCATGGGCTCGCCGAGGTTTTCCCTCCTGTGAGCTGTGATAAAAATCAGCTTCCCGTCCCCGACCCAATCGAGCTCAGGATGAGTATAGTCCTCTCTGACGGTATGCTGCATTGCGTCGATCACCGTATTGCCGGTGATGAAAATGCTTTCAGGATCCTTGCCCTCCTTAAGGAGATGCTCCGCCGCGAGCTTTGTCGGAGCGAAATTGTATTTTGAGATTATCCCGACCGCCTGACGGTTAAACTCCTCGGGATACGGGCTGTGTATATTGTAGGTCCTGAGCCCCGCCTCGACATGCCCGACAGGGATCTGCAGATAGAAGCAGGCGAGCGCGGTGACGAACGTCGTGCTGGTATCGCCGTGCACGAGAACAACGTCCGGTTTAACCTCCTCCAACACGGTTTTTATGTTGTTGAGTATGTTCGTCGTGATATCGAACAGCGTCTGCTTGTCCTTCATGATCGAAAGGTCGTAATCGGGAACGACGCCGAACGTTTCAAGCACCTGATCCAACATCTGTCGGTGCTGCCCCGTAACGCAGACGACTGTCTCTATGCCGTTCCTTTTCTTCAGCTCGTTGACAAGAGGGCAGATCTTGATCGCCTCCGGTCTTGTGCCGAAAACCAACATAACCTTTCTCATAGATACCTTCTTCCTTGGTGCTCAGATGTGATAAACGCCGGGAAGCCCGCAAATATTATGGCAGTCGAGAACGACCTTACCCGCAAGCTTTTCCATGTTCTCCCTTATCTCGTTGTGTTTTACCATGATGACTACAAAATTCACAGCGGCAAGGAATTCGTCCAAATCGTGGTACTGATTTGCCACGACGTCCTTTTCGATAAACGGATCGTACACCTTGAGACCGGCAGCAAGGTGGCGCTGCTGCGACTCGAGCAGCTGCAGCGTGGGGCTCTCGCGCATATCGTCCACGTTTTCCTTATAGGTCAAGCCATAAAGTCCGACGCGGGCAATATCGGTCATGCCGTTTTCCTTCATGATCTCATAGATGCGGTTGAGTACGAAATCGGGCATACCGTCGTTGGTCCTCATCGATTCGTCGATCACCTTGGCAAGGGACGGATAGTCCCCCACGAGGAACCACGGATCGACGGAAATGCAGTGTCCTCCCACACCGGGGCCGGGCTGAAGAATGTTGACGCGGGGATGCATATTGCAGATCCGGATGATCTCGTACACATCCATGTTGTCGTGACGGCAGATCTTCGCAAGCTCGTTCGCGAAGGCGATATTGACCGCGCGGAACGTATTCTCGACGACCTTCGTCATCTCTGCGGTGCGAATATCCGTCACAACTATCTCTCCCTCGCAGAAGGAGGAATACAGCTCCTTGATTTTTTCACCGACCGCCCTGTCATCCGCGCCGATGGTGCGGTTATTGTGCAGCAGTTCATAGACCATATTGCCCGGTATTATGCGCTCAGGCGCGTGAACGAGATTCAGATCCTCGCCGATCTTGAAGCCGTCCGCCTCAATAACCGGACGGACGTATTTTTCGATCGTCCCCGGCGAAACGGTGGATTCGATTACGATCGTCGCGCCTTTCGGGCAAACCTTCATCACGTCCTTGACCGCGGCGACGACATAGCATGCGTCGACCTTTTTGCTGAACTTATCGTATGGCGTCGGTACCGAAACGATATAAGTATCCGTCACCTGATATTCCGTTGTAAACCTGATCCCGGCCTTTACCGCCGCGTCAAACAGCTCGTCCAGCCCCTTTTCTTTGAACGTGGTCTTGCCCGCATTCAGCGTGTCGACCAATTCCTTGTTGTAGTCCGTACCGATGACCTCAACGCCGTGAGACGCCATCATAAGGGCGGTCGGAAGTCCGATGTACCCAAG
This sequence comes from Clostridiales bacterium, assembly GCA_024698505.1. Classification (GTDB taxonomy): domain Bacteria; phylum Bacillota; class Clostridia; order Christensenellales; family CAG-138; genus UBA3857. Next base: position 43,899 of record JAILRE010000029.1, on the reverse strand, counting down.
TCCAATTACGTTGATCATTTATGATTCCTCCGTATTCTTATACAGATCATCGGCTTGTCACAGCCGGATAAACAGCATTGCCTTTTTGAAAAAGATCATTGGGCTATGCTCTGCTCTTTCGGATCGGCATTATCATTCAATGCGTTTTTCTTTCCCAGAGAGCAGATGAACACCGTGGCAATAAGCCCGATATAGCAGATCGATCTTGAAATGCAGATACTCTTCAGGAAATAATAGATGTCTCCTCCCGCGGCTCTTGTTAGGATCCCGCTCAACACCGAGGCGAGCACGAGGCCGATATTTACGATGAGCTCTATCCCCTGCCTGTTGCATACCGCAAGCGACTGCGAAAGCGCAGTGCCGATCAGTCTGAACGCAAACATCACCGAGAGTATCTTTATGTATTCGCCGGCAACTTCCCATCCCTCTCCGAGTATGATCCTGCATACAGGGGGAGCAACGAAGTACATCAGCAGCAGCATTGGAACGGCCATAGCCGCAAGGAACAGCAGCGTCCTTTTGAAGGCGTTGAAAAACCGACCGGTCTTCTCGTATTCCCTCGACGCCTCCTCGATATAGACCTTAGCGACATTTCCGCTTACAAGGCTTATCGGGATCCCAAGTACCCTGTTGGAGATCGAATAAAAAGCTACGGTAGCCGTGCCGAAAATATCCTCGATCAGGAATGTGATGACCGAAAAGGAGTAACTGTTGACGAACAGCCCTGGAGAAGAGAAGAACACCTGTCGTCTGTGTTTTTTTGCGACCTCCCACATCTCCGCGCCGGTTATGCTTTTCAGTTCTTCCTTTCGCGCAATAATGCCCTTCGCCTGGTTTCTGACCCCGGCATAAAGCCCCAAAGCATATGGAACCATCATTATCAAAACGCTCAGCGCCGGCAGTTTGAGAAGATACACGAATATGAAGCCGAAGACTATCGTGGTGATGTACTGAACCGCAGTCCTGATCACATACTTTTTCGATATCGTTCCGTACTCCTTGTACCTGTTATTATACGCATTCAGTAAATTATTGACTCCGTACCCCATCGTAATCAGAGGTATGAGGGGCGTAACGTACAGATACTTGATATAATCGCGCTTGAATCCGAGGATATAAACCATGAAGCCGATCATGACCAGCAAGGAAATCAACAAAGTCAACAGGCCCGAAAGCTTAACCAATGCGAGCGCTTTCCTGTCATCCTCCTCTATAACGACAGAGATATCGTAACGCAGCGCCGTAATGCTGATAAAAGTAAGCGGGACGGCCAGCAAAAACGTAAAAACCCCTACCTCAGACTCCGGAAATATCCAGGTTCTTGCAATTTCACATACCGCAATGATGACGGTGCCTATCAGAGAACCGCCGGCAAGAACCATGAGAGATTTGAAGAAACCGGATTTGAACAGTTTTTTTAGCAAATTCTTTCCCTCCTGCGGTATTGTCATTTCTCCATGGTCTTGATTATTTTAGCCGGTACTCCGCCGATAACGCAGTGCCCTTCGGGAAAGCTCTTTGTAACGGCAGCTCCGGCAGCGACAACGGTATTCTCTCCCAGAACAACTCCGGGGAGAATGACGGAGTTCATGCCTACCCAGCAGTTGTCGCCGATGGTGATATCCTTTCCCGGGACATGCCTGCGGGGATCATGGATATCGTGATTGGTGGTGATCACGCCGACATTCGGCGCAATGTGGCAGTTTTTGCCTATGTTGATGCGCGCGTCGATCGCCTGCCAATAACAGCCGGGAACCTGAAAAACATGTATCGACTCCTGCGGAAAAGAGATATTCTCAGCTCCGTTGACCACAGTACCCGTGTGTACAGGCCAAGGCACCTTTCGGTTATCGCCGAAGAGCTTCCCTTTTATCCCTCTCCATGCCCAGTACCAACCCATGGTTTTTTCTTCAAAATACTTGCCTCTCAAGTACTTTTTCTTATAGAACAAGCCGAAAAACAGCCTGAGCAAGGCGTTCACAAACGGCAGCAGCGCTATCTTTCTCACCTTTTCACACCTCCATATCGATCCATCCTCCGGTATCCGGCAAACTCCTTCGCCGAGCCTCTTCTTGCAAACAATGCCGCGAAGCCAATTATCAGAAATCCGACCGCCAGTGTTCTTGAGGAATAGTTCAAGGCCATCGGGAAGCAAGCGAACATCGTCATAACTCCTCTGATATAAACCGAACACAGTATAAAGAACGAGTCAAGCTTTTTGATCATGTTCAGCCTGTTTTCAATAAATACCCCTGCCAATATGTTGATCACGGTCTCCAAAGGGCATAACAGATATGAATAGTAGACCGCTCCGTGGGCAATGCTTGAAAACAGGTGACCTGACACGGCTCTGCCGTCGTAGATATACATGTTGTACGCTGCAGTAGTCGTGAGCGTATTGCTTCGGAATAAGTACTTCAATCCGAAAATGTTTTGAACGACATCGGCCAGATAGTTTCCTGCAGACAGATCCAATCGTTTGCTGACAAACAGGTTCCTTGCAACGTTCTGTACACCGTAAAAGTTCACATTGATCTGCGATGCTATGCTCCATGCGTTCATATCGTCGGAGTGCTTTATTACTGCCTCCGAATAAGATGAATACAGGAATGCATTGAACAATTTATAAACCGTCAGCATGCCTATTATGACTGACGATACTATCGCCAAATTGAGCAGGATGACGCTCTTGTATCTCGGAAACATCCGCGGCAGAACAAGCAAAAACGTTCCAAGAGAATAAATGACTGCGATACGGCTCGAAGAATCGGAAGATATAATGCACAATCTAAGCAGGCATATCACAAGGCAGCACCAAACGTATGTCCTGCTTCCGGTGTCTTTGTATCTGACATACAAATGATTGACGATACAAATCACGGAAAAAGTCAGACCATAACCGATCATCGTCCTGAGCAGTGCGTTCGCGGAGTCATCGGAAACGGATACGTTGACCCCCGTGAGATCCAGTTTCAGGAAGCTGTACATATCTCTGCCTCGCCACAGGAAAAGAGCAAAAGCGAAGACAATGTATATCCAGTATACGGGTTTGCTTCCCGAAAGGGTATAATCGAATTCCCAATCGGTGTCTTTCTTCTTCGAAAACTGCAACACAAAGAAGCACAGCATCATCGTTACGACGAGTTCGTACAAGCAGATCGATGACGCAAGAGAGGCGGAACCGGCGTCGAAAAGCTTCCCGTCGATCCGAAGATAGCCCGAAATGGCGGCCGCTGCGGGGAAAAGCACATTCCTCAGCCACTGAAGAACAAGAAAAATCGAAACCGTGACCCTTCCTCCGCCCCGCTGCTTACCCAGCATATTGCACAGCAGCATCGAAAAGAAACCGTAAATGATCGGATAAATAACGACCAATGAAAAAGACGGGTCGATCCTGTCTTTGCAGATCAGGCAAATGACAAATGATGCCATCGAAGATATGAATATTGTCCCAATGTACTTTTTCATTCCCCGTCTCCCGGTATCAACGGCTGCGTTCGCCGCGGCTCATTCATGGATGAAAGCGGCGATCATCTTCCCAGTATCTCGGTCATCCTTTGTGACAGATCGGCATTTTCCTTTATCGCCATGTTCAAGAATTCCCCAGCCTTAGAATCCAGATCTTTGAAACTCAGGCTCCTGTACCAGCAATACAGCTTTGAAGGGAGGTCGCCGTCGATCTCCGTATCGTCGATCTCAAAACCGTATCCCCGCTCCTTTGCAAGCGTTCCCACATACGTATCGGTACTGACAAGGATCGGGATCCGGGCATACAACGCATGGAAAAACTTGATAGAGATCGCCTTGCGAAGATTGATCGTCTCGTTTCCGTACAGATTATTGATCACATCAATCCTCTCAAGGTATTTTGCGGTATCCGAAACGGGGAAGCTCCCGTGGAACGCGGTATTCAGAATCCCGTTCTCTTTGGCGTATTGTTCCAATTCCTCCGCGCCTTTGCCGTAATAATGCAGTTCAAACCGCGCGTCATTTTTGAAGGCGTCCAGTAGTTTTTTGTTCCTTTCAAAGAAACGGACATATCCGATAAACCCGATGCGGATCGGCTCGCCTTCCTCACGCATGCGGCCATGCGCCTTCATTCCCCGCAGCGCGCTGAGATTCAAGGAATGTATCTGCATATACTCGGGTCTTCGCGGAAGAAAGTCCAGGTATCCCTTTGACGAAATCGTATTGAAAGCAGAATTCAGGAAGCACTTTTCGTAGCGCATATTCAAAATCCTGTTTTCATAGTGCATATCGTCGCGGATGTTTACGCAGTATTTCCCTTTATAGCGTCTGCGCAGATAATCCGCAAACATAAATATCGCAACATCGTTCCATACGATTATAAAATCGTACTTTTCTCTGTTCATGATCTTTTCGGCATACGGAATGAACGAAAGATACCGAACGGCCTTTTTGACTCTGCTCCAATTCCTGTCGATAACGTTAACGTATCTGTATTTTTTATCGCACGGAAAATCCTCGTCCTCTCCATATTTATCCATATAGATTAGATCTACCCGAACGTCGTCTCTGTCCTTGAGTATGTCTGTATACAGCGAGATCAGCGACATATGCTTGACGTTGACCGCGCTTAAGATCGCAACCTTTTTCATTTTTCCCCCGCATGTAGCCCAACCGTTTTTTTCAGCAATTCAACATACCTGCTCGTTCCGCATTCCTTTGAATAATCCGTTTCGGCGCACCTTCTGGCGTTTTCTCCCATCGATCTCAATTCTTCCCTGTGATCCATTGCAAAGCGGACAGCTTCGGCTAATCCGTCAGCGTCGTCCGCAGGGACGCATAGTCCGCAGGCTTTCGATGCTATCAGTTTCCAAAGCGCGCTGCCTTCATCAAAGCTGAGCAGTACGGGAGTCCCGGCTGCCATGATCGAAAACGTCTTGCTCGGAACAGCGCCGACGCCCGTGCCTTTTTTGCAGGCGACAAGGCTCATATCCCCCATGCTGTAAACCTCGGATATCCTCTCCTTGGGCATAAGAGGAAGCATACGTATATTGCGGCAGTCCTTGCTTCGTTCCTCGTACTCATGCATGCTGCTTCCGGTTCCGAAAATGACGAATTCGGCGTCCCTCACTTTTTTTGCCGCGTCGATGAATGTATCAATTCCCTGCGCCCTGCCGAGGTTGCCGGCGTATACCACAATAAAGCGCTCCCTGTCAATGCCGAACTCGTCGAAAAGCTTGTTCTCCTCCCTCGGCACGTGACGGACTTCGTTCACATCGATCCAGTTCGGAATGATCTCGATCTTTTCCTCGGGAACGCCCTTTTCCATAATGTTCTTTTTGATGTCGTCGCTTATTACGATTATCCTGTCGGCGTACCCATAGGTCCTGTCTTCGATCTTCCTGCCGATCTTCCAAAGCAGCCCGCCTTTTTTCGCAAAGCCGGCAGTGACCATAGAATCGGGAAAAACGTCCTGAAGATTGTAGACGAACGGGACCTTCTTTCCGTACTTCTTCGATAGCTTTTTTGCTGCTTTGCCGCAAAGGATCCCCTGCGTGGGAGGCGTGCTTGCTCCCATGACGATATCCACGCTCTCTGCTTTTTTCCCCTTGCGGAACTGGACCAGATTCGTCAATACGTATCGAAGAGCGCGCCCGACAGGATTACGCCCCTCGCGCATCATAGCGAATCGGCGTATGATGATCCTCCCGCCGTATTTCTCCTCGTATTTTATTTTTTTGTACTTCTCGCGCTCCTCATCACTGATCCCGCGGGTAGGCGTCGGACAGATGATCTCCACATCGAACCCGGCGGCAATATACGCCTGTTCGAGGTCTTCGGTCAGATGAGAGCTTGAGATGCGCTCAGGCGCGTAGTAAGGTGAAAGTTTCAGAATCTTCATATGCGATACCTGTAAAGATTATCAGAATTGAAACCAGGTGCCTGCGCCCGTTTCAACCGCTTTTTCATAAACGTATTTTGCGAAAGACACGTCGATGAAAGCAAGTCCTACGGAACAGAAGTAGATGAACTCTTCATCATTTTCCCTCGCAGGCTTGTTACCGGTGACTATTTCATCAAGGTTACCGTAAACCTCTTCGTCCTTCAGCAAACCTTCCTTAAACATTCTGCTGATCGTCTGCGTTCTGTGTTTGACGTTCTCCCAATCGTCGCATACGATTTTCGACGCTTTTTCAGGCACGGCATACTCATCTTCCCATCCGGCAACGTGAATATAAAACGCGCCGTCCTTGATCCATTTTGCTTTCAGGATCGGCTCCTGCCCGCTGATGGCGGTGACAATAATATCGGCTTTTTTAACCGCGCTTTCATAATCGTCCCGACAATTGATGAACGTCATATCCGGATGGAGCACGCTCTCTTCTTCGATGAAACGGTCCGTTGAGCCGTCCGGCAGTGAAGAGACGTAACAGGTTTTGATATTTGGCCTTACGATTTTGACCACATCAAGATGACGTCTGGCTTGTTGGCCTGCGCCGATGAATCCGATCGACTCCGAGTCCGCTTTGGAAAGATACTTTGCCGCCGTCGCCCCTACTGCCGCAGTACGGATCTCCGTCAGATAACCTGCGTCCATCACTGAAAGAGTATGTCCATGTTCAAGCTCCGAAAGGATAATCGTCCCAGTTACGTTTCTGTATCCATCCTTTGGATTCTCCGGGAAAACAGCTACCCACTTGACTCCGTACAGTTTGTCTTTCAGCAAAGCGCCGGGCATACAGTTGATTCGGTTTTGTGTTGCCTCATCAAAAACAACGGATATCTTATCCGGGAGCAGCACTTCTCCGTTGATCTTCTTCTTGAGCGCGGTTTCTACTATTTCAATTGCAGCCTGAAGATGATTCGACAGAATCTGTTTTTGTTCATTCGCTGAGATCAATAATACGTCAGGGTTGTGTTTCACAGGCAATATCCTTTCTCAATTCTGCTAACTTGTTGATCATCCACCATCCTCATAATCATGTTCTCGCCATTTGTATTCCGAATAAGCAAGTATTTGTGAATGTCATCTATCGTTTGTCTCAGTTCTTCGTTGTCTTTGTAAACAAAATGAATCAGTGCAGCAACCTGTGCAAAAGTTCCGGTATCCGGAACCAAGCTGCCGATGTTCTTGGTTCGCGCAATCGTCACAATATTCGGGTGCTTCTCAATTAACTGCGACTCACCCTCGTATGAACCGACAATTCCCGGCCTTACATGGACCGTATAAACGCAATACTTTCTGTCTCGCGGAATATCGTCCATGATCAAGGACGGTCGAGTTAAAAGAACGCTTTTTCCGGTCAGAGCATAATAAACATCTGTCGCGACCTGATTGTAGCCGCTCATATAGGCAACCGGAAAAACAGAGACGGTTCCGCCCACGCGATACCCGATCTCATTAAAATAATAATTCCCCCGGTCTCTGAAAATTTCGATCCAAATGCACCCTTCTTTGACGCCTATATCTTCAAAAAGCGCTAAAATGCTATCCTCATATTTTTGTCTGAACGATGCTTCCTCAAAGCTTCTGAAAATGTATAAGCCGCCTACAAATCCTCCGTTTGGATACTTTACCGGATATTTATCCTCCGATCCGGAAAAAATCCCCCTTCCGTCTGAGAATGTGTAAAAAACGCATACCGCATCGTTGGAAACATATTTTTCAATTATTTCTGTATTGCTGGGGCTGTTCCTTCTGGCAAGTTCTATTCCGTTATCAAGTTCATCTGGTTTTCGGCAAATCGAGAACCCACTGCTTCCGCACCCGTCTGCCGGTTTTGTAATAACCGGAAACAAATCCTCGTTTCCTTGCATAAGGTCCTCGCGGGTATACCTCGGAGTAACTGGCAATCCGTGTTTTACGCATAAGTCTTTAAAGTTCCGCTTGTTCTGCAAATACTCCCACTGCTCATGCGTACAATAGCAAGGGAGGCCGAGATCGTTTATATACTGACACGCAGAAGAAATCACAGGCTCGCTTCCGCCCATATAAACGCCGTCGATTTTGGCGTCCCTGATGAGTTTTTTCATTGCCTCGGGATCCGTTGAATTAACGCTGAACTTCTCGTCGGCGATCTCAAAAATGCCCGCAGACTGATCGTTGCCGGTTGCAATAAGCGTAATGTTGTTCTCCGCAGCAAAATCCTTGATGGCTTTTTTCCAGAGACTCCCTCCGAGGATCAGCAAACGCTTTCCGCTTAATTCAGGATTCATAACAGTTCCCCTCCACCAGATCATTCTACCGTGATGCGAAGCGCTTCAAGCGCTTCCTCACAGATGCGTTCGGCATCGTCTGCATCCTCTCCCCCGGCAATCACATAGCCCACGCGATCGGTAGATGATCCAAGTTCTCCCGTTCTTTCGCCGATTGCTTTTGTAAAAGCAACTTCAACGACCCCGGGAACGGCTCGCGCCGTCTCCGTTCCGACTATACTCCTGATCAAGCCGATCGGTGAATGAATATAGCGTATCGCCGACCCTTTTTTGTATTTCATTTCGATATCGGGTTCTTCGCCGAGCGAGACCTTCAGTGTCGCTTCAACCATATCTATCCCCGTTGACAGCGGGACCAGATGCGTCGTTATGCAGTCCCCGCCCATTCTTGCGCCGAGTTCGATCATTTTCGGGCCGTCTTTCGTGAGCATTATCTCCACGTGCGCAGGTCCGTCGTCAATTCCGATCGCCTTCACGGCTCTCTTTGCGAGATCCTTGATCGCCTCTACGTCCTTATATGGCAATCTGCTCGGCTGCGTATGTCCCATCTCAACAAAATGAGGCGCGCCCGTCGTGATCTTATCCGTTACCTGCAGCACGTGGATATCTCCGCGCACCGCCATTACTTCGACGCTTACCTCTTTGCCTGTCAAGTACTCCTCTATTATGACCTCGCCGCTTCTGCCGTTTGCCGAGCTGTATTCTATCGCGCTCTTAAGCTCCTCTGCGGAACGGATAAGCATCACGCCCCTGCTCCCGGCGTTGTCCGTCGGCTTGCTGATACATGGGAAAGCGATATGCTCGGCTATATCCACGGGGTCTGCGCCTTTCTTCACGACGTAATACCATGGATGCTCGACCCCGTGTTCTTCAAAAGCCTTTATCATCTCAGCCTTATCGGTCGCTTTTATCGCAGTCTCGGCCGATATCCCGGGAAGCCCCAGCGCTTTGCAGGCGGCGGCAACGGAACGCATGGGCATATCGGTGGCAAGAGTCATCACGCCGTCCGGCATGAACAGTCTTGCTGCTTCGGTCACTCCTTCGGCGTCTATCGTGCTGACGTTGAAGAACTCATCCGCATACGGAACGCCCACGGCGTTGGGATTGTAATCCGCGGCTGCAACACAATACCCCAGTTCTTTCGCCTTGAGTATAGCCGGGAGCTGGAGTATGGACGCGCCGATTATCAATACCTTTTTCATTTGTCGTTCTCCCTAACGCTTGCTGGCGCGGTCTCCGAAACGTAAACGTTCTTTCTGAGGAGCACCGTCTTTATCGTGTGAAAAAATATCCTCGCGTCGAACGCAAACGAAACGTGATCCGCATAGTAGCAGTCGTTCTCGATCTTCTTATTTGAATCGATCGAATTGCGGAAATACGCCTGGCTGTAGCCTGTGATCCCCGGTCTGACTTCGAGTCTCTTCTTTTTCTCCGGGGTTAGCGACTCATAGCCCTTATACGACGTAACAAGATGAGGACGCGGCCCTATCAGGCTCATATCCCCCTTAAGCACGTTAAGCAGCTGCGGAAGCTCATCGAGGCTCGTCTTGCGCATTATCCTGCCTATCTTCGTAACTCGGGGATCGCCGTCTCCGTTATACGTGGAACCGTCGCTGTTTCTCAGATCCGGCGAGTTGACCCTCATTGACCTGAACTTATACATTTTGAAAATGCGGCCCTTCATGCCCAGCCTGTCCGCGGTGTAGAAGACAGGGCCCTTATCCGTAAGCGCAATAATGGGAGCAAGCACGATAAACGCAAGACAGAAAACGGGCAGCCCTATCAAACTGACCAGTATATCTATCACTCGTTTGAAAAACAGCTTATACATGATCGACTCTTAGTCCTCAGGCTTTATTTGCAGCCTTTTTCAAAACCTCGCAAACGTATTCCACGTCCTCGTCGGAGAGCAGCGTGTGCAGCGGCAGGGTGATCAGATTATGATAATAGTCGTACGCATTCGGATATTCGGAACAATCGCCGCCGTATGCGGTCATCATGGGCAGAGGCTTGTAGTGAACGTTCGTAGCAAGGCCCATCTCGCCCATCTTCTCCATAAGAGCGTTGCGCTGCTCAGCGGTTATCCCCTGTATCCTTATAAGATACAGGTGTTTCGAGCCATCCATTTCGTCAGTATGGTGGATAAGATGTGAAATGCCCAGTTCGTCGCATGTCTCATCATATTTCTTCACGATCTCGGCTCTTCTCCTGAGAAGTCCTTTATATCTGTCAAGCTGCCTCAGACCGATCGCAGCTGTTATATCCGTCATGTTGCACTTATACCAGGGACCTATTATGTCATACTCCCACGAACCGTGCTTTGCCTTTGCAAAAGCATCCTTATTCTGGCCATGGAGCGAAAGGAGCTGATACATCTTGTAGATTTCTTCGTTGCATATCCCATCAGGAGGCTGCCACGTGCTGGCGCCGCCCTCTGCGGTAGTGAAATTCTTGACTGCATGGAAGCTGAAAGAGGTGAAATCCGCAATGCTTCCGCAGTTTTTCCGCTCGCCGTTTATCATTCTGGAAGCGCCGAGGGAATGCGCGCAGTCGGCTACGACGGCGACGCGGCCTATTGCCTTCTGGATACGAGAGGACAGATCTCCGAGCGGAGTTCCGTCCGGATCGGAAGCGGTAAACAACCCGCGCTTTTTTTCGACGATCGAGAATATCTTCTCGTAATCGCAAACCATTCCGCCGAGATCCACCGGGATTATCGCCTTGGTTTTCGGAGTGATCGCCGCCTCGAGCAGGTCGTAATCTATCTCGGGCATATGCGATTCGATATCTCCGTCCTTTTTGATATCGACGAACTTCAGCGAAGCGCCGCAGTGGATCACGGGCGATGCCGTCGCTGTGTATGTATAAGCGGGTACTATGACCTCATCGCCCGGGCGGATGCCCAGCAGGCGAAGGTTCAATTCCTCTGCTGCCGTAGCCGAACTGAGGCAGACTACGCGGTTGCTGTAACGCATGACGTTGTCGGCCGAATTGCAGTCGATATCGGTATCCCCGGTTTCAATGAATGCCGCGAGCCGGCGCTCCAGCAGCTTCGTGCGGGGGCCGGTCGTGATCCAGCCGGAGCGCAGCGCCTCGCAGACTTCGGCTATCTCAAGTTCGGTAATATCCGGCGGACTGAACGGGATCATTCGTTTTTTCATGTAATGCTCCTAAAAATCGTTTTGCGATCGTTTTACTGTCATTATGCTCCTGCGCTCCGGCAAGATGATCCGCGATCTCACGCGGTCTTTTTCTGCTCGTTTACGGCGTGATGGAAATTCGGGACGATCTCGCCGATGCACTCGACGACGCCGTCGCTGTTCATCTCGGCAAGCTCGTAAAGCTCGTCCAGCTTCTCCTTGAAGGACTCGCCGTCGATGGGCTCGGGATGCGCCTTGAATATGCGGCCGTGCGCCGTCTTCTCCATGGCGTTCAGCTCGTCCGGGGTGAGCAGCTCCTCGTACATCTTTTCGCCGGGACGCAGGCCCGTGATCTGGATGGGCATGTCCACGTTGGGCTCGAAGCCGTGGAACCTTATCACCTTTTCGGCAAGGTCGTAGATCTTGACGGGCTGGCCCATATCGAGCACGTAAATGGCTCCGGTCTCGCCCAGAGCGCCCGCCTGAAGCACCAGCTGCGCCGCCTCGGGTATGGTCATGAAGTACCTCGTGATATCCTTATCGGTGACGAGCACGGGGCCGCCGGATTTGATCTGCCTCTCGAAGAGCGGGATCACGCTCCCGTGGGAGCCGAGCACGTTGCCGAACCTGACCGTCATGCAGCGCATGATGCTGTTCTTCGCAAACTGCTGGACGGCAAGCTCGGTGATGCGCTTTGTCGCGCCCATGACGTTAGTCGGGTTGACGGCCTTATCGGTGGAGAGCTGAACGAAGCGCTTCACGCCGTGGGATTCGGCGGACTTCAAAACGTTTATCGTGCCGAATACGTTGTTTTTGACTGCCTCGGCGGGGCTGTCCTCCATGAGGGGAACGTGCTTGTGCGCCGCGGTGTGCAGCACTATATCGGGATGGAACTCTTCCATCACGTCGTCAAGCCTTGCCTTGTCCCTAACGGAGCCGACCCTTATCACGACGTCCAGCCAGGGATGGCGCTGCTTGAGCTCGCAGTAGAGCTCGTAGGCGTTGTTTTCGTAGATATCGAATATGATGAGCTTGGCGGGATAGAAATTCGCGACCTGACGGCAGATCTCCGAGCCTATCGAGCCGCCTCCGCCCGTTACGAGGACGGTCTTATGCTCGATGTAATCCTCTATGCTCCTTACGTCCAGATCGACCTCGGGCCTGAAGAGGATGTCGTTTATGTTGGTCTCCCTTATATCCCGCATCGTGGGAGCGGAATCGTTGAGATCCCTGAGGGGAGTTACCATGCGGACGTGGCATTTCGTCTCGCGGCATATCGTGACGAGCTCCGCCTGCTTCTCGGGCGTGATGGACGGTATGGCGATTATGATCTCCTGTATGCGTTTTTTCTTGACGATATCGGGGATATCCTCCGAAGTGCCCATGACCTTCACGCCGTCTATCCTGAGGCCGAGCTTTGTCCTGTCGTCGTCCGCGAAGGCTACGGTAACGCAGTCGGTGATGCTCTGCTCGTTCATTATCTGGGAATGGACGTACGCGCCGAAATAGCCCGCGCCGACTATCAGCGTGGGTTTTTTGCCGGAGCGCGGCTTCGCGGAGGACGTATCCTTGACGAATCTTCTTACAATGCGGTAGCCGAATCTCGTTACGAAGAGCATGGCGCAGAGGAACATCGCCGCAAGGCAGATGCCGACCCTGCCCGAATTGTGAAAGCCGGGATTATACTCGGCGGGAACGAAGGACAATACGTAATTGAGCAGTATGCAGACGCCCGTGCCGACGCCTACGCCCGCGATTATCATGATGCCCTCGTTGAGGCCGGAAACGCTCCATATGCTCGTATAGAGCCTGAACAGCGCGAATACGGCGATATAGGCCGCCATGAATATGACGACCTGGGTTATCGTGTAGTAGTTCGTCAGCGGGCCGTTCGGGTAGCTCGCCGCCTTGAACGGGAAAACGTACCCCCCTTCCACCGCGCTGTGAAGGAACCAGGTCGCGGCGGCGAACGCCAGGAAGCAGCATACGGCGTCTATCACTATGAGGGAAGTCGCCCGATAGAAGCGCTCGAAAACCACGCGTTTTTCACTCATACGGATTATCTCCTTTCGTATCCTCGGGGGCTCTCCCCCTTGCGAAAACCGATCATCGGATAACGGCAAACGATAGTAACGCGTTATAGTCCATCTTTAATTATACATTATTCAGTTTCATAATGCAACACGGAAAATCTGTCGTAATAATGGCAAATAATAGTGGAAGCGCCGTGCCCGATGGCGCGGAAAAGCCCTCCGTCTTTCGCAGTCGGAGGGCTTTTTTTCTTTTGGTAGCTTGGGTTTTTATTCTCCCTTGAACTCGTTGCCGATATCCGCTCCGAGATCGCAGGTGTAGAGGAAGCGGATCTCATCCCCCTCCTCGGGGTAATAGGCCGAGCATCCGTAATTCGGGAAAACCCCGTTAACGCTGTATTCCCAGCCGCTCGATAAGCCGCAGTCGAACTCGTAAATGTTATTGATGCCCTTTACGTACGCCGTGTTGTAGGCGGGCACGAAGGACGCGTCGATATGGATATCCCTTGACCTGAGCTCGCGAACGAGGATATCGTAGACGGAATCGCCGTCGTCAAAGCCCACCGTGACCTGCGCGAGTATCACGCCGTCCTCGGGGACGAGCTCCCTTTTATCGGGATCCAGATCGTCCATATTGTCGAGGAGCGTCCTGCAGTCGACGTAAAGAGTGCAGTGATGCGCGTAGTTGTCCTTGACCTTGGGCTTTTCGCAGGCCGAAGCCAGCGCGGCGAACGCGAATGCGAGAAGCGCCGCAAGTAGCCTTATGAACAGAGCTTTATTTCTTTTCATGCTTCCTCCTCGCTATCAATACCGCAATGCCCGTCAGTATCGCCGCTCCCGCAAGCGCGAAAGCCGGCCATAAGTTCCTCGGTCTCTTATCGGCAGAGCCGGCCGCGGGAGCTTCCGTCTGCCGTTCGGCCGGAGCTTCCGTCTGCCGTTCGGCCGGAGCTTCCGAAGGCCGTTCTGTCGGCGCTTCCGTCGGCTGCTCGGTCGGGGCTTCCGTAGGAACGATCTCGCTCGTTTCGGGCTCGTCCGTTATTTCGGGCGCGTCGGTCGGAGCCTCAGTGGGGGCCTCGGTGGGCGTCTCTGTAGGAGCCTCGGTCGGACTCGTCGTCGGGGTCGCGGTCGCGCCCGGCGTATTCGTCGGATCGGGAGTATCCGTCGGCTTGGGCGCATCGGTCGGCCTCGGAGTATTCGTGGGTTTCGGCGTATTCGTCGGCTTGGGCGTCGCCGTGGGTTTGGGCGTCGCGGTGGGCCTGGGAGTATTCGTGGGCTTGGGCGTTGCAGTGGGTTTCGGCGTAGCGGTGGGCCTGGGAGTATTCGTCGGTTTGGGCGTAGCCGTGGGTTTTGGCGTGCTCGTGGGCGTCGGCGTCGGATCCGCAGAGGAAACGTCGCTCATATCGTAGAGGTCGTTCTTGCCCGTTTTGAAGCGCCGGTATGCGCAGAGCGAATACGCCGCCTGTTCGGATGCCATGGCGTTGACCTGGCCGTTTTGCGTATGCGCGAAGCCCGTCCCAGTGAAGTACGAGCAGAGCGCGGCGAGCGCGGAATTGCCGTTCTTGACGAAGCGCGAGTCGCTGTCCGCATCGACGCCTACGGTCGACAGCGCGACAACGACCTGAGCGCAGCTCTCGCAGTTTTCGGTGTTCATGGAGGAGAAGCCACCGTTTTCGAGCTGGAGCTCGGAAAGCTTGGCAATGCCCCTATCGATCGCCTCCGCCGCACTTTGATACGGCGCGAGCGCGGTGATCACGATCGCGGTAACGTCGGGATCGGGAGAGGACCCGAGGGACCAGCCTCCTCCGCTTATCTCACGCCCGAGAATGAAATCGATGTATGCGGCCTTCGTCTGCTCCTCCCCGTAGGAAGCGGAGCATCCGAGCGCCAGAAGCGCGTACGCCGCGCCCGTGATCCCCTGCCTCTTTACGAAGCTCTGCTCGGTAAGAGGGGCGACGAGATCGTACCCGGCGACGTTCCTGGCGTTCCTTCCTATCGAGGTGAGCGCGATCACGAGCCTTGAGTTCTCGGTCGATTTGTTGGTATCCAGCTTTCCACTGCCGACGCCGCGGACGTAAGCTTCTATGGCGTTATAGTAATTCGTGCAGTAGGGATCGCCGGGCGAGACTCTGCCGCTCCTTGCGAGCGCGAATACCCGCCACTCGCCGTTGACGGAGCCGAACGACGGAGTCGTCGAGGCGAGGTAGCTTTTTACGGCGGAAAAGGGCGTCTGATAATCGGTGGATGCAGACGCCAAAATCGGCACTGCCGCCGCGATGAGCAAAGCAAGCAGTGCCGCAAACGATCTTATGATCTTTGATCTCATCAGTTGATGGAGCGGGCGACGAGAAGCGCGTCCGCAAAATCGACCACGCCGTCTCCGTTGAGATCGGCATTCTCGAGCGCGGAGGCTTCAAGCTCCTCCAGGCCCATGGAATAGCGCATTATGAGCAGTACGTCAGCGGAACTGACCTTGCCGTCTCCGTTGACGTCGCCGGGGATCGTCTCGGCGGGATAGAGCGCCGCGAGAAGCGCGGCAAGCGTGCTGTCAATGAGCTCCTGAGAGGACTCGGGATCGTAGAGAGCGGTGAGGAAATCGATGAGCTCATCGCCCGCGACGTCGAGCGCGGTCTCCATAAGCTCTTCATCGGCGCAGATCTGAGCGAGCGCGATATGAGCCTCGGTGCGGGAGACGCCCTCCATGGGGTTATCGAACGCGGGGAACATGCCCCAACCGTCGCTCACGCCGTAATCCATGCCCCAGCCGTAGATGGTGAAGATCCAGGTATAGGCCTTGCCGGGGGTGACGACGAGGGCGTCCGCTCCGACGGAGGCGGATTCGTCGTCCTCAAGGAACATCCAGCCGGAAAGCGTGCAGTATTCGGAGGCGGAAAGGATCTCGTCATCGGTGAAGGTTCCGGTCCATTCGCCGAAGGAGTATTCGAACTCCTCCTCGGCCCATGCGGGATAGGCGAGTATCTCGTTCATGAGATATTCGGGGACCATGGGCTCCGTCTCATAGCAGCCGACGCCGGTGAGATAGAAGCCTTCCTCAACGGTGCCGCTGTAGGTATAGGCCCATCCGAGCTCGTCGAACACCCTTGCAGTTACCGCGGCGAAGGTCTCGCCCTCGTGAACGGGAACGAGCATCGGGTCGATAATGTAGGTCCAGCCCATCGTGATGGCGGATACCGAGAAAGTGATGTACCCGTCGTATCCTTCGGGGACCTCGGGGTATTCGGGCCCCGCGGCGAAAGCCGGCACGCAGAGCGCGAGCATTGCCGCGATAACGAGCGCGGCGACGATACGTTTGCAGAGTTTCATTCTAACATACCTCCGTGTTGATCATTTTTGGGCCCTGCAAGCCCCTGCCATTCGCGGAAGAAGGTGCTTACCGCATATGCGGCTTCCGAAAACGGCGTGTTCCAACGCGCTTGGGGCAGGTCTTCCGGCTCACGGCTCGGGCCTACTCGCTTCGCCTTCCCGGGCATATGCCCAGTGACACATTGAAGCTTTCGTAACCGTTTACGGCAGCGGAGGCTGCTGCGGTCTTTCACCGCATTCCCTTATACCCCGTACGCTGTTGGGATCGGCATAAATATAGCACCCTCCCCCGTTTTTGTCAATAAGGATAAAGGCAGTCCCTGCATGAAAAAAGCGCCCTGTGGGGCGCTTTTTATTTGATGCGTTATCAGAAATCCTTGGACATGGTCCAGAACTCGTTGCCGTACATATCGGTGAGGCAGTAGCTGACCTTGCAGGGGCCGCTGCCGATCGATACGTTGGATACCTCGATATCGGGAGTGCCGTCCGCGTTGAGATGAACGATCAGATCGTCGCCGAAGAAGTGGCTCTCGGCGTAGGTGCCGTCGTACTTGTAATAGTCGCAGACGAACTGGAGCTTGTCGCCCTCCTTCAGCTTGATGAGGCCGCGGCCGAGAGTATCGGTCTCGTAGTTCTCGTAGATGCCGCGGGCGCCGGCGACGAAGCCGTACTCGGTGGAGGGATCGGAATCGTCGAACACGATTATGACGTAGACGAGCCTGTCTTCCTCGCCCTCGTCCTTGGGCACGAGGATAGCGGGAACGCGGCCGGTGATGACGCGGTTGTCGCCGTCCGTCACGTCGCTGATCATGTAATAGGGAACGACCTGCCCGTTCAGGGCGATCCAGGTGCGGTCGAAGTCGATCTTGAGATCGCCGTCGCCGTCGAACTCGTAGACGTTGTCCATGCCGAGGTCGATATAGCCTTCGCCGTCGTCAAGGAACACGTTGAGCTGGACGGTCTCGACCATTTCCCACTTCTCGCTGCTCATGGAGAGCACGCTGCCGCCGTCCTTCTCGGTGAGGAGCATATCGTCGGCGTAGATGGCGTGCGCGTCGTAATAATCGAGGTTAGCCATTACCCTGTCGCTCTCGAACCAGCTGCGGTCTCCGCCGAGCAGACTGGAGAGGAGCGAGCCGGCTATGCCGGAGGAATCGCCGCCGAGCGCGCCGCCGAGGAGGCTCGAAAGCACGTCGGAGGAGGAAGAGCTGCTCTGGGTGCCGGTGAGGTTGCCGAAGAGCGAGCCCATCGGGGAGGAAGTCGTGCCGGTTGCTATCTGGCCGCCGGCGGCAAGGCTCGCGAAGCTCTTGAGGCAAGCGGAATACCTTGCGTCCATGCCGATGTTGTTATAGAGGTTCACCGCGCTGCTCACGCTCTTGAAGCTCGTGAACGGGAAGTAGATGGAAAGACCGTAGGAATTGGTCATCGCCCTGGCGGTGCGGTTGTACTTGATGCAGCCCTGAAGCGCCTTTATGAGGTTCTTCGCGGGGTTGGTGCCGATGCCGCTCGCAAGATGGATGAGGTCGACGTGGTTGATGCCCGAGGATGCGCCGAACTCTCTGGCGTTGCTCCTCGCGTTGGCGACAACCTGGTACTGCTTGCTGTCGAGCAGCTCGCTGATGTTCTCGGAGAACTTGGCGAACGCATCGGGAACGGTGCCCGCGAATTCGGCAAGGTCTACCACGGAGAGCGTGGTGGTGTCGCCCGCGTTGTTCTTGGCGCAGACCGAGTTGAAGTCGTCGACGATCATCTTGCCGAGCTCAACGGTGCTGATGGCGGGATTGCGCGAGATGGCAGTTATCCAGTTGGTGTAGAACCAGCCGCAGCCGGGCTCGGTCTCCTCGGAAGCGATAAGATAATCGGCGTACTGCTCGGTGACGAGCGCCGTCTCCATGGTGGCCATGAGGCAGGCGTCGAAGCCGATGAAATCGAAGGTCGTGCCGCCGTCCCTAAGCGCCTTGTTGATCTTATCGAGGGTCATGGAGCCCTTGTTGGTGTGGAGCTGATCGTAGCCGTAGCCGGAGAGGGAACCGCCGCCGTGATCCCAGAAAATGAGGATCCTGCGGTTCGCATTCGGGAACTTGCCCACGCAGAACCTGATGAAATCGGAGAGCGTGTTCGGATCGGTCATCGCCCTGTTGCCGACGTTCTTGTCGAGCGCGGCGACGCCCTTGCTCGTGAGCAGGTAGCGCTGGTTCGTCTCGTTGGAGAAGATGGAGTTGCGCCACTGCTTGGTGCCGCCCGTCTCAACGATTATATGGACGCGCTCGTCGTCGATGCTGCCCTTGAGTATCTCGTTGAGGTCGTTCGTGGCCATGCCGTACTTGGACTCGAGGTCGGTGCCGCACATGAACAGCATTATGAGGACTTCGTCCGTGCCGTCGCCCTTGATGACGGTGCGCTTGTCCCTCGCTCCGCTGGCGACCGTCAGATCCGCGTTAGACGTGGAGGTGAGCGATACGGGAGCGGCGGGCGCGCTGAGATCGGACGCGCTGTACTCGTTGATATCTTCTTCGGGCTCGAACGCAACGCTCTGGCCGACGCCGCTCATCATGCTCATGAGGGAGCAGCCCTGGCCGCCTGAGCAGGACTTATAGATAAGGAGCGCAGCGATAATGAGCACCGCGATTATGATGATCTTCTTGAGGCCGAGGCCGCCCTTCTTCCCCGCGCCGCCCGCGGCAGCGCCGAGAAGGGAGCCGACGATGCTGCCCGCGGCGTTGCCGGAATTGCCGGAGGAGCCGGAATTGCCGGAATTGCCGGAGGAGGAGCTTCCGCCGAGGAGCGAGCCAATGATGTTGCCCGCGGCGTTGCCGGAATTGCCGGAAGAACCGGATCCGCCTCCGAGAAGAGCGCCAAGCATGTCGAGACCGCCGGCCCTCTCCGCGTCGTTATCGTCGCCTTTTTTGTCGTTATCGTTTCGGCCGGCATAACCGTCTTCGCGGCCGACGGGACCCGTGGTTTGGGCCTCTTCACGCTTGTTGACGTTGCCGTTGCCTTCGGTGACTTTCTTTTTTCTGCCACCGGAATTCGGTGTGTTGTTCATTGTTTCATCTCCCAAATTCGGTATAGTGGGTTTATTATATCATATAAGTGCAAAAAATTAAAGGGTTTGAGGAAAATAAATGCTTCCTAAGCTGAAATTCTTACGGGAACGGGCATGAAAAGGGGGAAAGACCCGCGGGTCTTTCCCTTTGCCGCCCCTTTTTTATGCGTTTTGCTTTCGTTCCTCATCGTCCCCTCCCGACTGGAAAGGCGTCTTTCGGTATCTATCGAAGCGGGCGAAAGACCGCCCGGAGCTTTAGCGGAGCTTGTTCTGACGCCCTTCGGGGTAGAGCTCCTTGAGGATGTTGTAGCACTCCGAGAACCTCTGGAAATGCACGACCTCGCGCTCCCTCAGGAAGCGGAGCGGAGCAAGATACTGCTCGCATTCGGTCTGGTTCATTATGTGCTCGTACGCCGCCCGCGCCTTCTGTTCGGCGGCGAGGTCCTCGAAGATATCCGCAATGGGATCGCCCGTGGACTGGATATAGCTCGCCGTGAAGGGCACGCCGTTGGGATCGGCGGGATAGACAGCGCGTCCGTGCAGGGTGTAATAGCCGGAAAGGCCCGCGGCCTCGAGCTCGGAAAGGGAGGCGTTCTCCACCGTCTGGAGTATCATGGTCCCGATCATCTCCCAATGGGCGATCTCCTCCGTGCCTATGTCGTTCAGCGTCGCTCTGAGGCGGTCGTCGGGCATGGAGAACCTCTGCGTAAGATAGCGCACGCCGGCGGAGAGCTCGCTGTCGGGGCCGCCGTACTGCGCCATGAGCGCCTTCGCGATCCTGAGATCCGGCATCGTGATATTGACGGGGAATTCAAGCTTTTTCTGATAGATCCACATATTTTTCAGTCCTCCTTAATTCCTTTCCCACGGCCACCTGGAATGGATCCAGCAGCCCTTATCCGTGGGCGAATGCCCGAAGCCCTGAAGCGGGCCGTACTCCGCCTCGTATTCATTGATAAGCTCGGCAAGGAGCCTCGAATAGCTGAGGTAATCGCTCCTCGCAGCCTCGTCGGAAGGATGCGTGTCAAGGTAGAGGTTAAGCTCCACGCAGACGAACTGCACCTCGCTGATCCTGTTAAGAAGTTCGCACTCGGTCATAGGCCCCTCCTCAATACTCGCTCACGAGCTCGGGGAACATGGTCCCCTTCTCGAGAGCGCACCCGGGGCAGAGCCCGGAAGAATAGTTCTGGTCGACGGCAATGAGCTTCGGAAGCTGCATCCTGACCGTCTCGTAGCCGCAGACGGAAAGCCCGACGGAGACTCCGCCCGCGGGGACGGTCGTGCCGGAGCATTCCGCGCCGTTGACGCGGCATGAATCGCATATATACATTTCGTTTACCTCCTTTTGGGATTTATACATACTATGAATCGTGAAGCGCGCTTGTTAAGAACGCGAAAAAGCCCGAACGTATCACGGGATCGCGTTCGGGCAACAATAATATCGAAAGTCAACGAAAGGAGTTGGGTACTGTGAAAAAGCTTCTGCCTTTTGCCGCGGCGTTCGCGCTGCTGGCGCTTTTGATGATCGGCGTCGCGCTCATCACGAAGCGGGAGACCGTGAGCGACGGAACGAGGGACGGCGCGGTGTTCGTCCTGCATTGCCCCGCCCGTCGTTTCGATCGGGAGAGCGCGGCATGAATCCGAACGAAAAGGAAGGCTTTATACTGCCCGACGCGGGCGGCATAGAGGGCGGTCTCCCCCATCCGCTCGAAAAGGAGATAAGGCGCAAGGAATGCCCGCCGGGAAACGAAGTTTTCCCCGTTACGGAGCCGCCGCCGAACGCATAAGATGAGCGCCGCGCCTAAATAGGCGCGGCGCTTCGTTTGGTCAATGCCGATCAGAGGTCGATCCTTATCACCTCGAGCCTGTCGGAGTAGCAGACCATGGTGTAAATATGCCCGTCCTCCATCAGGAAGAACGAAGGAGTGTTCAATTCGTTGTTGAAGAGCGCTTCGGTATAGGCCACCTCCGCTCCTTCAGGGGAGTATTTGCGTATGATATCGTATCTGTTCCACGTATTGTCATCGGTCTTTTCCCAGCGCTCTTCCCACATGAAATGGTATCCGTCGCTGTTGTAGCCGAGGTATCTGTCGCCCTCGAGCCTTGCTCCGTTTTCGGCAAGAGTGAAGCCCGTCTGCCCGTTCATAAGGTTCCTGACGCCCCTCCATGCTTCAAGCTCGGGATCGTAGACGAGCTCGTCTATGATGAATTTGTTCCCCGTGGGATGGGAATACGCATATGCTTTGCCGCCGCGCACGGTGATGAAGTCGAAATAATCGTAACGGGTAACGGCGGGTATTATTATCGTCTTTTCCTCGTCGCCGAGCCGCCAGACCACGTTGTACTCAATGACCAGACCGTCGATCACGCCGAAGGAAAGCCACGGCCTGTTGTTTTCGATATGAGTCGCAGTTCCGTCCGCGAGGGAGACCATGAGGAACGTCCGCTCGTATTCTTCGTTCTCGTCCGGGATGTAGATCGTGTCCCCGGACACGCAGAAAACATAGGGACCGTAATCCCCTTCTTCATTGTAGCTGTACTTGACTTCGTCGTCCCCGTTGCCGGGCTTGATGCTCGCCACCGTTTCGGAGCACTCGCCGAATTCCCTGAATACGGCAGGCTGAGGTTCGGGCGTCTCGGTGGGGGCCTCGGTCGGCGCCTCGGTCGGTATCTCCGTCGGGGCCTCGCTCGGTATCTCGGTCGGTATCTCCGTCGGGTTTTCCGTCGGTGCAGTCGTCGGGAGCTCCGTTGCCGGGGCCTCCGTGTTGTCCGCCTCCCGTCCGGGATCCTTCGCGCAGGCGGCGAAGCAGAGCATCAATACGGCGATCAGAACCGCCGAAACCGTTATGATGATCCTGTTCGTTTTCATGATATGCTCCTTTCTTTACGGCAGGGACGGAAGCGTTTCATTGAACGCGGCTATCTCTTCATCGGTAAGAAGGTTCCCCTCAAGATCGGCGCCGTGAAGACGCTTGAGCCCGTACAGAACGGAAATATCGTCGATCTTATTTTCGGAGACGTGCAGCCATACGAGTTCCTGCATGTTTGCAAGAGCCGAGATATCGCTTATCTCGTTTCGGGTGAGCACCAGCTCCGTGATCTTCGTAAGGCCTGCAAGCGGGGAAATATCGGAAATGCCGCAGTTTGGCAGGTACAGCGTTGCGATCTTTGTGAGGCCGGAAAGCGGAGAGATATCCTTTATGCCGTTCCCCTTATCGGCCGCGTTTGAGATATTAAGATTATTTATCCCGGTGAGCCCCGCAAGAGGGGTCAGATCCTCAACTCCGCAGTCAAGTATGAGATAACTCATTTTCGTCATCCCCGCGATAGCGGAGATATCCTTGAATACGCCCGTAAGCAGAAGCACCTCGAGATCAGAAAGACCTTCCGCCGCGGATATGTCGGCGAGCGTTTCGGATCTGACGCGCAGCTTTTTCAGGGTGGTGAGCCCTGCGACAGGCGCCAGATCGTCGAGACAATAGCCGTCTATGTTCAGCTCCTCAATGCTTTTCAG
Source organism: Clostridiales bacterium (assembly GCA_024698505.1). Taxonomy (GTDB): domain Bacteria; phylum Bacillota; class Clostridia; order Christensenellales; family CAG-138; genus UBA3857. The sequence goes on along the minus strand of JAILRE010000029.1, from coordinate 20,664 downwards.
CCCCGAGAGAGCCTCAAAACCCACCGTGTCCTCGTTCAACGTAATATAGAGTGTTTTCAGGTTTTCAAGACCCGCGAGAGCGGAAAGGTCCACGACGTTTATGGCATATAAGCTTTCAAGCTTCGTAAGTCCCTTCAGCGGGCTTATGTCGATGGGATCGGTGGTGCCGACTATGAGCTCCTTCAGGTTCTCGAACATAGCGAGATCCGAAAGGTCGCCGAGATTCATGCCGCCGACATGAAGAGAAGTTGTGGAAAGGACCTGCCCTCTCGTGATGGGGCGGTCATAATTTCGGATGATGGTTCTGTATATGGTCTCGAACTTCGGATTCACGAAAGCGACGGGCTCCTGCTTGGGATCTGGAGTTGCCGTCGGCTCGGGAGTAGGCTCCTCGGTCGGCTCCTCCGTCGGTTCTTCCGTCGGTTCCTCGGTCGGCGTCCCGTCGGGCTCCTGCGTGGGAGCGGCCGCCCCCTGTTCGGTGGGAACGGGCGTGCTTTCCTCGGGCGCGTTCCGCCTTCCGCACGCGGCAAAGGCTGTAAGCAGCATCACCGCCGCAAGCAGCAGCGCCGCCGTTTTGAAAACTGCTTTTTTCATAAACTGCCTCCTGTTTTCTATCCGGTAATAAGGGCGGATCGAAGGCCCTTCACATATATAACGAGCGGGAGGACCTTTCGGTTCCGTAAAAATACGACAATTCGAAAAATCCGCCGCTCCGTTTTTCACCGCATCTCCGCCTTAAAAAGCCGGGCGCTTTATTCCTCGAACATCTCCGAGACCTTCATGAGGTGCTTCCTGATCTCGATATGCTGGGGGCAGACCTTTTCGCATCTGCCGCACCTTATGCAGTCGGAGGCCCTGCCGTGCTTGGAGGTGTACCACTCGTAATACCGTTTGCCGTTAAAATCCTTGAATTTCGCGCTGTTGTTGACGAGCTCGAACATGGAGGGGATCCTTATATCGCGCGGGCACTTGTTCTGCTCGACGCAGTAGCCGCAGCCCGTGCAGGGTATGACGGTCAGGGAATCGAGCACCGCCCTCACTCCGTCTATGGCGTCGAGCTCCTTTTCGTCAAGGGGCCTGAAATCGGACATGAAGGAGATATTGTCCTCCATCTGTTCGGTATTGCTCATGCCGGAGAGCACCATGCAGATATTCGGGAAGCCCGCCGCGAAGCGTATTGCGTAGGAAGCTAGCGAGCCGCCGCCGAGCTCCCGGAAGAAGGCCTGCGCCTCGTCGGGCAGGTTTACGAGCTGGCCGCCCTTGACGGGCTCCATAACTATGACGGGCTTGTTATGCTTCTCGCATACGGCGTAAACGCCGCTGCTGTCCACCCTGGGATCGCAGTAATCGAGGTAATTGAACTGGATCTGAACGACGTCCACCTGAGGATACTCGGTGAGTATCCTGTCGAGCACCTCCGCCGAATCGTGGAACGACAGCCCGACGTGGCGGACGACGCCCTCCTTCTTCAGCTCGAACGCCGTCTCGTACGCGCGGCAGGCCTTGAACTTTTCGAAATTAACGGCGTTCTGCGAGTGCATGAGATAGAAATCGAAATACTCGACGCCGCAGGCCTCGAGCTGGCTCTTGATGAAGGGCCTTATGTCCTCCTCCTTCTCGAAATAGCTCTCCGTGAGCTTATCGGTAAGAAGGAATTCGGATCTGTCGTGGCGGGAGGAGACGCATTCCTTTATCGCAAGCTCGCTTTTGCCGCCTATGTAGCCGTGCGCCGTGTCGAAATAGTTGAAGCCGGCTTTGATGAATTCGTCGGCCATTTTTATGAACTGCTCGAGATCGACCTCTTTTTCGATCATGGGGAGGCGCATGCAGCCGAAGCCGAAACGCCCGTGTATCTCTTCAAAAAATCCGTTCTTTTCCATAGTTCTCTCCTTCGTTTTATTTGCTTCCATTATAGTATATCGGCGCTCGTTTTGCAAGCCGCAAAGCGGCCTTTTCCACGGCCCGGGGCAGGGGCCCCGCGGCGGCCCTCGCGTGCGCGGAAAATATACTTTATTCTAAGAAATAACGCGGCTTGAAATCCCTCTGCCGTATGGTTATAATGATGGATGGATAATAACCAAAATGGCTCACTGCGGGCCGTTGCGGTCAAAACTCTTACTATAAACAGGAGGATAATCTTCTATGGCAAAGACTGTTACCATTGACGGTAATACCGCTGCCGCGCACGTCGCGTATGCATTTTCCGATGTAGCCGCGATCTACCCCATCACCCCCTCCAGCCCCATGGCTGAAGTGGCCGACGAATGGGCGGCAAACGGACGAGTAAACCTTTTCGGCCAGAAGGTCCGCATCGCCGAGATGCAGTCCGAGGGCGGCGCAGCGGGCGCTGTTCACGGCTCCCTCGCAGCCGGCGCTCTGACGACCACCTTCACGGCTTCCCAGGGTCTGCTCCTCATGATCCCCAACATGTATAAGATCAGCGGCGAGCAGCTTCCCGGCGTGTTCCACGTCTCGGCCCGTGCTCTTGCGGCTCACTCCCTCTCCATCTTCGGCGACCACAGCGACGTCATGGCCTGCCGTCAGACGGGCTTTGCGATGCTCGCCTCCGCTTCCGTTCAGGAAGTCATGGATCTCGCGCTCGTGACCCATCTTTCCACGATCCGCTCCTCCATCCCCTTCATCCACTTCTTCGACGGTTTCCGCACCTCCCACGAGGTACAGAAGATCGAGCAGATCGACTATGAGGATATGCGTCCTCTCTGCGATTTCGAGGCCGTTAAGCGTTTCCGCGAGCGCGCTCTGAACCCCGAGCATCCTCATCTCGCCGGCACCGCCCAGAACCCCGACATCTACTTCCAGGGCCGCGAGGCCGCCAATAACATGTACAAGGCCATCCCCGAGACGGTCGAGTACTACATGGAGAAGGTCGGCGAGCTCACCGGCCGTCACTATCACCTCTTCGATTACGTCGGCGCTCCCGACGCCGAGCGCGTGCTCGTTATCATGGGCTCCGGCGCCGATGCGGCGGAGGAAGCCGTCAACTACATGAACAAGCGCGGCGAGAAGGTCGGCCTCATCAAGGTCCGCCTGTACCGTCCGTTCGCGGCCGAGAAGTTCGTCGCCGCGATCCCCGCTTCCTGCAAGCGCCTCGCCATCCTCGACAGGACGAAGGAGCCCGGCTCCCTCGGCGAGCCTCTCTATGAGGACGTCGTCACCGCTCTCGCAGAGTGCGGCCGTTCCGAGATTGAGTGCTACGGCGGCAGGTACGGCCTCGGCTCCAAGGAGTTCACCCCCTCCATGGTCAAGGCAGTTTACGACAACCTCAAGCTGGACGCTCCCAAGAACCACTACACCGTCGGCATCGTGGACGACGTATCCTTCACCAGCCTCCCCGTCAATGAGAAGATCGACGCGGCTCCCGAAGGAACCATCCGCTGCCTGTTCTACGGCCTCGGCTCCGACGGTACGGTCGGCGCGAACAAGAACTCCATCAAGATCATCGGCGACCACACCGATATGTACGCTCAGGGCTATTTCGCTTACGACTCCAAGAAGTCCGGCGGTCTGACCATCAGCCATCTGCGCTTCGGCAAGACCCCCATCCAGAGCCCGTACCTCATCGACGCCGCCGAGTTCGTCGCCTGCCACAATCCCAGCTACGTAACGAAGTACGACATGCTTGCTCCTCTTAAGGAGGGCGGCGTATTCCTCCTCAACTCCGCTTGGACGGTCGAGGATATGGAGCGCGAGCTTCCCGCCAAGATGAAGCAGGATATCGCCAAGAAGCACATCCGCTTCTACAATATCGACGCTATCGACCTTGCCAGGAAGGTCGGCATGGGCAACCGCATCAACACCATCATGCAGTCCGCTTTCTTCAAGCTCGCCGAGGTCATCCCCGTTGACGAGGCCATCGGTTACATGAAGGCCGCCGCCAAGAAGAGCTACATGAAGAAGGGCGAGGACGTCGTTCAGAAGAACTACAACGCGATCGACATCGGCATCACCGGCCTCACCGAGATCAAGTATCCCGAGTCCTGGGCCAACGCCACCGAGGGCGCGGTCGCGATGCACATCACCGACGATCCCTACTTCACCGAGTTCATCAAGCCCTGCCTCGATCAGAAGGGCGACGAGCTTCCCGTTTCCAAGCTCGCTCCCGACGGATTCGTTCCCACCGGCACCACCAAGTTCGAGAAGCGCGGCATAGCCGTCGAGGTCCCCACCTGGATCCCCGAGAACTGCATCCAGTGCAACCAGTGCTCCCTCGTCTGCCCGCACGCCTGTATCCGTCCGTTCCTCGTTGAGGAAGGCACCGAGGTCCCCTTCGAGACCAAGGCCGCTACCGGCATCCCCGGCAAGAAGTTCCGCATCCAGGTAAGTCCTCTCGACTGCACCGGCTGCGGCAACTGCGTCGACGTCTGCCCCGCCAAGACCAAGGCTCTGAAGATGACCGCTCTTGCCGAGTGCATGGAGACCGAGCATAAGAACTGGGAGAAGGCTCTTGAGCTTCCCATCCCCGAGCTTCCCGCCAACATCAAGAAGAACACCGTTAAGGGCAGCCAGTTCCTGCAGCCCCTCTTCGAGTTCAGCGGCGCCTGCGCGGGCTGCGGCGAGACTCCGTACATCAAGCTGATCACCCAGCTCTTCGGCGACAGGATGATCATTGCGAACGCCACGGGCTGCTCCTCCATCTACGGCGGTTCCGCTCCCACCGTTCCCTACACCGTAAACGCCAAGGGTCACGGCCCCGCCTGGGCGAACTCCCTCTTCGAGGACAACGCCGAGTTCGGCTTCGGCATGAACCTCGCCACCTCTCACCGCAGGAACAAGCTGGCCGACCTCGTCCGCAAGCTTGCCGACTGTGACGATGAGAAGGTCAAGGCAATCTGCAGCGATTGGCTTGAGAACATGAACGACGCCGAGGGCTCCAGGAAGGCTTCCGCCGCTCTGCTCGAGCTGGTCGAGGGCTGCAAGGACTGCGGCTGTGACTGCGACGATATCTGCAAGGAGATCTACGACATGCGCGACCTGATGGTCAAGAAGAGCCAGTGGATCTTCGGCGGCGACGGTTGGGCTTACGATATCGGTTACGGCGGACTCGATCACGTTCTCGCTCAGGATGAGGACGTCAACGTGCTCGTCATCGACACCGAGGTCTACTCCAACACCGGCGGACAGTCCTCCAAGGCGACTCCTACCGGCTCCGTCGCGAAGTTCGCGGCCGCCGGCAAGCGCACCAAGAAGAAGGATCTGGGCCTCATGGCCATGAGCTACGGCTACGTCTACGTTGCGAAGGTCTGCATGGGCGCCAACCCCGCTCAGCTCGTCAAGGCCATCGCCGAGGCTGAAGCCTATCACGGTCCGTCCCTCATCATCGCCTACGCACCCTGCATCAACCACACCATCAAGGCCGGTATGGGCAAGGCGCAGGCCGAGGCCAAGAAGGCCGTTGAGGCCGGTTACTGGCCCCTTTACAGGTACAACCCCGATCTCGAGGCCGAGGGCAAGAATCCCTTCATACTCGACAGCAAGCCCGCCACCGCCTCCTATCAGGACTTCCTGATGGGCGAGGGCCGCTACACCGCTCTGAAGCAGCAGTTCCCCGAGCTCGCCGCCGAGCTCTTCGCAAGAAGCGAGAAGGAAGCCGCCGAGAAGTACGAGTACTACAAGAAGCTCTCCGAGATATAATAGAATAATCGACCTGACGATCACCCCGCGCAGAATATGCGCGGGGTGATTCCGTAAAAGGAGGCAATCATGAGCATTTATTTATCCGCCATAGTCGACGCGTTCTCGCGGGAGCCGTTTTGCGGCAATCCGGCGGGCGTGGTGTACCTTGGCGGCGACCCCTTCCCCGCTGACGAGATCTGCATCAAGCTCGCAGCGGAGCTCCGCTTTTCGGAAACGGCGTTCATAAGGCGGCTCTCCCAGACCGAGTACGCGGCGCGGTTCTTCACCCCCGTCTGCGAGGCGGCGCTCTGCGGCCATGCGACGGTCGCCTCTTTCTCGTTCCTTCGCGCAAAGCGGATAGTCGGCATAGGGGATATCGCCGTGCACACCGCCTCCGGGGATATTACGGTCACGGTCGATAAGGACGAGGTCACGCTCGACATGGCGGAGGCGAAGATCGTCTCCGCGCTTGAAAAACGCGATCGGGACGAGCTTTACCGCGCGTTCGGCCTGCCCGGGAGGGAGAGCGTAAACGGCCTTGCGCCCGCGATAGTCTCCGTCGGGCTCGCGGACGTGATGCTGCCCGTCGCATCGATCGAAGAGCTGGACGGCGCCTGCCGGGATGAGGCGGCGGTTTCAGCGATAAGCGAAAGGCTCGGCGTCACGGGGGTGCATATGTTTTGCCTTACCCGGGACGGCTTTGTAGCCCACTGCCGCAATTTCGCGCCGCTTTACGGCATACCCGAGGAATGCGCCACGGGCACCTCGAACGGCGCGCTGTTCCGTTACCTGGCTGAATACGGCCTCGCGCCCTCCCCCGCCCGCTTCCTGCAGGGCGAGAAGATGGGAAGGCCCTCGGTAATCACCGCCCGCATCGAAAACGGCCGCGTCCGCGTCGGCGGCCCCGCCGCCGTCGTTATGGAGGGCACGGTAAGGATCTGATCCGGGAATAACGTTTATGAGGTCTCGAAGCAATGAATGATCGGAAAGAAAAAGATCCTTCGAATCACAGCATGAAACACACGGCGCGCGCCTTGCGCAGAGGCATGACAAGGGAAGAAAAACACATCTGGTATGATTTCCTGAAAAAGCTTCCGTGCGGCGTTAACAGGCAGAAACAGCTTGAAGGCTTCATTGTGGATTTCATGATACCGGAAGCCAGAATAGTCATCGAGATCGACGGATCACAGCATTATTCGGAAGAAGGTCGGGCCCGGGATGCAGAAAGAGACGGCAGGCTTAACGAAATGGGTTTTTCCGTGCTGAGATATTCGAATGATGATATCAACAGAACGTTCGAGGGCGTTTGCATAGATATAATGATTCATTTGCAGGAAAAGGGCTTGGACGTGAGTTGGGAAAAGATAAGAGCCTGATCATTCAGCCTTCTCCCCGCGCGAAGCGTTTGGAAAGGGCCGCAGTGCGGCGCTTTCAGCGGAGCGCCGAAGCGGCTGTGCCGCGAGTGGTGGAGAAGGTGGCACGCAGCGGCGGAGCCGCAAGTGACGGATGAGGGGGCAAAGCTTGTTTGGCATTGCTGCTTGTTCTGAGATCACCGCCTCATCAGTCTTTGCAGCTGCGTTGTCAGGACTGCTTTTCCATCATCATATCGTGCATTCCCCCCTCATCAGTCTTATCGACTGCGTCGGATGGGCAGCTTCTCCACCCTAGGGAGAAGCCTTTTTGCTCGCCGTCCGTCCTTATATCGTCTCTGTAGATCTCTGGCAATTACAAGTGCTTTCTGAAAGCAAGCCGGTCTGCCATCTCTCCCACAGCAGAGATGGCTTTTTCAACCATCGGTTTAGTCAGCTGTCAAAACAGGCGCTTTACAAGTCGATTCGGATAGTTTATTATAAGCGCGTCGGTACCGAGAAAGACAAACGGCGCGCGATCGCCGGGAAAGGACGCCTTACAAAAGGCAAACGAAAAACATGGAACTCAACAGCAAACTTCGTTCTTTAAGGACCGCGAAGGGCATCACTCAGGAACAGCTCGCCGCCGAGATCGGCGTCTCCGCACAGGCGGTCAGCAAATGGGAGCGCGGCGCGACTCTGCCCGACATCAGCCTCCTGCCCGATATCTCCGTCTTCTTCGGGGTCAGCATAGACGAGCTCTTCGGCATCACCGAGGAGAAGGAATACGAGCGCATCCAGAACATGATCTGGGACGAGCGTCTGTTCACCCCGGACGAGATAAGCCGCACCGAGCGCTGGATCGACGCGAAGGTCGCGGCCGGATACCGCCCCGCCGACTGCCTGAGGCTCAAGGCGGATATGTACAACCACCTTGCGAGGACCTACAACGACATGGCGGCCGAGGCCGCAATGGAAGCGCTTGCGGCGGATCCCGCCTGCTATGGCGCGCATGCCGAGCTGAACGAGGGCCTGCGCGGGTTCGTGCCCGACTGGAACGTCCGCAACCATTACAGGCTCATCGCCTTCTACAAGGATTTCGTCAAGAAGAATCCCAAGGACTGGCGCGCACATATGTGGCTCCTGGACAATCTGCTGGACGACAAGCGCTTCAAGGAGGCCGAGGAGGCCCTGAAGGGGCTCGAAAAGGCGGATAACACCTTCCGCACTCCCCTCTACCGCGCGAAGCTCCTTTGGGAGACAGGCAGGCGCGATGAGGCGCGTAAGGTCTTCGCCGAGATGGAGAAGGATTTCGGCAACGAATGGATGGTCATGTTCGAGATGGGCGAGCTCTGCGTGCTGGAGGGCGACTACGAGGGCGCGATCGAGTACATCAAAAAGGCCCGCGAGAGGCAGGAAAAGCCCCGCTTCGCGGACACTTACGAGGCGCTCGCTCAGCTTTACGAGATAACCGGCGACTACGACAGCGCGATAGAAGCCCTCGAGGGGGAGCTCCGCCTCTTCAAGGAGGACTGGGGCTTCGACAAGGGCGAGACCGCGGATCAGGTCAGGCGCGGGATCGCAAGGCTGAAAAAGCTCAAATGACGCAAAAGAAAAGCTGTCACGGAGGCGGAAACGCCCAAGCCGTGACAGCTTTTTTATTTCGGGTTTTTACTTGAACAGCCCCTTCTTCTTGGGCTTTGCCTTCTGGGCGTCGGAATCGCCCATCTCCTCGGCGAGCTTTACGACTATCTCGCGCTCCTTATCGGTGAGCTTCTTCGGTATCTCGACGGTGACGTTCACGTACATATCGCCCTTATCGGACTGATTTAGCTTCTGTATGCCGAAGCCCTTCATGCGGAAGGTCTTCTGGCTCTGCGTGCCCTCGGGGATGGTGAGCTTCACGTCCTTTTCGAGCGTGGGCACGTTTATTGAGCCGCCGAGCATTGCCGTCGTTACGGGGATGGTGACGTTCTGGTGGATGTCCGCGCCGTCCCTTATGAAGCGCTTATGCGGCTTCACGCGGATGGAGATATGCAGATCGCCCTTGGGACCGCCGCGGAAGCCGTCGTCGCCGCCGCCGGAGATCCTGATGGTCTGCCCGTCGTCTATGCCGGCGGGGATCTTGAATTTACGCTTCTGAACGGTCCTCACCCTGCCGTTGCCATTGCAGACCTTGCAGGGGTCCTTTATTATCTTGCCCGTGCCGCCGCAGGCGGTGCAGGGTACGGTCGTCTGCATGACGCCGAGTATGGTGTTCTGCGTCTTGTTGATGGTTCCCCTGCCGCCGCAGGTGGGGCAGGTCTGGGGCTGAGTGCCGGGAGCCGCGCCGGTGCCTCCGCAGGCGGAGCAGTTCTCCTCGCGCCTGTACTGGACCTCCTTCTCGCAGCCGAAGGCGGCTTCCTCAAAGGTGATGGTCATTGTCTGGCGCAGGTTCTCACCCCTTACGGGGCCGTAGCTCGAGGACGATCTTGTTGAAGCGCCGCCTCCGAAGAAATCGCTGAAGATATCCCCGAAGCCGCCGAAGCCGCCGCTTCCGAAGGGAGAGCCGCCGCCGAAGCCCGACCACGCGCCGGAATAGCCGCCGCCCGCGCCCGCCGTGGGATCGAACGCGGCGTGACCGAACTGATCGTATTTGGCACGCTTGTCCGCGTTGGAGAGCACCTCGTAAGCCTCGTTCACTTCCTTGAATTTGGCCTCCGCATCCTTATCGTCGGGATGAAGATCGGGGTGATACTGTTTCGCCATTTTGCGGAACGCGGATTTTATCTCATCGTCGCTCGCCGTCTTCTGAACGCCGAGCACCTCGTAATAATCTCTTTTCTCTGCCATTTTCTACCTCCGCGCACCGGAAAGACCTTCCGATGCATTTGAATGATGAATACCGAAGAATGAATAATGACCGCTCCCGAAAAGCCGAGGAGCCTGCGTCATCCGCCGTCTTTATCCATTCTTCGTTATTCATTAATAAAGCCCTATGGCGGAGGGGGCTGCCCTCCGCCATTTCGGGCTTTGCGCCTTTATCAGTTCTTCTTATCGTCGTCTACGACTTCGTAATCCGCGTCGACCACGCCGTCGTCGTTCTGGGGCTGCTCGGGCTGGCCCTGCTGCGCCTGCTGCGCGGCCTGCGCCTCCTGAGCCTGCTGCTGATAGACCTTGCCGAATACGTCGTAGGAGACCTCGGTCATCTTCTCGACGGCGGCCTTTATGGCCTCCTGATCGGTGCCGGCGAGGGCGTTTTTGACGTTCTCGATCTCGGCGTTGATGCGGGACTTGTCGGCCTCGGGTATCTTATCGCCCATCTCCCTCATGGATTTCTCGGTCGCGGCGATCATGCTGTCGGCATGGTTCCTGGTCTCGACCTCCTCCTTGCGCCTCTTATCCTCCTCGGCGAACTGCTCCGCCTCGCGGACGGCCTTCTTGATGTCGTCCTCGGAGAGGTTGGTGGAAGCGGTGATGGTGACCTTCTGCTCGTTGCCGGTGCCGAGGTCCTTAGCGGAGACGTTGACTATGCCGTTGCCGTCGATATCGAAGGTGACTTCGATCTGGGGGATGCCCCTGGGCGCGGGCGCGATGCCGGTCAGCTGGAAGCGGCCGAGCGTCTTATTGTACTGAGCCATCTCACGCTCGCCCTGCAGGACGTGTACCTCGACGGAGGTCTGGCCGTCCGCGGCGGTGGAGAATATCTGCTTCTTCTGTACGGGGATGGTGGTGTTCCTGTCGATCAGCCTGGTGAACACGCCGCCCAGGGTCTCGATGCCGAGGGACAGAGGCGTGACGTCGAGCAGCAGGATATCCTTTACCTCGCCGCCGAGGATACCGCCCTGGATGGCGGCGCCGACGGCTACGCACTCATCGGGGTTGATGCCCTTGAAGGGCTCCTTGCCGGTGATCTTCTTGACGAGCTCCTGCACGGCGGGGATACGGGACGAGCCGCCTACGAGGATGACCTTGTCGATCTGGCTGGTCTTGAGGTTGGCGTCCCTGAGAGCCTGCTCCATGCAGACGCGGGTCTTGTCGAGCAGATCGGCGATCAGCTCTTCGAACTTGGCCCTTGTGATGGTCATGTCGATATGCTTCGGGCCGGTCGCGTCGGCGGTGATGAAGGGCAGGTTGACGTTGGTGGTGAGAGTCGCGGAGAGCTCGATCTTGGCCTTCTCGGCGGCGTCCAGAAGACGCTGCTTGGCGATACGGTCGTTCCTGAGGTCGATGCCGTTGTTGCGCTTGAAGTCCTCGGCGATGTAATCCATCAGCCTCTTATCGAAGTCGTCGCCGCCCAGACGGTTGTTGCCGTTGGTGGCGAGCACTTCGAACACGCCGTCGCCGATATCGAGGAGCGATACGTCGAACGTGCCGCCGCCGAGATCGTAAACGAGGATCTTCTGGCGGTGCTCTTTATCCACGCCGTAGGCAAGCGAAGCCGCCGTCGGCTCGTTGATTATACGCTTTACGTCAAGGCCCGCGATGCGGCCCGCGTCCTTGGTGGCCTGACGCTGGCTGTCGGAGAAGTAGGCGGGCACGGTGATGACGGCCTCGGTGACCTTCTCGCCGAGATAGGCCTCCGCGTCCTGCTTCATCTTCTGCAGTATCATAGCGGAGATCTCCTGCGGGGTGTAGGTCTTGCCTTCGATGGTGCGCTTGAAATCGGAGCCCATCTCACGCTTGATGGAAGAAACGGTGTTGTCGGGGTTGGTGATGGCCTGACGCTTTGCGACCTGGCCGACCATACGCTCGCCGTTTTTGAAAGCCACTACGGAAGGAGTGGTGTTCGAGCCTTCCGCATTGGGGATGACCTTGGGCTGACCGCCCTCAAGGACTGCTACGCAGGAATTGGTGGTTCCCAAATCGATACCGATGATCTTAGACATAATATTTATCCTCCTGATTATTGATCATGTTCTTTATTAAGTACCCTTACGGGGGTATTATCGTTAATTGTTGACTTTTACCATGGAGTAACGGACTATCTTGCCCTTTACCTTCCAGCCCTTCTGCAGAACGGCCGTTATATCGCCCGACTCCTTATCCTCCACGCTGTCCTGCATGACCGCGTCGTGGAGCTTGGGATCGAACTTGCCGTCCGTCGGGATCTCCTCGGCGCCGCACTTTTTAAGCGCTTCGACGAACTGCTTCCTGATGTTGCCGACGCCCTGAGCAAAGGGATCGTCCCCCGCCGTCTCGAGCGCGCGCTCGAAATTGTCCAGCACGGGGAGCATGTTCTTCACGGCCTCCCTGATGCCGTCGTCGCGGCTGTCGGCGACGAGAGTGGCGTTGCGCTTGCGGTAGTTCTCGAACTCCGCCTGGAGCCTCTGAGCCTGCCTTATCGCGTCGTCCCTGTCCTCCTGGAGCTTCGTGAGCTTCTCTTTGAGGGCCTTGACCTCTTCGGCGGTGAGCGTCATGGGCTCGTACTCGGGCTCGGTCTTTTCGGGCTCGGTCTTTTCGGGCTCGGCCGCTTCGGGAGTCCCGGCGGTCTCGAGCTTCTCTTCCGTCTCGTTCACGGGTTCGGTGACTTCGTTGTTTTTCTGTTCTGCCATTTTATTCGCTTTCCTTTTTCCTTTTCTGGACATATGCCTTCACCTTCATTTAAGGAGCTTGCTGAGTATGTCGGAGAGGCTCCTGCTCATATATTTAAGCACGGCAACGACCTTGCCGTAGTCCATCCTGGTGGGCCCGATAACGCCCATGCTGCCGATGTTCTTGCCGCCCGCCTTGTAGGTGACGGTCACGACGGAGCAATCCTGCATATCGGGGTTCTCGTTCTCGGTGCCTATCCTGACGGTCATCTCCACGTCGGAGGAATCGGTAAGCACCTTCTGCAGATAATCGCCCGTTTCTATCTCGGCAAGGAAGTTCCTCGCCTTGGCGGCGTCGCTGTATTCGGGATAATCGAGTATGTTCGACGCGCCGACTACCTCGACGTCCGTCTCGGACATGCTTCGTTCGATATCCTCCAGCATTCCGCAGACGGCGTCCGCCTGCTCGCCTATCTCCGCCCTTATCGTGGGGAGAACGGATTCTATCGCTTCTGCGAGGCGGTGCCCGTCGAGCTTCTGCGTTATCAGCTTCGATATTTTCTCTATATCCTCGGGAGAGAGGCTCTCCGGGATGCGGATCATCGCGTTCTTCGTGACGCCCGTGTTCGTGACGACGACGGCCATCGCCGTTCCGTCGGATACGGGGATCAGCGATATGCGCTTCACCTTCATGGAGGAGAGCTGCGGAACGAGCACCATCGAGGTGTAGTTCGTCATATCGGAGAGCACCTTCGCGGTCTGCCTTATGACCTCGCCCACCTCGTGCACCCTCGTGTCGAGATGGCGCTTTATGTATTCCGCTTCGTCGTCGGTCAGCTTCGCGCTGTCCATTATATGATTGACGTAGAGCCTGTAAGCCTTTTCGGAGGGAACGCGCCCCGCGGAGGTGTGCGGCTGTTCGAGGAAGCCGAGCTCCGTAAGGTCGCTCATCTCGTTCCTTATAGTTGCGGGAGAAAGCCCCATGTCGCTGCGTTTGGATACCGTGCGGCTGCCCACGGGCGAGGCGGTCATGATGTAATCGTCGACTATCGCCTGAAGTATGCGCATCTTGCGGATATCCAGCAGGCTTTTGTTATCGCTCATGCCCCGTCACTCCTTTCTCATCGGGTCTTGGTTGTTAGCACTCGACACCCTCGAGTGCTAACAGTATGATAACACCACCCGCGTATTATGTCAACATTTCCCGCGGAAGATTCAAAATATATTTTTGCGCTTCCCACGTCGGCGCGCTCCGGCGGGAGTTTTCATGCTTTATTTTTTTCGTTCCCGCCACCCACAGGGGAAAGCTCTTGACAGGATCGCTTTTTTGTGCTATAATCCTTAATTCCAAGGCCGGGGCGTAATTGCTCCGAGCAAAAGGAACGTATGAGGTGCGGCTTGCAGGAAAACCGTAAAGTCAACTCAATATCGCCTACCGAGGCGCTCGAGCTCTCGCTTTTCACGCGTGGGCGCGTCGATCTGCGCTTTATCTGCGACAGATCGGGCCTCTCCTCGGAGGAAGCCTACTCAAAGCTCGTGGGGCTCATCTATTACGATCCCGCTCTCGATTCGCTCGTGCCCAGCGCGGAGTATCTTTCCGGCAACGTGCTTAAAAAACTCAACCGCGCGAAGAAGGCCCAGAAGAGCGAGGAGGAATTCGGCGCGCCCGAAAGGGGCTTCGCGGTCGATTACTCCGTCAACATAAACGCCCTCAACAGCATAATGCCTCCCCTTATACCCGCGGAGGATATAAAGGCCGCGATAGGCAGCCCGTGGATACCCTCTTGGGTGTACCGCGATTTTCTCATATGGCTGATAGGAATAAAGCCCGTCGGCGGCAAAAAGCCGAGGCTGATAGTTGAATACGTCAAGCCCGCCAATCATTACATAATCCACGGCAAAAAGAACTATTCGGAATACACGAGAGCCCGCCTTACCTACGGAACGGAGAAGATGAGCGCGTTCGACATAGTCGAAAGGCTCCTCAATTCGGGCGAGATAGTCGTCTACGAAACGAGCTATTCCGCTAACCGCAACACACCCGTGCGCCGCATAAACAAGGCGGAGACACTCCTTGCGCAGGAGCGCATGCGTATTATAGAGGAAAAGTTCCGGCTCTGGCTCTTCCGCGACGAGCCGCGAAGGTCGAGGCTCCTGAATCACTATAACGAGGCCTTCGGCGCGGTGCGCCCCCGCGTTTACGACGGGAAGGGTCTGAAGCTGCCCGGCAAGAACCCGGATATCAAACTGCAGGATTATCAGCTTGCCGCCGTGAGCAGGATAGTCAATTCCAAGAACACGCTCCTGGCGCATCAGGTCGGCGCGGGCAAGACCTACGCCATGGCCGCCGCCGCCATGGAGCTTCGCAGGGTCGGCGTTTCGAAGCGAAATCTCTTCGTCGTCCCCAACAACATACTCGATCAGTGGCATACCGAATTTTTGAAGCTCTACCCCGATGCGAAGCTCATAGTGATAGAGCCCAAGGATTTCACGCCCGCGCGCCGTCAGTCGATGCTGAAGGAGATCGCGGAATCCGATTCCGACGCGATAATAATGGGCTACGGAAGCTTCTCCCTCATCCCCCTCTCCAAAAAGGAGCGCGAGAAGGAGCTTCTTGACCGCATGACGGAGATCTCCCTCTCCATGAGGGACGCCGTCTATAACGACGCGTACATGGTGCTTAACCGTTTCTCCTCCAGGATAGAACGCCGCCTGCAGAAGCTCTGGGACGACGAGGATCCCGCCCCCGAGGACGATATCTGCTTCGACGATCTTGGCGTGGATACCCTCTTCGTGGACGAGGCGCACAACTTCAAGAACATCAGCATAGAGACCAAGCACGGCACGCTTCCCGGCCTCAATACCAAGGGCTCCAAGCGATGCGACGACCTTATGGCGAAGGTGCGCTTCATACAGCGCAATCACGGAGGCCGCGGCGTCGTATTCGCGACGGGCACGCCCATAACCAACTCCGTCTCCGATCTTTACACGATGCTCCTCTACCTCGCGTACGAGAGGCTGAACGAGATGAACCTCGTCGAGTTCGACAACTGGGTAAAGCTCTTCTCCGAGGTCACCGAGGAATTCGAGGTCGAGGCGAACGGCGTCGGCTACCGTTTGAGGAGGAGGCTGAGCCGCTACCACAATCTGCCCGAGCTTTCGCTCCTGCTCTCCGATATTGCGGATCTGCATTTCTCCCGCGATGAGGAACAGAAGCTTCCCTCGAACGTCAATTACGTCAACTGCACCGTCCCCGCCTCCAAGGCGCTGAGGGACTATATAAGCGCCCTTGCCGAAAGGGCGGACAAGGTCAAATCGGGCCTCGTAGCAAGGACCGAGGACAACATGCTGAAGATCACGACCGACGGCCGAAAGGCGGCGCTCGATATGCGCCTCGTCGATCCCGCGGCGGAGGATCTGCCCACCTCGAAGCTCAATACCTGCGTTGAAAAGGTGTTCGAGATCTGGAAGGGCAACAGCCAGGTGACGCAGCTCGTGTTCCTCGATCAGAGCACCCCGAAGGACGACTTCAACCTCTACGACGATATGAAGGACAAGCTCGTGAAAAAGGGCGTCCCCTCCAGGGAGATCGCCTTCGTGCACGACGCCGTGAACGACGCGATGCGGACCGCCCTCTTCAACAAGGTCAGAAAGGGCGAGATAAGGATCCTCATAGGCTCCACCTTCAAGCTCGGCATAGGCGCGAACGTGCAGGATAAGCTTTGGGCGGTGCACCATCTCGACATACCCTGGCGCCCTTCGGACGTCACCCAGAGAGAGGGCCGTATGCTGAGGCAGGGCAACCGCAACGACGAGGTCTCCATCTACCGCTACATAACGAACGGCAGCTTCGACGCGTACTCCTGGCAGCTGCTTGAGAACAAGCAGAGGTTCACCTCGCAGATAGTCGGCGGCGATCACTCCTCAAGAAGCGGAGACGAGGTCGACGAGGTCGTCCTGACGTACAGCGAGGTCAAGTCCCTCGCCGTCGGCAACCCGCTAATAAAGCGCCGCATCGAGCTCGAAACGGATCTTCAGCGCAAGTCCATGCTGAGAGGCAGGATCGAGCGCGCGAAGGACGGCGCGAGGGAGCAGCTGCTCTCCTTCCCGCAGAGGGAGGACAGGTGCAGGGAGCTTATAGAAAACTGCTCTCGTGATCTTGAAAAGGCGGAGCTCACGAAGGGCCAAGGCTTTGTAATGACGATACAGGGCGAGGAATACGACCGCCGGCGCGACGCGGGCGAGAAGCTGCTGGAGCTCGTAACGGAGAACGCCTACGTGAAGGAACCCCTTCTGATAGGCGAATTCCGCGGCTTCCCCCTCTATCTCACCACGGACTCCTCCGGGCTTCACAGGGTGTTCCTGCTCGCCGGGAACGAGAGCTACACCGCCGAAATAAGCGACAGCCCGCAGGGCCAGGCGCAGAGGCTGGACAACGCGGTGAACGGCATCGCGAAGAAGCTCGACGACGCGAAGACGAGGCTCGAAGCCCTTGCGAGGGACCGCGCCGCTCTCGAGCAGGAGATAGCCGCCCCGAACCCCTACGACGGGGAGATAAAGCAGCTGAGAAAACAGCTGATAAAGGTCTCCGACGAGCTCGGGCTGGAAAACTGAACAGATATTTGAAAGATCCCACCTTGGATGGGATCTTTTCCGTTCCGCGGATCGAACGCGCATTTAATCGGCTATTGACAAAACAGGAATTATATAAGATAATATAGAAAATGTATGCATTACATTTAATCCGTACCTGACCGAAAGGAGAATAATACAATGGGTCTTTTGAAAGCAGCTCTGGGCGCGGCCGGCGGCGTACTTGCCGACGCTTGGCTCGAGTACTTCTACTGTGACGCTATACCCGAGAACGTGCTTGCCGTAAAGGGCAAGAAGCGCATCTCCGGCAGGAGCAGCAACACGAGCGGTGAGAACAACATAATCTCCAACGGCTCGAAGATCGCCGTCGCGGACGGACAGTGCATGATCATCGTCGATCAGGGCGCGGTGGTCGAGCTCTGCGCCGAGCCCGGCGAATTCATCTACGACACCTCCACCTCCCCCTCCATTTTCGCCGGCAAATTCGGCGAGAGCCTGGTAGCCACCTTCAAGGAGTTCTGGGACAGGTTCAAGCACGGCGGATCCCCTGCGAAGGATCAGCGCGTTTACTACATCAACACCAAGGAGATATTCGGCAACAAGTACGGCACGGCCAACCCCGTTCCCTTCCACATTGTCGATAAGGCCATCAACCTCGAGACCGACGTTTCCATCAAGTGCTTCGGCGAATACTCCTACGAGGTATCGAACCCCATACTGTTCTATCAGAACGTATGCGGCAACTTCTCCGACGCCTTCACGAGGGACAGGATCGACAGCCAGCTCAAGACCGAGCTTCTGACGGCCCTCCAGCCCGCTCTTTACAGGGTATCCGAGCTTGGCATCAGATACAGCGCGCTTCCCGGCCACACCGCCGAGATAGCCGACGCGCTCAATACCGAGCTTTCCGAGAAATGGGTCAACCTGCGCGGTATCTCCGTCGTATCCTTCGGCGTAAGCTCCGTTACCGCCAGCAAGGAGGATGAGGACAGGATCAAGGAGCTCCAGACACACGCTGCGCTTCGCGATCCCTCCATGGCGGCTGCGCACCTCACCGGCGCTTACGCTTCTGCTATGGAGAACGCCGCTCAGAACGAGGGCGGCGCGTTCCTCGGCTTTGCGGGCCTCAACGCCGCTTCCGGCGCAGGCGGAAACGCCGTGACCGGCATGTATCAGATGGCCGCTCAGCAGCAGGCTCAGCAGCAGGCGCAGCAGGCCGCGGCCAACGCGTGGACCTGCTCCTGCGGCACTCAGAACGTCGGCAAGTTCTGCTATGAATGCGGCAAGCCCCAGCCCGCTCCCGAGGGCGCCTGGACCTGCTCCTGCGGAAACGTCAACACCGGCAAGTTCTGCTCCGAGTGCGGCAAGCCCAAGCCCGCTCCCGAAGGCGAGTGGACCTGCGAGTGCGGCGCCGTGAACACCGGCAGATTCTGCGTCTCCTGCGGTAAGGCCAAGCCCGCAGAGGGCCCCGTATGCCGCTGCGCAAAGTGCGGCTTCACTCCGGCGGATCCCGCGAATCCCCCCAAGTTCTGCCCCGAGTGCGGCGCGATCTTCGGCGAGGAAGACACAGTTAAAGAGTGATCCACAGTAATAGAAAGGCAGGGCATGAAGCCCTGCCTTTTGCTTTTGTTTTTCTGCCGTTTTCGTTCCTCAGGCGGCCGCTACGAGATGGGCCAGATCCTCGAGGGTATCGAATTTCGCTTCGGGAATGAGCACGTCGTACTCGTTCTCGACGTCCAGTACGAGCTCTTCCACGTCGAACGAATCGAGCTTGAGCTCATCCTTGGTGCTTTCGGGACGGATCTCTTCCTCGGGGATGCCTACGAGGGAGTGGACCGCGCTGCGAAGAAACTCAAAAATGTCCATTTTGCCTCCGATAAGATGCCATTATAAAACGGTTTGATAAAAACATATGCGGCGCATTCCCTGCGCCGCACAATATTATAGTGAGTCCCGACCGATTTGTCAAGTTTTATTTTGATTTACAGGTATTTTTTGAGGAATTCGGGGCATTCCTCATCGGTGTTGACCTCTATCACGAAGTCGGCCCCCGACCTTTCGGAGAATTCCTCGAAGAAGCCGAACAGCCCCTCGAGCGAGCTTATGGGATGCTTGACGAGCTTTATGAAGCTGCATACGAAAATCAGCTCCAGATCGTGATCCTGCGCGGATATTCCGGATATGAAGCCGCTGAACATCTTGGGCCCCTCTATCAAATAATCCGAGGCGTTTATCAGCCTTATGCCGCTGTCAAGATCGTAGATATGCTTATCGTCCTTATCGATGAAAACAACGCTGCCCGAAGCCGTGCGGACCCTTTCATTAGCCATGTCGCACAGTTCCCGGCTCATTCCCTGGCCCCTGCCGCCGTACAGCACCTTTATCATTTCAGCACCTCCTTTGGTTCCTGTATATATTGTATCACAGTGCGCTGCGCAAAGCAACAGCAAAAAGCTCCGCCGATAAAATTATTTGCAGAAGGTTGACGGGACCTGAAAGATATTGTATTATTTTCACATGAACGTTAAAACACGAGTAAAAATACGGCTCATTATTGAAGCTCTCGCGTTCCTGCTTGCGGGAGGGCTCCTTTGCTTCGACACGCTCTTCGTGCTGACGCGGAGCAGTCCGAACCTCGGCGTTCTGCTGCCGATGATACTTGGGCTCCCGCTCGTCGTCATCGGTCTGACGCTCCCCCTTATCAAAAAGCTCTGCAAAAAGCGCAGGGCGGCAAGGGCGCTCATGCTCGCGCTCTCAATAGCCTATCTTGCCTTCGCGCTATTATTCTCCGTTACGACGGCGCTGATACTGAAGAACTCCTCCATGCCGGAGGACGGCGCGGACGCGCTCATAGTGCTTGGCGGCGGCATAAGGGGGACCTCCCCCACCCTCACGCTCAAGTACAGGCTGGACGCCGCATACGATTATCTTGAGCGGAACCCGGATACGACTGCCGTCGTGAGCGGCGGAAAGGGGCCGGACGAGGCGGTATCGGAGGCCTCCGTGATGTACGAATATCTCGTGCGGCGCGGTATCGCAAAGGAGAGGATACTCGTTGAGGACGCCTCGACGAGCACGAAGGAGAATTTCGAGTTCTCCCAAAGGCTGATCGAAAGCGAGCTCGGTGAAGGCAAAAGGACCGTTTTCGTAACGACGCGGTTCCACGTTTTCAGATCGGAACGGACGGCGAAGCGCATCGGCCTTGAGGCGGAGGGCGTCCCCGCCAAGGGCGTGTGGTATCTCGTTCCGAATGATTATCTGCGCGAATGTCTTGCGATAGTCGGGTATTTCCTGATGGGCAGGCTGTGAATGATACGACATAAAAAAGCCCCGATCTCTCGGGGCTTTTTCGTGCTTTTACGCGGACCTTACGGCCCGTTTCCTATTTGCGTTACATGCCCAGGATATACCTGTACAGACCGGAAACGTCGGCCGTGTTGACAACGCCGTCCCCGTTGAAATCGGCATTGGCAACGCCCTGAGCGGTAAGCGTGACCTCGTTGATGAAGTAACCGTACATGAGACCGACGTCGTCGAAGTCGATGTCGCCGTCGCAGTCAACGTCGCCGCGGATA
>JAILRE010000020.1 GCA_024698505.1 Clostridiales bacterium | reverse complement strand
GGCCAACGTGGGAACAGTGTGAAATAAAGCGCTCATACCGACACGTTATCCGACGCGTCCTTTTTTCGGCGGCACCCATAATACATAGCTGCTGAGGATCGAAATCAGCGCAAGAAGGAACCATAGTATGAGCATATAGGTCAGCGGTTGAGCTCCGGTGAAGTCGGTAAGTGCCTCGTAGCCCGTGATAAAGGGAGAAAGGGAAATGAATCCTGCCCATGTGCTGTCGAAATAGCAGAGCCCTGCAGGGACGAGAAGCATCCCGGCCGCAGCTAACACGGTCTTTTCCCATGTGCCGAGCCTTAGGCTAAGCCTCGCAGTGAAGCTCGCTGCCATGAGCATAGCGACAAGACGGAGCATGAACACGCATGCGAGGAACGCCTTGAGGCTCATGCTCACGGGGAAATCGGCAAGCATATTTATGTTCCCGATGTTGGCATTCAACGCAGTATCTCCAATCAGTTTTGCGGTGCCTATCCATTCGCGGAGGTATATGACCGCCCACAGGAGGAGCGTTTCGAGGAATATGACGGCATATTTTCGAATAAAGACAGACCTCCTGCCCCTTGGAGTGGATCTTAGGAGCAGTTCTGTTCCGCCCTGCTTTTCAAAGGAGAATACAGGCGCGGATATGAGTATCACGAACGCGAGAGCGATAAACGCGTTGCCCCTGTGTCTGTACCAACCCTTTTCGCCGATGAAGTCGTTTATGCTGTACTGATCGACGAGCACAGGATCGAAGCCCTTTTCTTTTGATCTTTCAAGAACGGCGTTCGCGTCGGCCTCGATCACATCGAGCGCGCCCGAGAAATCCTCGGCAATGCCGGAGTACAGATCGAGATTGCTTCTGGCTTTTTCGATATAGTCAAAGGTCGCGTCCGTTATCTGCCCTTCGATCTCCTTCATGTATTCGGGGTATGCACGCGGCTCCTGCATCGAGTAGGCGTAGCCCTCGTAGCCGAGATCCCTGCCTATGCATATCCCCACCGCGATGAAGAGAAAGGAGCCTCCCAAAATGATGAGCTTGTACGTTTCTATGGGCAAGAGTGTCATTCGGCTCCTTGCGGCGTCCATAACGGTGTTCCACAGCTTTATCGCCTTCCCGAGCACGTCGCGGTTGCCGAAGGGATAACGCTTAAGCCTGAGTATTACCACTCCCGCAGTAAGCCCTACAAGCAGAACAGCAAGCAGCACCCCCATAAACGTGAGCGTGCCGACCGGATACCCGAAAACGTTCATGTTGACGTACTTTGACAACAGCTCCGTCGGGGATATGTACGAGAAGATATTAACGTATCTTAATATGCTCAGAGCCATCTGCGGGGCGATGAGCGTATATGCGGCATACTCGGCCGCTGTGATGCCGATTATCACGAGCCACGAGAGCTGGATGTGTGAAAGGAAGCTCAGTACGAACCAGAAGAAGAGCCCAATGAACACGCCCGTTACTACGCGGACGCCAAAGTACAGCATGAGCCACTCGGATATCGTTACCCTGAGCGTCAGCGTCTTGAAGCCCTCTATGGACTGGATGCTGCGATCGAGGTCAGTAATGCCGCCGTCGATCATAAAGGACGCAATGAGCGTCGAGCCGTACATCAGCACTGTAAATGCAAACGAGAAGAAAAAGAGCACGCCCATCCTTGAAAGGGCGAGCTTAAGTCTTCCGTTCGGGCAGGTTCTTATGAGCGCCGAGAGCCCCTTCCGGTTCTCCTCGAAGAAGGCGAGTACGACTATTATTATCGCCGCGAGGAAGATAATATCTGCCGTGCCGAACCCGAGCCAGCGTTCAATGGCTCTGTTCGAGCCGAATTCGGCCGTCACGCCCTTCATTCGGGAAAAGTCCTTCGCGGTCTTCTGAATGTTCCTGAATGAAAAACTGTTCGGATCGACGCTGAAAACCGATGAGCTCTTAAGCTTCGCCGCCTGCTTTTCGACGGCGTCGTAATAGCCCGCGAAATCCTTTATATAGACTGCCTGGGAATAGGCGTTAGGCTGCTTCTGATAGCGGCATTCGTCGGCGGAAAGCTTTATTATCTCATTTGCCTCCATGCCGCGGTACTTATCGATCGTCTCCCGGTACTCCCGCCCCTCATCGACCATGAGCCTCCAGCCGATCCTCAAGTTCCCGCCCATGCGGTCAAACAGGAACAGCCCGATACAGATGATGGGCAGAATCAAGAGTATCGCCGCACGCCGTTTATCGGATAGTATGCGCTTGAGCTCGTTCATTCCTCACACCTCATCGTCCTCGAGATAGTGAAGATACACGTCCTCGAGCGAGAAGTACCCGAGGAGGGGCCTTTGATCGGGAGGAAGCGAGTCGATAAGTTCCCTCGGCGAGCCATGATGAATGAGCTTGCCCTTTTTTAAGAGCAGTATGTCGTTCGCGATCGCCTCGATGTCGCTGACTATATGCGTGGCGAGGAGGACTATGCGGTTTTGGGAGAGCTCATAGATATAATTCCTGAGCCTCACCCTTTCCTTGGGGTCGAGCCCCGCTGTAGGCTCGTCCAGTATGAGCACCTTGGGTTCGCCGAGCATGGCCTGAGCAAGGAGCACCCTCTGCTTCATGCCGCCGGAGAATGAGCCGATCTTCCCGTGACGGACGTCTTTTAGGTTCGTAAGCTCCAGCACCCGTTTGATCTCGCCGCGTATCTCCCTTCCGGGTATCCGCTTGAGCCTCGCCATGTATGCCAAGAAGCTCTCCGCCGTCATCCCCTCGTAAAGCCCCTGCTGCTGAGGCATATAGCCGAGTACGGCACGGAAGGCGTCGCCGAGCTTAAGTATCTCCGTGCCGTCAAACAGTATCGTGCCGCCGTCCCTCTTCACGTTATCGGTGATGAGGTTCATCATGGTGCTCTTGCCCGCGCCGTTCGCGCCGAGTATCCCGTATATGCCGTTTTCGAAGGTGTACGAGAAGTGCGAAAGCGCCTCCTTCTCGCCGTAGCGCTTGGTAAGCTCCTCGAGCCTGAGTTCCATAAGCGAAATCTCCTTTGCATTTCTTTAAGCTGAATCGGTACGCCGGAAGCAGAACAACGGGCATTTTAAAAGAACTAATTCGACATTGCATACTCTCCCGAGAAAAGCAGGGTCTCGGTCATGCCGTTTTCGTCAAAGGTGTATTTCACAAACGAGTAATACTCCGTATCCCCGACAAGGAAATACACGAGCATTACCGTGCTTTCTCCGTCGCCGCCAATATTCAGCCATTCCGAAAGCCTGCCGTCCTCATATCCCGGAAGACCGCCGAGCTCCCATTTGCCCTTATACAGCGTCTCGCCGGTCTCGAGGCTCTTGTACCATACTTCGTAGTCCTTGTCGTCCAGCTTGTAATGCGCTCTTGCAACGCCGCCGGAGACGGTCGCGGAGGTATACCCGCCTACGCCTCCCTTCGCGCCGGATATGGCGTCCTCATCCGCAAAATCAAAGCATTTGACAAGACTTCCGCCGTCAAGAATGAAAACCGCGCCTATTCCAATCGGCCTTTCATCATTCTCCGACTCAATGGTCGCTCTTCCGGCAAAATAGTAAGCCCCGTTATAATATGCCGCGGAGTAGAAGCTGAACATAGGATCCTCCCCGTCAAAAACGAGCTCTGCCTCTCCCGAGGCAATATCATAGGAGTATACCCTTGCGGAATAGACGTACCCTTCTTCGCGCTCGTGAGCAATGCGGTAAAACGCGATAACGCGGTTTTCGACGCACCAAAGGCTGCTGCCCATGACCGTTTCCTCTTCCGTGCAGGAGAAGGAGAAAAGCTCGTCATAGCTTTCGAGGTCGTCGACGGCTGTGCGGAATACCGAATACCTTACGGACGGTACGCCTCCCGAGACTATATCGCGGTTCGTGAGGAGGAAGATGTATCCCATGTAAAACGCGATCGCCGACGCATAGTTTTCACCGTACGCGAAATCGGTCAAGCCTCTTCCGAGGTATTCGCGGTTCGTGCCGTCGGGATCCATGCGCCACAGTCCGCGCTTTTTTTGATCGTTCGGTATGGGATGATCTTCATCGAAGTTCCTGCCGAGCCACCACAGCTTTCCGCCGTAATAGGTCAGGCTTGAATTGCCCGAGAATATCATTGCTCCGCATTCGGCCGTCGTATGATCGCATTCCGGTTTTCCGCAGAGCGGTCCGCTTTCGCCCGACTGCTTGTCCCAATAGCGCAAAAGGCAGTCGTTATGGTCGGTCCCGATGTACGCCGCTTCGGTCTCGACGAACGAGAACGAGTCGGCGGCCCTTGTCCAACAGACGCCGCTTGTGAAAGCATCGTCGACGCCGGGCCGATCCGTGCTGCCCGGAAGACCGGGAGCATTCGGGCTTTCGGTATCGAAAGGCTCATCGCGGTCTGTATTCCGAACGCACCCCGACATGAGCACGGCGATACAGATAATTATGCAAAAGAAGGACAAAGCTCTTCTCATATTTCCTCCATAGTGCTGATTCGGAAGAATCCGAATCAGCACAAAAATCATTTTAATAATTGGTTACCAACAATCCATGCCCGCAGGCATTATACTGGAAGCGATAATAGTAAGGCTCAAACGGGCAGTTCCCGGACTTGTAAACACTTAAGGAATTACTGCTTTTTTGAATGATGTATCCTTCTTCTTCACTGACCTCATAGACGATCAGTTTAACAAAACAATTCTGTTCCTCCTCGGGAATATCAACATGAATGTCATCATATACTATCCCACAGCTAATAAAGCTTGTTCCGTTTTTTGCTCTTCCTCTGTATTCGACGTTTATTCCCCCTACATAATTTGCATCAATGCTGACATTTATGGGGGCTATCGCCGACGCGGGGAACGCGAAGCAGATCGTGAAGATAATGCAGATAACTGCGGTCAGTATTTTTCTTTTCATTTTTTATAATCTCCTTTATTTAGTATAGCTGACGGAGGGAATCGATGTCAAGAGGGCGAAACCAAGATCGACCGTCTATCCCGTGTTCCCTATGATCCCGTTTTTCCTCCTTTTTGCCCGTGCTCTCTTTCCATATCGATCCTCTCCTTCCGTGGGGGCATTTTTCTTCCCCTAATACTAAAACACACGAGATGACCGTTTGGGGACAAGATTTATAAAATATATTTTTCTGTCATATCCTTTCCTACTTCCGCGTGCCGCCGAAGAGGTATTCTTCCTCGAGCCGTCCGTCTTCGATACGGATGCGGACAAATTGAAACTGCCTTCCGTAATCGATATATAGGATGATATTCTCTTCATCTCCGCCGACAAGCAGCGCGGTGAAATCTCCGCCGTCTATTCCGAGGGACGCAGTATCCCATTTCCCCTTGTACAGCGTCTCGCCGTCATAGTTTACGATCCAAATATAGTCGCCCTCGCCGTTCAAATTGTAATGGATCGTAAGCGCAAAGCCGCATCCGACAGCCCCGTTTCCGAAAACCATATCGTTATCATCAAATGCAAAGACCTCCTCAAGGTCTCCATCAGATACCGAATAAACATAA
>JAILRE010000016.1 GCA_024698505.1 Clostridiales bacterium | reverse complement strand
TCAATTATCTTACTATCGTCCAAGCTTTCACCTTCCTTCCTGCCTCACCTATATACTACGGTTTTGGCGGAAAAAATCTCATCTCAAAATAAGTTTAGCATAGAAATATGTCTTTTTCTACCGCTATGAGGAAAACAGCGGGGAATACTCCCCGCTGCCCGATACCTAATGCGCAGATCACTCGTTGTTATTCGTCGAATAATAGTTTATCAAATTCGCTTGAGTCAGTCAAAAGAGTTGAATTAAGGAATGCCACCCCCATCAGGAGGCGGCAAAACTTTTGCGTCCTCAGAGCTTGACTTTGACTGCGAACCGTTTGGGGATCGCCGCCCGATCCGCTCCCTTCCCCGGCGGAGAAAGTCTTTCGCGGTTCGATCCGTGCTCCTATCGGGTCTGAGTCGTGACTTACAGATCACCGGGGCACTGAAAAACGCTCCACCGGAGCCTTTTTCTCGGCCGTTGGCCGCCGTGCCCGTTCGAATCCCCTTTTATCATAAGGACCAAACAAAAGGCACAGGCGATTTGCCTGTGCTTTTTGCTTGGTGGAGCATAGGGGATCCCCGCGGCGGCGCATGACGCTTTCCGCCGCGGCGCCCGCCTAAAAAAGCCAAGCAGTTGGCTTTTTCTTAACGGCGCTCGCCCTTTCGGGGTTCGATCCCCTATTGCTCAATATGGACCAAAGCAAAGGACAGGCATTTGCCTGTCCTTTGCTTTGGTGGAGCATAGGGGATTCGAACCCCTGACCTCAACATTGCGAACGTTGCGCGCTACCAACTGTGCTAATGCCCCGAGACGCAAGCTATTATAAACCCAATTTATAACGAATGCAAGGTTTTTTTTAATATATGATGGAGGATGGGACGGTTTTGATCCTCTTCGGGGCGTTTCGTTTTTTCTCTTGCGTTTTTTCACTTTAAGCGATATCTTGGAATCAACACAAGAAGTTGTGGGTCATACAAAAGAAACAGTAGGGGGGAACACAAAATGAGGGATTCGGTTTTGGAAAGGGAGGTATTCCTTCTGGGCTTTTCGCCCAGGCACAAGGGCTTTTATTACCTCTGCAGCGTGCTTTCGGAGCTGATGGGCAGGAACGGCTACGTCAGCGCGGCCGAGGCTTACGGCATAGCCTGCAGGAAGAACAGGGACGACCCGAGCCGCGTCGAGAGGTGCATCAGGTACGCCATCTATTACGCATGGGAGGTCAACCGCGGCGGCATCCGCGAGCTCTTTCCCGGCTCCCAGACTCCGCCGACGCCCGTCGAGCTGATCCGTTCCATGCTCTGGAAGCTGGACGAGATACGGGAATAACGAAAAAAGAGGCCGGATCGGCCTCTGATTTAATATCGGGATTCATTTCTCTCCGAGATCCAGAGTCTTTTCGAGCTTGCGCCTTATCCTCTGGAGGGCGTTGTCGATGGATTTCACGCTCCGCCCCAGTGAGGAAGCGATCTCGGAATAGCTCATCCCGTCGAGGAACCTGTCCAGCACGGAATGCTCGTAATCGGTAAGGCTGCTCTTCACGGCCTCCTCTACTGAGCGGCTGAACTCCTGCTTGATGTACAGCTCCTCGGGATTGAGCGCAGAGCTCACGCCTATTACGTCCATGAGCTGCTTTTCGGAATCCTCGTCGTAGGCGGGGTTATAGAGAGATTCGTATTTGTTCAGCGGGGCGTGCTTGAAGCGCGTCGCCTGCTTTATCGCCGTCAATATCTGGCGGACGATGCAGATCTCCGCGAACGGGCGGAAGGGCGCCTTCTTGCCGCTGTCGAAATCGCGCACGGCTTTGAAAAAGCCTATCATGCCCTCCTGTATGAGGTCGTCCCTGTCCGCGCCGACGAGGAAATAGGGCCGCGCCTTGCCCCTGACGATGTTCTTGTAGCGGTGGTAAAGCTCGTCCATGGCGGCGCTGTCGGCGGCCTTCGCATGGGCGACGAGCTCCTCGTCGGTCAAAGCGGCGTATTCGGGAGTGGTGTGTTCTGTCATACTGATGCTTACGAGCGCTCCTGACGTACCTTTTCAAACATTATGACCGCCGCCGCGACGGATGCGTTGAGCGAGCCTATCTCGCCCCTTAACGGCACGGAGACGATGTAATCGCATTTTTCCTTTACAAGACGGGATATCCCCGCGCCCTCCGCGCCTACCACCAGCGCGAACGGGCCCTTCAGATCGGCCTTGTACATGGGTTCGCCGCCCATGTCCGCTCCGGCCACCCAAACGCCCGCTTCCTTCAAACGCTCTATCGCGACCGCCAGATTGACGACCTTCGCGATGCGCATATGCTCCGTTGCGCCAGCCGAGGTCTTGACGACGGCCGCCGTGACGGAGGCGGAGCGGCGCTTGGTTATCACTACGCCGTGCGCGCCGGCGCATTCGGCGCTCCTTATTATGGAGCCGAGGTTGTGCGGATCCTCTATGCCGTCGAGCAGTATCACGAAGGGATCCTCGTCCTTCTCCTTTGCGTAGGCGAGTATGTCGGATATCTCGCAGTATTCAACGCCGGGTATGTAGGCGATTATGCCCTGGTGGTTGCCCGTGCGGCCGTTGTGACCGAAGGGCATGCAGATCTCGTCGAGCTTCGACCTGTCGACGTCCCTCACGACGAGCTTCGCGTCGCGGGCGAGATCGAGTATCTCGTTAAGGGAGCCGTCGTGCTCCTTCGTGACGAGTATGCGGTCGATGCTGCGGCCCGCCTTGATGGCCTCCTTTACGGGGTTCCTTCCCATTATGATGTTGGGAAGCTCTTCGTCCTCGCGGGGCTGCTCCGGAATATCGCGGGGGAGGGGCTTGAGATTGTCGTATCTGCGCTCGTCGCGGGGCTTCGGTCCGCGGTACAGCTCCTGAGACTTGCGGTTCAGCCTCTCGTCGCCGAAATCGGGAGCGCTTTCCTCGCGGAAGGGCCTGAAGCCGTCGCGCTCGGCGGGGCGGTCCTTGCGGTAGCCGCCTCTCCTTACTTCGCCCTCCTCGTAGCGGCGATAGCTCTGGCCTTCTCTGCGGTAGCCTCCTTCGTTCCTGCGGAAGCCGTCGTCTCTCGAGTAGCCGTTGTCATCCCTGCGGAAGCCGTCTTCCCTGCGGGGGGAGCCTCCGCCGGAGGGCTGTCCCTTCCTATTATATGTGCGGCTGCCGGAATAGGCGTCTGCGCCGTCGCGCTTTCCGTCGCGGTCGCGGTCGTTGAAGCGGCGCCCTCCGCGCTCGTTCCCGCCGCGCTCGTCGTTCTGACGGTTGGCGCGCTTATAGATCGGCTGACCGTCGCGGAAGCCCACGACGCGCCCTTCGCTGTCATTATTGTTCCTCTTGTATGCCATGTCGCCCTCCTGCAGCTGATTGTTGGTTGGTATCGTCGTTCAGTATTATCTGCATCAGCTCGTTCAAACGCCCGTCGTCGCCCCTCAGGTAGAGCCATCCTACGACGGCCTCGACTCCCGTGGCAAGGCGGTAATCGCCTATCGAAGCATTGCGGGGTATCGTCCCCATGTGCCCGTTGCGGCCCCTTCTGAAGACGGCGGCCTCCTCCTCTGTAAGGACGCCCTCCACCCTGCGGTACGCTTCCGCCTGAGCGCTGGCGCAGACCTTCTTCGCCGCGGCCATATGAAGGCCGTGCGCGGTGAGGCCGGTCGTCTCGACGAGCTTCGTCCTGACGTAGAGATCGAAGACCGTATCGCCTATGTACGCAAGCACGAGCGGCCCAAGCTGGGTCGGATCGGAATGAGGACGGCCGCCGACCGCCTCCATGACCGTTCCCATAAGGGACGGGCTGTTTTTTGTTGCAGAATCTTCCATATCATTATTATACCTAACTGTTTTCTCAAAGCAAGCTTTTTTTGAGCGGCGGCGAAAAACGGCGGGAGAGAGGAGCCTCAACGCCGTTTATCAACATATTGTGGCCGCGCGGATCGGGCAACACAAGAGCGGAAAAATAACCGCCAATATACTTTAAAATATAATCCGAAACCTTGTTCTTAAAACGGGGTATTCGGCACGGCAAAAAGCCATACGGGAAAAGGGAAAATCGAAGGCAAAGAGCCTCGATAAAAATCGGCAAAAAAAACAGAAAAAAAGTGTTGACAAAGGGGGACGAAAGTGCTATTATACACAAGCTGTCACGAAATCCGAGGCGAAACGCGCCGAGGGCGAGTGACAGAGGGTACCTTGAAAACCGTATAGTGAGAATGAACAGCACAAACGAAAGTGAGTGCACAAAACGCAGGAACATGAGAATGTTCAAGTAATTTTGAGACGACCAGCGGTCGGTCGGATAACGACTGACGCAAAGGTCCCCTTGAGA
>JAILRE010000011.1 GCA_024698505.1 Clostridiales bacterium | reverse complement strand
TGGTCGATATCGTCCGTCTTGCCGATGCCGTAGGGCAGTCCGATGAGGTAGCTGATGGAGGCTATCATATCGGCGGGCAGTATGTGACGGGGAGAGAGCTCGAGGGCGTTCTCCTTGACGTAGGCGCGGAAGTCCTCGTCGCTTTCGAGGTTGGGACGCTCCGCGAGGATGCCCATGAGGGTGGGATAATAGACGTGCTCGTTAACGCCGAGGGAGCGGAGGATCCTGTCGTTCTCCGCGTAATCGTCGGCGAACCTCAAATAGAGGTTGGGATCGACGAACTGGTTGCCCAGCACCTTGAGCTTCTTCTCGAGCTTGTCGTTGGTGTAGATCCATACGCCGAGGACGCCCGCGTTCTCGATGGCGAGAGCGGTATCCTCGTCTATGAGCTTGCCTTCCTCGACCAGTATCTCGGCCGTGTTGGGGTCGATAACGGTCTCGGCGGCGTACTTATCGGCGATACGCGCGGAAAGAGCCAGCTTCTTGTTGTACTTGTACCTTCCGACCCTGGCAAGATCGTAGCGCTTATCGAAGAAAAGGGCGTTCAAAAGCGTCCTGGCGCTCTCCTCCGTGGGGGGCTCGCCCGGCCTTAAACGCTTATAGATCTCGATGAGGCCCTCGGCTGTATCGTGCGTGCCGGTATCCTTCTTGAGGGTCTCGACGAGGCGTTCCTCCTCGCCCATGAGCTCCAGTATCTGAGCGTCGCTGCCGTAGCCCAGAGCCCTGAGGAAGGTGGTGATATAGAGCTTCCTCTGACGGTCGATCTTGACGTAGAGGAGCTCGGAGGAGTCGGTCTCATACTCCAGCCAGGCGCCGCGGTTCGGGATGACCTGGGAGCTGAAGAGATGACGGCCCAGCTTGTCGATGGTATCGGTGTAGTACGCGCCCGGGGAACGGACGAGCTGGCTGACGATGACGCGCTCCGCGCCGTTGATGATGAAAGTGCCCTGTTCGGTCATGAGCGGGAAATCGCCCATGTAGACCTCCTGCTGCTTGACCTCGCCCGTCTCGGTGTTGATGAGGCGGACGCCTACGCGCAGGGGAGCGGAATAGTTGACGTCGCGCTCTTTGCACTCGGCGATGTCATACTTGGGATGCTCCTTGTCGATCTTGTAATCGGTGAATTCGAGAACCAGCTTTTCGGTAAAGTCCTTAATCGGGGAAATATCCTCGAGGACCTCTCCGAAGCCGTGATCAACGAACTGACGGTATGAATCCTTCTGGACCTCGATGAGGTCGGGCATACTCAGGATCTCGTTGATGCGGGAGAAGCTCATCCTTTCGGTTTTCCCCATCTCCACCTTATGTACCATCTGTTTAACTCCTTCCTTACGGCGGGGAGACCGCCGCGTGAAAAATCTTACATTGTCATTTGCCCCTGTGAAAAATCCCTTGCCGTGAAAAGCTTTTTTAGGGCCCGATCACGGCTTTTCGGGATGGGTATTCCGGGCGGCGAGGGCATAGACCGCATTATACCCATAATACATCAGTATCGCATTATACGTTCCCCGCCGGGATTTGTCAAGCCCGTCTTTTCACCGAATTAAAAATATATTTATGGGAACATGACAATATGTATATAAAATCTGCTATAATCACTTGTGTATGGGCAAAGGGAAGGCGGCTCGAAGCATAGTAAAGCGCGCCCTCCCCCGCATCTCCGCCTTCGGGCGGCAGGCAAAATATATTTTCAACCTATAATAAAGGAGGTCTCCCAAATGAAAGAATGCTGCAAGCGCTGCGAATGCGAAACCAAGAAGCCCGCTCTCGTTATAATGGCCGCGGGCATGGGCTCCAGATACGGCGGTCTCAAACAGCTCGATCCCTTTGACGATTACGGCAATTTCATAATCGACTATTCCTGCTTCGACGCGATAAGGGCCGGCTTCGATCATATCGTTTTCATAATCAAGAGCGCCATCTACGAGGATTTCGTCTCCACCATCGGCGCGAGGGTATCGAAATTCGCTAAGGTCGATTACGTCCTTCAGGAGCTCGATAAGCTCCCCGAGGGCTTCACCGTTCCCGAGGGCCGCGTCAAGCCCTGGGGCACCTCCCACGCGATCCTCTGCGCGGCGGAGGTCGTGGACGGGCCCTTCGCCGTCATAGGCGCGGACGATTATTTCGGGCCCTCCGGCTTTAAGATCATCTATGATTTCCTTATGACCCATCCCGGCGAGGGCGAATGGGGCATGATCGGCTACGACGTTATGAACACCATCCCCGATCACGGCCTCGTGGCGCGCGGCGAATGCGCCGTCGATGAGAACGGCTTCCTTACCGACATCGTCGAGAGGAAGAAGCTCCAAAAGACCGCGGATCTTCAGAACGCCGAGTACACGCTCGACGGGGAGAATTTCATCCCCATGAAGGCCGGCACCTGCGTGAGCATGAACTTCTTCGGCTTCAAGCCCTCCCTCTTCGAGGAGATCAGGAAGCACTTCCCCGTCTTCCTCGAGGAGAACATCCCCCTGGATCCCATGAAGTGCGAGGATCTGCTCCCCGACGCGGTGCGCCGCTGCCTCAAGACCGGCAAGTACACCGTGAAGGTGCTCGCCACGCCCGACAAGTGGTACGGCGTGACCAACCGCGAGGATAAGCCCGTCGTCGTCGCCGCCCTCAGGAAATTCACCGAGGAAGGCCTCTATCCCGAGGGGCTGTGGAAATAAAAAATCCGAACGCAAAAAGATCCGGGGATCTCGGTATCCCCGGGTCTTTCTTTATGGGATCGGCGGATCATTCCTCCTCGGCGGTGAGCCTCGATAAAAGGTCGAGATATATGGAATCCGCCTCGCTCATCCAATGCCTCTGGGCAAGGCGCGCCATATGCGCGTCGGGCAGGCGGAGGTCGATCTCGAAGAGGACGCTGTCCTTTTCGAGCATGGAGAGGGTGAGCATCCACGTGCCGTCCGCAAGGGGGCGGGCGTCCGCGACTATGCAGTTGCTCCGCCTGACTTCATCGCGGTGTTCGTCGGCGTAGCCTATTACCTCGTCCCTGACCGATCTTGCTATCTCGCGCTCGAAGGCGGCGCAGAGCTCGGAGCCCTTTTCGGTTATGAAGAGGAGCTGCTGCTGCCTTACGGGGACCGCGAGCAGGTACTGCTCCTGCTCGAGCTCGGCGGTCATTTCGCTCATTTCGAAGAAGCCCGTGGAGTCGACCGCAGCCATGGCCGTATAGAGCTGCTCCCTCGTTACGGGAGTCCTGAACTTTTCAAGTATGTAGAGTATCAGCAGCTTCGCCCTGCCGTTGCCCTCCGTGAAAAACGCCATGTCCGCGCCTCCTTTCCTTTGCCGATGACACATTATAGCACAAAAGGCGGAAGAATCAAATCCCCCTTAAAAAATAAAGCGGAGCGCGAAAA
This sequence comes from Clostridiales bacterium, assembly GCA_024698505.1. GTDB lineage: Bacteria > Bacillota > Clostridia > Christensenellales > CAG-138 > UBA3857. The sequence continues at coordinate 734 of JAILRE010000011.1, read as the reverse complement.
GGCGCAGGACGAGGGGCGGCTTCGGACGCGGGATCGGAGAGGCAAAAAAAATATTTTGAAAAAGGGCTTGCATTTTGATTTTATTCGTGTATAATAAGGCTTACGAAAAACGTCGGGGTTATAGCTCAGCTGGTTAGAGCGCTACGTTGACATCGTAGAGGTCATTGGTTCGATCCCAACTAACCCCACCATATCCTTCCTGCGGTGTTCGTCACACTCCGAGTATAAACCCTCAAATCATATTTTTGAGCTTTGTCGGTCAAACCACTGGAGTTTCATCGCGAGCTCTATACCTGCTTTGGAAAGCGGGTGTTATACACGGAGTGAACGGCACAATGGGAACTTTGCGGAATTGTGTAATGGTAGCACCTACGACTCTGACTCGTATTGTCTAGGTTCAAATCCTAGTTCCGCAGCCAACACAGAAACCTCTTTTGTCTACCAAGGCAAAAGAGGTTTCTGTGTTTACTTCCCCGATGGCTTATGGTATAATGATCCTGTCACAGAAAAAAACAGGAGGAACGTCTAATGATTCTATTGGTGATTGATATGCAGAAAGCCCTTGTGGATGAGGACTTGTATGCCTTTGACACCTTTGTAGACAGCACCGTTCGGCTCGTTGACGCTGCCAGAAAAAAAGGAGTTGAAGTCATCTTCGTCCAGCATGACGCCGGCCCCGGCAGCGGTCTGTCCGCAGGCGACGAAGGATTTGAGATCATTGATCTGCTGCAGCC
>JAILRE010000033.1 GCA_024698505.1 Clostridiales bacterium | reverse complement strand
ATTCGACACCGGCTCCGATCGGATCCGTAACGATGTGGTGAGGAGCGTTTATGAAGCGTGCTCCGGCGGCACGGTGGTAATCACGCTTTCCGATCCGTTCTGCGAAGACGGAGACGAGCTTGAGGCGTTCGGCGAGGACGCCTTCGATACGATCTGCGACTCGGCTTCGGAGTACAGCAACAGGGTGCTTTTCATATTCCGCCTGCCGCGCGAGTGCATGGCGATCAAAAAGCGGATCGCGGAATTTCTGGGGGACCTTTCCTTCGTTGAGATCACGGAGGATATCGTGAGCGGCGAAAAAGCAAGGAAATACCTCGAAGCCCTTGCCAAGGACAGCCCCGTGCCGGCGGACGAAACGCTCTTTTCCCGCATCGCGGATGATAAAACGTATTACGGCTCCGAGATGAGGAAGGTGTATGAGGACTGGTTCAAGGTAAAGCTCAAGACGGACGTATTCCCCCAGTACGCATGTGTTTCCGAATGCCGCGCTAAGACCGTGAAAGAGGAGGAAAAAGGCTCGGCGTATAATGAGCTCGCCTCCATGATAGGATTGACAGAGGTAAAAACCGTTATCGAAAAGGCACTCAATTTCTATAAGCTTCAAAGGATTTATAAGAAAAGGGGCATATCCCAGACTCGCCCCGCCATGCACATGGTGTTCACAGGAAATCCCGGCACGGCGAAGACGACGGTAGCAAGGCTGTTCTCCCGCATAATGAAGGAGAACGAGCTGCTCTCTCGCGGACATCTCGTGGAGGTCGGCAGGGGCGATCTTGTCGGGCGTTACGTCGGCTGGACGGCTAAGACCGTCGAGGAAAAGTTCCGCCAGGCGGATGGCGGCGTGTTGTTCATAGACGAGGCGTATTCACTCGTCGACGACCGCGACGGATCCTTCGGTGACGAGGCGATCAACACCATAGTCCAGCAGATGGAAAACCGCCGTGGAAGTATGGTAGTCATATTCGCGGGATACCCTGATAAGATGGAGACGTTCCTCGACAAGAACCCCGGTCTGCGCTCCCGAATCGCCTTCCACGTTCCGTTCAGCGATTATTCCGCGGGTGAGCTTTGCGATATTGCGAAGCACTTAGGCCGCTGTCGTGGCCTGAAGCTCTCCGAAGGAGCGATCGAAAAGCTCGAAGGCGTATTCGAGGCGGCAAGGCTTTCGCCCGATTTCGGCAATGGCCGTTATGTTCGCAATCTCCTTGAAAAGACCGAGATGAACATGGCGGGTCGGCTCCTCGCGATCGAGCCAGACGCCATTACCGCCGAATCCCTGACCTTGATAATGCCGGAGGATATCGAGCTCCCCGCTGAAAAGCCCGAAAGGCATGAAAAGCGGATAGGGTTTGGGGCGTAAGTTAGCGTTCATAGGTTGATTTTTCTTATAATCATGATATCATTTTCTCAGAGAAGAAAGGAGACTGCTCGCAATGAACATAGAATCATACAAGACCGTTTCAATCACAGAGGTGAATCAGGACTTCTCCCGCGTTGCGCGCATGGTCGATGAAAACGGCGCTGTCGTTATTCTCAAAAACAACACGCCGCGATACCTGCTCATAGAGTTCGGCAAGGCCGAAAGTGAACAGATCGCCGCGGACGAGGACGTCATGGCAATATCGAGGCGTCTTATCGCCAAAAACAAGAAGGCGTATGAGGTGCTTGCGGAATGATAGTCCTTTCAAAGGAGCAGGTGATCTCGCTTCACTCCCAGCTAATTGAGGAAACGGGCGGCGTTGGCGGACTTCGCGACGAAGGTCTGCTCGATTCCGCGCTTAACGCACCGTTCCAGTCATTCGGGAACGTTGAGCCCTTCCCTTCCATTCAGCAAAAGGCCGCACGGCTGGGCTATGGGCTCATCATGAATCATCCCTTCGTTGACGGCAACAAGCGGATCGGAGCGCACGTTATGCTCGTATTCCTTGCGCTGAACGGGATCGAGCTCGACTATACACAGGATGAGCTTGCGGACGTGATACTCGGCGTCGCCTCGGGTGAAACCGGTTTTGATGAACTGCTGAAATGGATAATAGAGCGCCAGCTCTGAGAAAGCCTGACGCTCTGTTATCAAATGAACATTATACCGTTATCCTTGCAGTCTTTCCCCACGGCGGAAAGACTTCTTTGTTGTTCAAAAGCCACAGGACAGGGATCCCCATCGAAAGGCTTTCCTTCGGGAACGGCGCGAATCCGTCGGTAAGGATGATTATGCTTGCCGGAAGCTTATCCTGCATATGCTTATGGACGTATTCGAATATGATCTGAAAGTCCGTCCCTCCGCCTCCCACAGGCTTGATCACCTTGAATTCATCGATGCTTGAAAAAGGCGTCGGCTCAATGATGGCTGCGTCGAAGAATCCGAGCCAGCCCTTCAGTTTGCCGTCGAACTGATCTATCGCGCCCTTCACTTCCGAATACGCGGCGGTGATCATATCGTCAGACATGCTCCCTGAGGTATCTATCATGAACAGGATATCCTCCGTGATATCGTCCTTGTCATTGAAATCGGGCAGATAAAACGGGCTTTCGTCGAACCTTCTGTCCGGAGGAGTAAAGGAATAATCGACTATCTCCTCCTGAATGTAATCGTTGAGCACGGTACGCCAATCCGTTTGAGGATTCCTTAGTTCTTTGAGCATTCGCTGAGCGAACGCTGGCAGCAGACCTCTTTGGTTGGAAGGATCCCGGATCTCGATAGCCTCGCAAGCATCCTTGAACCGTTTTACCCAGACGTCCCGGAGCGTATCGTCCTCTTCATCCATTCCCCATCTGGCGTGATCGTCCCAGACGGCTTTGCTCTCCTTTTGCTTGGCCTCTTTATGCTTCGCTCTTCCCAGCGCACTTCCCGCAGATCCGTCTCCATCGTTATCTTCGTCCCCTAGCGTCCCGGTCAAAGAATTCGGCTTCCCTCTGTCCGGCATGTTCGGAAGCATCTCGTATACCTGCTCGGCTGTGTATTCATATCCTTCTTTGCCGTCCGGCGCGATATGCATTATCTCTCCCTCGCCCCTTACAAAAATGGACTTTCTGTTCATTCCGTTTGAAAGCAGTATGTTTGAGTTGACCACGATATCGCAGGCGATGTTGAACCTTTCATGTTGCCGTTTTCCGTATCTAAAGCAGTGCTGCAATACAACGTGCAGGATCTCATGCATCATTATGAGATCGAGTTCGGAATCGTTCAGACTCTCAAGAAATCTCGGACCGAAGAATAACCTGTGCCCGTCTGTAGCGGCTGTATTGCAGTTTTCGTCGATCGAAAGCTTCATATGCATGAGCAGGAGCCCATAAAAGCCGTGGTTCATCAGAATCCTCATACGCGACATCAGCAGGCGCTTTACATACTCCCTTTTCTTTTCATCCGACAGAGCCATTCATCAACGCTCCCTTCGTCTGCAGCCATTTTCCGAATTCGGGTATCCTTATCAGCTTCTCCCTGTAGTTCTTCTCGATATACATGTAGTCCTTCATGAGCACCGCGCTGAAATCCGGCGGCATAAGGTTCCCATAGCAAATCGAATTGGCGATCCTGCTCATATCGTCCTTATGCGCTCTGGCATAAGCTGTCATGGACGCTGTCAAGGCATACATGGCATCCGTGTTTTTGGGAAGAGAAGGCGTCTTCCCGTCGAAGATATCTTCTATGGAAGGGAGCTCGTTATACACCTTTGTCCACGACCTGAACTCGATCGCCGTTCCGGAACCTACAAGACCCGCTATGAGCGGGTACATTTCGTCGACGTCGGCGCTGATGCAGTTCAAAAGATTGCTGACCATTTCCCATGCGCGGGGCGTCGGGAACGCAAGATCCTCCGATGACGGATCGAAGCCCATAAGGTACGATTGGCGGAAGGAAAGAAAGCCTATGACCTTCTCGTTTATCCCGCTTTGGATCGCCCATTCCTTCCATGATTCGAAGCTGCCCGTGACTTCGATATGCAGAAGGCGGTTCGCCAACGCCTTGGGCATTTTGAACGCTACCGACTTATCCGTCGTCCTGTTGCCCGCCGCGATTACTATACAGTTATCCGGCAGCCTATGCTCACCCACGACGCGGTCGAGGGTGATCTGATACGCCGCGGCCTGTACGGACTGGGGTGCGGCCGAGATCTCGTCAAGGAACAGGATATTCACTATATCCTCCGAGGGATCCATTTGGAATATCTGAGGCCTCAGCCACACGGCAAGCGTTTTATCCGCATTCGCGGTAGGTATCCCGCGAAGGTCAATAGGGTTGAACAGCAGGAGCCTCACGTCCGTTACGCGGACTTTCTTTCCCGTTTTTTCCCCGATATCGGCCGCGATCTGTCTGACTGCCTGCGATTTGCCTATTCCGGGAGGGCCCCAGAGCATTACCGAAGGCATGATCTTGACCGCCAGCCCTCCTGCGATCACCGTGCCGTACGCGGCGCCTAGCTTCTCTATCAGCTTTCCTACGGACATTGAAGGAATATTCGTGAGTTTAACTTCGCTCATTGCTTTTTTACCCCCAGCTTCCGGTCGATGGTTTCGACCTTCTTTTTGTATTCTTCGATCTGCTCGGAAAAGCTTTCGTCCTTGGAAAGCTCGGCTTCGATCTCCCGCTCTTTTCTCTTCAGCTTCTCAAGCCCTTCGTTCAGCCCGGCAAGGTGATCGTTAAGGGATTCAAGGAAGTTATCGATCCTTATGAGGTTGCCGACCTCTGTATCCCCGAGCTCTACGTAGTACCTTCCGTTCCTTGAAAGCCAAACGTATGGCTTCTCGACAGTCATATTGGCAGGGAGTATTATCCTGAACCCTCGATAGGTCATAAGCTCCCGCTCCCTCGTTTCAAGAACGTTCGACCTTACGGCGGAGCTTATGCTCTCGCGGATCCCACGTCGCTTTTCGGCTTCGTCCTTCTTCGCTCTGTTATCGTCCGCGGGCGGATGCTTCATTTTCCATTCCTCATAATAAGCGATATCCTTCCCGCAGTTTTCAATGGATTCGATTTGGCTTCGGATAACTCCCGGCATTTCTAACTTCTCCTTCTCAAGCCGCATCCTTGCTTCGACGAGCTTCCTTTGAAGAGTCATATACCTTGTGAGCTCGTTTGCGGCTTCGACCCGCTCCTTGATGAGCGGATTCCCAACGGCGAGCGCCTTGACTTCCGCGTAATCGAGCACGGTGTCCTCGATATCCGAGCCGCTCCTGTCGGCCAATGAGCCGGAAAGCAGGCTAGAGATAAAGCGCTGCTTGGTTTCAAGAAGCTGCCACGAATATGCGTCGAAGCTGCCTTCCGTGATATATCGGAAGACCATAACCTTCGGATTGATATTTCCCTGGCGGAGTATCCTTCCTTCGCGCTGTGTCATATCCGCCGGTCTCCACGGCACGTCGAGATGATGAAGTGCGATGAGCTTGTCCTGGATATTCACTCCGAGGCCAAGCTTGAATGTCGAACCGATAAGTATGCGAATATCGCCCCTGCGCATTTTCGCAAACAGCAAAGCACGCTCCTTTTCGGAATCGACGTCGTGAATAAAAGCTATCTGATCGTACGGAACTCCCATCTGTATCAGCAACCGCCTGAGCTCGGAGTAGAGATTGAAACCCGACTTGGGAGTGGAGGTGTCGCAGAACACAAGCTGGGTGCTCAAAGCCGAGGACGTCTTGAAGAAGATATTTGCAACGTTTTCCGCGCATCTGGCGACCTTCGACTGATAGGTAAATACAGCCGTGGGATCGACAAGTCTCAGATCGAGCGCCGCTTTGCGCCCGTCCGAAGTGATCTTCAGCATGTTGTCCTCACGCCTTGAAACAAGCCCGCTGCGCACGTCGTCCGCCCTTGAGGATATCGAGCTCAGATACGCGGCGAATCCCGGAGTCTTGGAGATAAGCGCGTCGCTGTACCCGTCAAAGCCGGGCATCCCCGCGGCGTCGTACGCCGGATGGAAATCGGCTATGGAGGATAATAACGCGGTAAGCTCCGGAAGATTATGGAACTTTGAAAACCTTGTGGCGAGCCTGTACGCGGTGGTATCCACGTCTATCTCGAACTCCGTCACCTTCTCTGCGAACATGCCTATCCAGCTGTCGAAGCTCTGAAGATCGAGCATTGCGAGCTCGCCGCTCTGCAGGTATTGCTGCATGACGTAAACATCCGTGATGGAATTGGTTATAGGCGTTCCCGTGGCCAGCACCACGCCTGCGCCGTTGTTGGCCTTCTGGACCATATGGACCTTGTCCATCATATCGCGGCATTTCTTCGACGCCGAACCGTTTATACCGAGCACCTTATCCGTCTTGGTTTCGATGGGGACGTTCTTGTAATTATGCGCCTCGTCGACGAAAAGCCTTGTTATGCCGAGCTCATCGAAGAAGACGGTATCGTAAAGACCGTCCATCGCGAGCGACATTTCGGAAAGCGCCTTTTCGATCGCCTCCTGCTTTCGCCTCAGCCTTGAGGTTGCCTTCCCTTTTTGTTTTACGACGTCGGCGATCGCCTTCTTTTTACTTTCCAGTTCGTCGATATAATAGTCTTTGGAAAGCGGTATCTGCTCGAAGCAGCTGTAGGCCATGATGATCCCGTCGTAATCGTCGTCGCGGATCTTTTCAAGTACGCTCTCACGCTTTTTCGGCGTGAACGCGTTCGGCGTAACGATGAGGAGCTTTGCTGTTGGGTACATCGTCTTGAAAATGCTTTCCCATTGGCCTGTGATGTTGTTCGGCACCACGTAGAGATTCTTCTTCGAAAGGCCCATGCGCTTCAGCTCCTGGCCCGCGGCGATCATGACGTAGGTCTTTCCCGCGCCGACGTCATGAGCGAGCAGGGTGTTGGGGCTGAATATGATCCTCGCCGCGGCGTCCTTTTGATATGGATACAGCTGAACGCTCGGGCTCATACCCGGAAAGGTCAAAAACGAGCCGTCGAACAGCCTTCGCCTTACACAGCTGAAATTGTTTTCGAATATGCTTTCGAGCCTTACCCTGCGGTTATCATCCGACCATACCCATTTTTGAAACTCCCGAATGAGCTTCTGCTGTTTTTCGATTGCCGCAAGCGTCTCAGCTTTATTGACGACGCGCTTCTTTCCGGAAACGTTTGTTAAGGAGACGGTCTCATCCGTAACGGCGACGGACTTCATATTGAGCGTTTTCTCCAGGATGTAGAGGGCCTCCATCCTGCCTGTTCCATAGGTCTTTCTTACGCCAACGCTGTGCTCGTATCTGCCCTTTCCCGGTATCTCCCACGTGCCGGTTATCTCGTCGTGGATCGTTTTATACGCTTCTCTGAGCTTGATCTCATCATTGTGGTTATAATAATACTTGCCAGCAAAAGGGTCCCCGAAAAGTTGAAAGATGAAATCATCGATCACGTCGGGAGGTACCCATGGCGAACCGAGAGTGATATAGATATCCTTCGAGGGTACGGCAGGCGGCAGTACCTTTTCGATAGCCCTGATATTTTCGGAGAAGTACCCGTCGTATTCCTTGTTCGCCTTGGAAGCCACCCGCCATTTTCTCAGGAGATTGCCGGAGAGGTATTCCTCCGCTGTCTCCCATCCCTTATAAAAGCATTCGCCCCATGTATCCGGGTTCTGATAGATCGAACCCTTCAGAGCACAAATTACCGTCTTGTAATCCGAGCCGGTGATCGCCGAGATGTATTCGATATCGACCCTTCCGAGATTTGAAAGGCTGAGTATCAGCGCGTCGGGAATGCTGTCGGCATGCACCTCACGGGCGCGCTCATCCGAATTGAAAACGTTGTCCCAATCCATCGGTAGGTCCATGCTCGTCACATCACGGATATGCGCTTCCCTTTGCTCGGCTTCCTCTCGCTCGCGCCTTGCTCGCTCCTCCGCCATCTTTCTCTTGCGTTCGTCTTCTTCACGCTTTTTCGCGGCGCGCTTGGCGCTCTGCAGCCTTTCGATCACCTGCTCGATATCGTCGGATGAAAACGAATTACCCAGATCGCTTGCGATCTTTATAAGATCGAACATATCTAGCTGTTCGGAAAAGACTTTGCCGTCAGTTTGCTTTGTTTCCATTCATCCTCGTCTCCCTACTCCGTTTGATGGAATTATACCCTTTTTTATGTTCCGAAAACGGGTCATAAGATCAAGCTCTTCATATTCCGCTCAAGGTTTGAAAAAACAGAAAAGGCCGAGCGACCAATTGCGTTCGGCCTTTCTATTTATTTAACAAAAACAGACATAACACTGCTAAAGCTGCTCCGTGCATCACAAAGCGAGCATTGTATAAGCAAATGGGTGTTCACACAGGATGACAGTCCTGAAGTCATGCATCCGGACAGCCCGACAAAATACTTTAAGATCTTATCGGATCGCTGCGGAATTCATAATCTTCACCCGCATAAGCTGAGGCACACCTTTGCAAGCATAGCTATAACAAACGGCGCGGACGTTGCAAGCGTCTCCGAAACGCTCGGGCATTCAGATAAAGCGGTTACTCTGAGAATGTACACACACGCAAATGAAGAGTCAAAAAGGAAGGTCAGCAACCTTGTTGAGGAGCTTCTGACATAGGTCTATTCAAGAAAAAAAGCAGGTCGAAAGGCCTGCTTTTTTTGCCCCGTTTGGGTTTTGGTTTGGGTTTTGGAGGTTTCTGACAAAACACCAAAAAAGAGCAACCCCGAAAAACCTAAGGTTTATCGGGGTTTTTTTGGAGCTGGTGAGCAGATTCGGACTGCCTACCTCTTCATTACCAATGAAGTGCTCTACCTACTGAGCTACACCAGCACGCCGTCAAGCGACGGATGATATTATAACGAATCCGCGCGAAGAATGCAAGCCCTTTTTGGGCGGAATCGCAATATATTATCAAACGGCCTAAAAGGCGCCTCCCCTCCGTTTCGGCTTCGTTCCGTTTTCGACAAATAAATTCCTCAAAACGTATTGCAAAATCCCGTTCTTTGTTGTACAATCCATTTGATTCTATTGAAAGGAGACAACAAACATGGACGAAGAAAGAGATTACGTCGTATTTACCGATGAGGATGGCAATGAGTTTGAGCTCGACGTCATCAGGTACTTCGATTATAAGGATAACGAGTACGCCATTCTTGCCGACTGCAGCGGCGATTGCGAGTGCTGCGACGAAGAGTGCGACGATGAAGAGGGCGGCCTCTACGTCATGCGCATCATCGTCAACGAGGAGGACAATACCGAAGAGTTCGTTCCCCCCGCAGATGAGGATATGGATGAACTCATCGCTCTTGCCGAGGAGCTCCTCAGCGAAGACGACTGCTGCTGCGGCGACGACTGCGACTGCACCGAGGAAGAGTGCGAGGCCTGCGATCACGACGAGTGCAAGCACGGCGAGCATCACTGCGACTGCGGCTGCGAAGACAAATAATCGAATACAAGCTTAAAAAATGCACCCTGTCGGGTGCATTTTTCATTATCTGTCGTTCTGGCTCTCGTAGACGAGGCAGCCTTCGATCTTATCGAGGCTGACGTTCGGGATATAGTCGAAATCGAACAGCGAATACTGCCAATCGCTCACGGTGTCGAGGTAATTGAATATCTTCTGCATTACCTCGCCGCGGGCTTCGTTGTCGGCGCCCTTTTCGAATCTCACGACGTAAGCGCTTGTAAAGAAATCATCGGAGACCGTCTTTCGCACGAGATAGACCTTTTCGAGTATGTCCCCGCCGGCCGCTGCGATGAAGGCGAGATCCCTTTCGAGCGCGCCGTCGGGCAGCTCCTCCCTCGTGAGCTTGTCGCCCTTTTTGAGGGAATCTATCTCGTCGTATTCGTCCTCCTGCTTCTGTCCGAGCTCCGCGGCGGCGCTGCGGTATCTTTCGAGCTCGGCTTCGTTTCCCGTCAGGCAGCAGTAGGCGCCTATTTCCTCAAGGCCGTCCTCGACGTAATTTTTGTTCGCGTCGATGGCCCTGTAGATGAGCTCAATGCCAGCGTCGTCATATCTGCGGAGAGAGTACACGCCCTTCTTGAAGAGCGCGAAATGGCTTGCCGCTTCGGGGAGGGTCGCTATCGCCCTGTCGCAGACGCTTTCCGCCTCCTTAAATCTGCCGAGGCTTTCGAGGGCGTCCGTTATATCGCGGTAGCCCTCGGCGGTCACGGGCTCGCCCTGAGCTCTCCACTCCTCCGTCTTTTTGAGCGGGTCGAGATACTGCGCCTTCCTTGCCTCCTTATAATCCTCCTTCATAAGCTCGCAGTTGAGCGCGTCGACGAAGGCCATCGCCTTCTCGAGCTCGGCCGCATACTCGGGGGCGGTAGCTTTTTCCACCGTCCCGTATTCGCTCACGCCCAGCGTCTTGAGCCTCATATCGAGGGTCGGGTGCGAATCGGACCTTGAAAGTATCTGCTTCGGTATGAGGCTGTTCCAGGATCCGCTTCTCTCGGACAGGGCCTTTTTGAATCTTCCCCATTCCTTCGAGACCAGATGCTCATCGGGGTTTTCGGGAAGATAGAGCGACTCCTTGTCGATCACGACGTCCTCGTACAGGAAGCTTTCATAATAGCCGGTCTTGATAAGAGCCGAGGCGGCGGTGCTTTTATCGCAGGTCAGCGTCATGGCCCTGTCCGCCTCCTCCTCGAATATGATGGAGTTGGCGAATCTGTAGAAGCTGTACTTGAGGGCGTACCTGATATCGAGCCATCTGAACATCAAATCCCCGAAGGCGGAAAGCGAAGTATCGGGAGCGCCGCCCTCGCGGTCCATGGCATAGCGTATCTCGGGATTCTTTTTCGTGCTCATTATATGGGAAAACTCATGATGGAGCACCGAGGCAAGCTCATCCTCGCTGAGCTGGCAGAGCGTGAAAAGGCCGAGGTGCAGCGCCGTCTTATCGCCGAATCCCGCGACGCCGATACCCCCGTCCGGGAAGAAGCGGATCCTTATCTCATCGCGGCAGCCGAGATCCGAGGCGGCTTTTTCGGCGATGGAGTACAGTATGGGATAATCCTCCTTTTTCGTGAAGCCCGGCGCCTCGTTCATGAATACGGTGGGCGTTTTGAAGGGCAGCCTTCCCGCGCAGAAGGACATGATCGCGGCGGACCAGAACAGGAACGGGATGAACAGCTTGTCAAGATATGCGCCCGCCGTGAACACGATAAACACCGCCGTCAGGAACATGACCGCCGCGAGGACGTACGTCTTTTTCCTTATGGTCTTCAGCTCCGCCATGGTCTTATTTGCGTTTTCGCGGGCCGAGCTGCGTTCCTTGAGCAGGAGCTCCTGCCTTTCGGCGACTTTCAGATCGGTCATGCTCTTCATAAAGCGCTTTGCCGAGATCGAGGAGAAAACGAGCTCCGCGACCGTGGCGGCGAACGCTGCGCAAAGAATTATGAGCATGGGCGTCCTTGCGGATTTGCCCGCCTCCGTCCCGCCGAAGAGCGCTCCCAGCACTGCGAAGCCGCCCGCAAGAAGGAATGAGACGAGTATTATGACCCAGCCCCTCGTTTTAAGCACCCTGTCCTGCCTGTCCTCTTTGGGAGCTCTTTCCGAGCCGCGCTCTGCGCGGATGCGGTCGGTCTCCTTCCCCGCCTTGAACGCGAAAACGAACATAATTACAACGACGGCGATCTCGGCGGCGATAAGGCCCAAGATGATCCCGCTCTCAAGGGCGGTGAGGTCGCTCACTTCCTGCTTGCCTTTTGTGATGACGGCGGCGGGTAATATCAGCAGGAACATGAGTATTATGCACACGATGACCGCAGGCATGTATTTGTTTCTGTGTTTCATATAAGCCTCTTTGAAAAGCGGAGTCTTCAGGGCAGGTCATCGGCCCTGCCTTGCGGGACCATTATAGCATTGCCGGGCGGATATTGCAACCGAGGCCGCGAGGCGCCTTTTCCCACAACAGGTGGGGTTGACAATCGTGGGAGAAATCAATATAATGTATTTGTTGAAAAATACGCATAATCTATTGCTGACGGAAAGAGAACGAAGATGCACGAGTATTCGGTAAGCGATATAAAGGTCATGGAAGGGCTCGAGGCGGTAAGGGTCCGCCCCGGCATGTACATCGGCAGCACGGGAAGCAGGGGCCTGCACCATCTGCTTTGGGAGATAGTCGACAACTCCGTAGACGAGGCCGCGAACGGCTTCGCCGATACGGTGACGGTCACCTTGGAGAAGGACGGCTCCGTCACGGTCGAGGACAACGGCCGCGGCATACCCGTCGGCATACACGAAAAGCTCGGCGTTTCGGGCGTCGAGGTGGTCTTCACACAGCTCCACGCGGGCGGCAAGTTCGGCAACGACAGCTACAGCTATTCGGGCGGCCTGCACGGCGTCGGCGCTTCGGTCGTGAACGCGCTCTCGGAGTTCGTAAAGGTCGAGGTAGCGACGGGCGGCAGGCTATACGCAATGTCCTTTAAGAGCTATCAGGACGAAAAGGGCAATTTCCATTCCGGCATCCCCGAGGGGCCCTTGACCGAGGTCGGCCGCACGCGCCGCCAGGGCACGAAGGTCACGTTCATGCCCGACGCGAAGGTTTTCGAAACCGTCGAAATGAATTTCGAGATAATCTCGAGAAGGCTCAGGGAGCTCGCATACCTCAACAAGAGCGTGAGATTCAAGCTTTTCGATCTTCGCGAGAGGGGCAACGCCAAGGAGCGCGAATACTTCTTCGAGGGCGGCATCTGCGATTTCGTCAAGTATCTCAACGACGACAAGCTCCCCCTCTACCCCGAGCCCATCTATATTTCCGGCAAGAAGGACAATATCGTCGTCGAGATCGCAATGCAGCATTCCGATGGCTATTCCGAGAACGTATTCAGCTACGTCAACAACATCCCCACCACGGAGGGCGGCACGCACGAGACGGGCTTCCGTTCCGCGCTGACGAAGATAATGAACGATTACTGCCGCAAGATAGGCCTCCTGAAGGATAAGGACGCCTCCCTCTCCGGCGACGATTTCAGAGAAGGGCTTACCGCCGTAATCTCCCTCAAGATGCAGAACATCCAGTTCGAGGGACAGACGAAGACCAAGCTCGGCAATACCGAGGCGAGGCCCGCGGTAGAGGCCGTTATGAACGACAAGCTCCCGCCCATACTGGAGGATCTGAAGAACGCGCAGCTCTCCGCCATGATCGCGGATAAGGCGATAAAGGCCGCCAAGGCGCGCGAGGCCGCAAGGAAGGCCAAATCCATGGCGAGGGAGAAATCAAAGCTCGAGAACGCCCCCCTTGTCGGCAAGCTTTCAAGCTGCACGGGCCGCGATCCCAAGCAGAACGAGCTCTTCATAGTAGAGGGCGACTCCGCGGGCGGCTCCGCCAAGCAGGGGCGCGACAGGCGCTTCCAGGCGATACTTCCCCTCAGGGGCAAGGTGCTGAACGTTGAAAAAAAGCGCCTTGAACAGGTGCTTGAAAACGAGGAGCTGAGGAGCCTCATTACCGCTCTCGGAACCGGCATAGGCGAGGATTTCAATATCGACAATCTGCGCTACGACAAGGTCGTCATACTCTCGGACGCGGATCAGGACGGCGGGCATATAAGGGCGCTGCTTCTGACCTTCTTCTACCGCTACACGAAGGGCCTGATAACCGACGGGCACGTTTACATCGGCCAGCCGCCCCTTTACAAGGTGCAGAAGGGCGATCAGGCGATCTACTGCCAGGACGATAAGGAGCTCGAGCAGGTCACGAAGGGCATGAGGGGCTACACCCTCCAGAGGTACAAGGGCCTCGGCGAAATGAACCCCGAACAGCTTTGGGAGACCACGATGGATCCCAGGAACCGCACCATGGTGAGGGTCACGATTGAGGACGCCGCCACTGTGGAGCATCTCGTCACGCTCCTTATGGGCGATAAGGTCGCCCCGCGCAAGGAGTACATAAGCGAGTTCGCGGATTTCAACAAGTCCGACTCCTTCACGCATAAGGCGAAGCTCGACGGCGCGAATTAAGCCTCGAAGCTCTCGATAGAGGAAATACTTATCTCATACGCGATACGCTGCTCCCTGGTCTCATCGGGCAGCGTTTTCATATACGCGCGTGACTGGAGCCTGCCCCGTATGAATACGGGCGTACCCTGCTGAAGCTCGCCCGCGAACCTGGCGTTCCTGCCCCATGCTATGCAGGGGAGGTAATCGCTCTTGCCGTATCTGCGATTCACGGCGATGAGCAGATCCGCTATCTCGCGGGAAAATGGAGTCGTGCGGTAAACGACGGGCTTGCACACCGCGCCGTAAAGCTCGGCCTCGTTATGATCCGCCTCGTCGGGAATATCGGGGAACGAAAGCTCCCGCGCGAATACCGTTATGAGAAGGTGGGAACCCGCCTCCGACCTTTGATTATAGGAGCGTATCTGCCCCGAGATATCGACGTATGCCCCCTCCTCGGGCGGATCCTGCCTTAAAAGGAGCCGTTCCGAAACCGTCACGGGAAGCAGATCCTCCGTGCCCGAGAGCCTTGCCGCCGCGACCTCCATCCTGTAAAACGCCTCTCCGAAAACCGTATGATCGTAGACGGGACAGGATATGACCCGCCCCGAGAGCCTTATGCCGTTTGCCTGTTCGTTCATTTACACATCTCCCGAAATATGCTTCCCGAACAATAGTATTCGCGGCTGGCGGAAATAGAATCAAAAAAACCGCCCGATCAACGGGCGGTCATGGAAGTTTGATCATTTTGCCAGTATGTATTCGTTCGCATCGCGAAGGACGTTCTTCAGCGCCTCGTGCTTAAGAAGCTCCAGCGCCTCCTCGAAGGGCTTGATGGCAAGCTCCTTTATCTCGCAGTGGGGATGGGGCTCGTGCCGCGGATCGCATTCGGCAAGGAACAGCACGACCTGCTTTTTCCTGCCGGGCCTTTTGGGGAGCTTATAAACGACCTCCCTGCGGAAGCCCGTATCGAGACTCGCCCGGACGCCGGTCTCCTCCAGCACCTCGCGCGCGGCGGTCTGTTCCTCCGTCTCGCCCTTTTCGACGTGTCCCTTCGGGAAGCCGAAGGCGGCCGCCTTAACGAGCACGAAATGCGGCTTTTCCCCTATCATCTTGTAGAGCACGGCTCCGCAGGATCTTTCCATAAATCGTCCCCCAACAGTGTTTTATCGGTCTTCGTTTTCTTCGTTTTCATCCCGCCTGCGCATCAGGAACACGGCGGCAAGCGCGGGATCCTCCTTCATGGCGGCAAGCTCCTCGCGGCTCATGACGGAATCCGTGCCGAGGCAGTCGCGGCAGCGATTGAAGCATTCGGGACAGATGCAGCCGAGCTTTCCGTCCTCGGCCTGGACCATGTAAGTCCCGCATTCACGACACATGCAGCGCATACGATCACTCCTTAAAAACCTTTTTCAAGAGCTCGGGCAGCTCACGGAACGAGCCTATCGAGTATTCGGGCTTGAAGCCGCGCCCAAAGCCGTATGCGGCGTGTATGAACGGGACTCCGGCGGAATGCGCGGCGTGCATGTCGCGCTCCGTATCCCCCACGTAGACGGCTTTTTCAAGGCCGTTTCGCTCGACAATCAGCTTTATGTTCCCGTCCTTATGCAGGCCCGTCCTGCCTATGCACTCGATATCCTTTATACAGGGAGCCGTCCCGTGGTAGTTCATGAAGGACTGGATGTAGCCGTCCTCGCAGTTCGAGACTATGAAAAGCGAGTACTCCCTGGCAAGCTCGGGCAAAAGCTCGATCACGCCATCGTAGACGCTCCCTCCGTATTTATTCAGACGGACGCACTCCTCTTCGCAGCAGGCCTTCAATATCCGGCTGCGCCTTTCGGGCTCTACATGGGGCAGTATTATTTCGCCTATCTCGGGAACGGTGCGGCCCATCATGACGGCCATGCGCTCCTTAGTAACCTCCACGCCCACGTCAAAGCGCCCGAATAGCTCCCTCCAGGCTATCCCGACCTGGTACGACGAATCCCAAAGTGTGCCGTCAAGGTCGAATATGACGCCGGTCTTTTCCTTTTCAAGCGGTCTCCCGTTCATTGAGCTTTCCTTTTTTATCGTTTACTGATCCATGAATTTCAGCAGGGCTTCGTTCTGGAAATCCATGCCGCGGCGGTTGAGGAACAATCGCTCCTCCGTCACCTCGATCATGCCGTCGAGCTCAAGCTCCGCTATAGCGGGGGCGTACTGCTCCGCGGGATCGACGCCGAACCTTTCAAGGAAGGCCTTTCGGCTCACGCCCTCCGTCTTCCGAAGGCCCAGCATTATCGTTTCGAACATCTCCTCGTCCCGCTCTATCCTCTGCGTGTTCCTGACGGGGAGCTTGCCCTCGCCGAGCTCGTTCACGTACTCGGCGTAGACCTCGGTATTGTTGAAGCGCGTCCAGTCGCCTTTGAGCCTGAGGGCGGAATGCGAATTCAGGCCGAGGCCCAGATATTCGCCGTTGTCCCAGTAATTGAGATTGTGCAGGCATTCGAAGCCGGGCTTTGCGAAATTGGAGATCTCGTATCTCCTGTACCCCGCCTCCGCGAGGAACGCTATGCCCGCGTCCTCCATATCGGCGGTCTCGTCGGGATCGGGAAGGGCGACTCTGCCCGCGTTCACGTCCTCGTAAAGGGGAGTGCCCTCCTCGAGTATAAGCGCGTACGAGGAGATATGCGTGAGCCCGAGGCCAGTGACGAGCCTGAGCGTTTCGAGATAGCTTTCCGTATCCTGCAAAGGAAGGCCGTGCATAACGTCCGCGTTGACGTTCGTGAAGCCGAGGCTTTTCGCCGCCTCGACTGCCGAAAGGAAATCCTCCTTCGTGTGGATCCTGCCTATGGCCTTCAGCACCCCTTCATCCGCGCTCTGGAGGCCTATGGAGAGCCTTGTGACCCCCGCCTCCTTCAATTCCTTAAGCTTTTCACACGTCGCCGATTCGGGGTTCGCCTCGCAGGTGATCTCGGCGTTTTCCCTTATGGAGAAACAGTTTTCAAGCTCATTTACGAGCGCCTTTATCCTGCCCGGCTTAAGGCAGGTTGGCGTGCCGCCGCCTATGAAGACGGTATCGAAAACGCGGTCCTTCATAAGAGGCGCGTACTTTCTCATCTCTGAGATCAGCGCGACGAAATAGAAATCCTCCCTGCCGTTTTCGGGGAAGCTCACGAAATCGCAGTATCTGCATTTCCTTTTGCAGAATGGGATGTGAACGTAAATGCCCTGCATCAGTTTATGCGAAGCACGGTCATGAAGGCGTCGGACGGAACGGAAACCGTGCCGACCTGCCTCATGCGCTTCTTGCCCTCCTTCTGCTTTTCGAGGAGCTTCTTTTTACGCGTAATATCGCCGCCGTAGCACTTGGCGAGAACGTCCTTCCTGACGGCCCTCACCGTTTCACGGGCGATTATCTTGCCGCCTATCGCGGCCTGTATGGGTATCTCGAACTGCTGACGGGGTATGACCTCCTGCAGCTTCTCGGCTACGGCCCTGCCCTTGGCGTAGGCCTTGTCCCTGTGGACGATGGTCGAGAGCGCGTCGCACATATCGCCGTTGAGCAGGAAGTCGAGCTTCACGAGGTCGCTCTCCATATAGTCGCCCAGCTCGTAATCGAAGGAGGCGTAGCCGCGGCTCCTCGATTTGAGCCCGTCGAAGAAATCGAATATGATCTCGTTGAGAGGCATCGTGTAGGAGAGCTTCACGCGGGATTCCTCAAGATAGGTCATATCGAGGAACACGCCGCGCTTCTCCTGGCAGAGCTCCATTATGGAGCCGACGTATTCGGGCGGCGTCATTATGTGGGCGGAGACCATCGGCTCCTCCATGCGCTGTATCTCCATCGGAGAGGGCAGATTGGATGGGTTGTCGATGAGCCTAATAGACCCGTCGAGCATTATGACGCGGTAGATTACGGAGGGCGCAGTCGTGACGAGATCGAGATCGAACTCGCGCTCGAGCCTCTCCTCCGCTATCTCCATGTGAAGCAGGCCGAGGAAGCCGCAGCGGAAGCCGTAGCCCAGCGCCTGGCTCGTCTCCGGCTCGTAGGAGATGGAGGCGTCGTTAAGAATGAGCTTGTCGAGGGCCTCCTTCAGCGCCTCATAATCGGCGCCGTCCGCGGGGTAAATGCCGCAGAAGACCATCGGATTCGCGTGCTTGTAGCCGTGAAGCGGCTCCTTGGCGGGGTTGTTTGCAAGCGTTATCGTATCGCCGACCTTCGTCTCCGCAACGGATTTAATCGAGGCGGAGATGTAGCCGACCTCGCCCGCGGTCAGCTCCTTAACGGGCTGCCAGGCCGGGTTGAAAACGCCGACCTCGGTCACGTCGAACTCGTTCCCGCTGTGCATGAACCTTATGCGGTCGCCGGGCTTCACGGTCCCGTCCATCACGCGGACGTAGCTGAGAGCGCCCTTGTAGTTATCGTAAATGCTGTCGAATATCAGGGCCTTGAGGGGCTTTTCGGGATCTCCCTTGGGAGCGGGGACGTCCTTGACTATGCGTTCAAGCACCTCCTCCACGTTGAGCCCCGTCTTTGCGGAGATGCGGGGCGCGTCCTCCGCGGGGAGGCCTATGATATCCTCTATCTCGTGGATGGCATTCTCGGGATCGGCGGAGACGAGGTCGATCTTGTTTATGACGGGGATTATCTCGAGATCGTTGTCGAGCGCGAGATAAACGTTCGCCAACGTCTGCGCCTCTATGCCCTGCGTCGCGTCGACGACGAGCACCGCGCCTTCGCACGCGGCGAGCGCGCGGCTGACCTCATACGTGAAGTCGACGTGGCCCGGAGTGTCGATGAGGTTGAGCATGTAGTTCCTGCCGTCCTTGGCGGTATAGAACATGCGGACGGCGGTGGACTTTATCGTGATGCCCCTCTCCCTCTCGATATCCATGGAATCGAGCAGCTGCTCCTCCATGTCGCGCGCGGAAACGGTGTCGGTCAGCTCCATCAGCCTGTCAGCCAGCGTGGATTTGCCGTGGTCGATATGCGCGATTATGCAAAAATTCCTGATTTGTTCTCTGGGGAATGCCATTTATTTCTCCGTTTTTTATTCTATCATCATCCTTGCGGCGGCTTCGATCGCAGAGGCTGTTATGCCGAACTTCTCGAAGAGCTTGCCCGCGGGAGCGGAAGCGCCGAAGCCCTTCATGGAGACGAGCTTGCCGTCCAGACCAATGTACTTATACCAGGCCATGCCGCCCAGAGCCTCGCACGCGACGCGGTTGCGGCACATAACGGGGAGCACGCTCTCGCGGTATTCCTCGGGCTGCTCGTCGAAGAGCTCCATGCAGGGCATGGATACGACTCTCGTCCTGATCCTTGCGGCGGTGAGCGCGTCGTAAGCCTTGACGGCCGCCTCCACCTCGGAGCCGGAGGCCATGAGTATCACAAGGGGCATGCCCTCGCAGTCGCGGAGGACGTAGCCGCCCCTCATGGCGTCCCTGCCGGTGCCCTCGATCTGGGGCAGGTTCTGCCTGGAGAGCGCCATGACCGCGGGAGCCTTCTTGTTAAGAGCCGCAAGGTAGCAGGCGGCGGTCTCGCGCCCGTCGGCGGGCCTGTAAACGTAGGTGTTGGGGGTGGCCCTCAGCATATCGAGCTGCTCGATGGGCTGATGGGTGGGGCCGTCCTCGCCGACGCCTATGGAGTCGTGAGTCATGACGTATATCACGCCGAGCCCCATCAGCGCGGAGAGCCTAAGCGCGGGCTTGAGGTAATCGACGAACACGAGGAAGGTCGCGCAGTAGGGCTTTATGCCGCCGTAGAGCGCCATGCCGTTGGATATCGCGCCCATCGCGAACTCGCGGATGCCGAACCTTATATTGCGGCCGGCGTAATTATCTTTGGAGAAGTCCTCGAAGGCCTTCATGTAGGTGAGGTTGGAGGGGCCGAGATCCGCCGAACCGCCGATGAGGTTCGGTATCCTCTCGGTGAGCCTGGTCAGCATCATCTCGGAGCATTTCCTCGTTGCGAGGGGCTTGTCCTCGAACTGCCAGAGGGCGGGATCCTCGATATCGACGGGCGTATCGCCGTTTACCCATGCCATGAGCTCGGCGTAAAGCTCGGGATAGGCCTCCTTATAGGAAGCCATAAGCTCGTCGTGCTTTTTATGCTCCGCGGCAAAGCCCTCGCGAAGCTTCGCCATGTGAGCGTAAACCTCTTCGGGAACGGTGAATTCGGGATAGTCCCAGCCGAGGGACTTCTTGTAGATCGCGATATTCTCCTCGCCGAGGGGAGAACCGTGACTGGAGGCGGAGCCCTGCTTGGGAGTGCCCTCCGCGATGTTGGTATGGACGATTATCAAAGAGGGCTTGTTCTCCTCCGCCTTGGCTTCGGCAAGAGCCCTTTCGACGGCCTCCGTGTCCTCGCCGCTTTCGACCTCGAGCACCTGCCAGCCGTAGGCCTCGAACCTCATCTTGACGTTCTCGGTGAAGGCGAGATCGGTCGAGCCCTCGATCGTGATGCGGTTGCTGTCGTACAGCGCGATGAGGCGGCCGAGGCCAAGAGTGCCCGCAAGGGACGCGGCCTCTGAAGCGACGCCCTCCATCATGCAGCCGTCGCCCATGAGGGTGTAGGTGTGATTGTCGATGACGTTGAAGCCCTCTTTATTGAAACGGGCGGCCATGTGCCTTTCGGCCATAGCCATACCCACGGCCATCGCAAAGCCCTGCCCAAGGGGGCCGGTGGTGGCTTCTATGCCGGGGATATTGCCGTATTCGGGATGGCCCGCGGTCTTGGCTCCGAGCTGG
>JAILRE010000034.1 GCA_024698505.1 Clostridiales bacterium | reverse complement strand
GAGCATACGCGCGTGTATTCGGAGATAGAGATGATCCGCTTCCCGTCGATCCGAATGGAATACGATACGCCGGATACGGGCTTCATGATCCCCGCGCTGACCGTCCAGCCCCTCGTTGAGAACGCGATCCGCCACGGCGTGCGCAGCGTAGAAAACGGGCTCGTCCGCGTTTCGTCGAAAAAAGCCGGGGGCTTCCATGAGATCGTGATAAGCGACAACGGAAAGGGCTTCGACGCGGCCGCCGCCGAAAACGCGGACGGGACGCATATCGGCATCAGGAACGTCCGTGAAAGGCTTGCGAGCCTGTGCTGCGGGACTATGACGATCGAAAGCGCGGAAAACGCCGGAACGAAGATAACGATCCGCATCCCCGCGGAGGACGGAGGATCCGGACCGCTTGCATAAAAGTTATCGCGCCCACCGTAGATTTGATCCGCGATGGGCGTTTATTTATCTGCTCTCCGAAAAATCAAGCAAAAAGCCGTTTTCTCCCTGACTTTGTTGGACATTTGTTGGACAATGATGTTTATACTGTTTTGAGAATTGTAATGACTGCAAGAGGCTGCAACATGAGGATCATCTGTATTGACGACGAACCGCTCATACTGAACATGACGGTCGAGCTGTGCGAAAAGCTGCCGGAGGCGCCGGAGGTCACGGGCTTCACGAAGCCGGGCGACGCCCTATCGTGGCTGGAGGAGCATTCGGCGGATATCGCATTGCTCGATATCAACATGCCCGAAATGAGCGGGCTGGAGCTTGCGGCAAGGATCCGCACCATCGACCCGATGACCGCGATAATCTTCCTCACCGGGTATTCCGAGTATGCGGTGGACGCGTTCAGGCTGCACGCCTCCGGCTACCTTATGAAGCCCGTGAACAAGCAGCGCCTTGCCGAGGAGATCGCTCACGCGGCAGGGCTTCGCGCACAGCCGCAGGCGCTGCCCGGGCCCGGCTCGCGCATCAGCGCCCGCACCTTCGGAGAATTCGATCTCTTTGTGGACGGCGAACCGCTGTCCTTCCCCAGATCCAAGTCAAAGGAGCTCCTCGCCTATCTCATCGACCGCCAAGGCGGCGGGATCACGCGGTCGGCGGCAGCGGCGGTGCTCTGGGAGGATCAGCCCTACGACCGCTCCATGCAGAAGCAGCTCGACGTTATCATCCGCTCGCTCCGCAGGACGCTGGAATCCGCCCGCGCGCAGGAGATATTCGAGCTTAAGAACGGCACGATGAGAATCGTTCCCGAAAAACTCGACTGCGATATGTACCGTTTCCTCGGCGGCGACCCCGCGGCGGTCAATTCCTACCGCGGAGAATACATGAACGCCTATTCCTGGGCGAGCTTCACCGAGGCTTTCCTGGACAGGATGAAAAACAGAAAACAATAAACCGCTATAAGGAGGTTATTAATTATGGAAAACAAATTCGCGCGCTTTATGCGCAACACCGGCCCCGCAAGGTTTTTGATCCCCGCAGGCATCATCCTCATCATCTTCGGCATTATCCTGCTCGGTTTCAAGACGGATAATTACGTTGAAACTGTGGGCAAGGTCACCAGAGTCGAACAGTACATCGACCACAGCGGCGAAAATGAGCAGACCGTTTATGACGTCGACTTCGATTACACCGTAGACGGCGTCAAGTACACGGGCAGCTTCGGCGGGCTCGGCAAGTCCTATAACGTCGGCGACGACATCAAGGTCTTATACGATCCCGAGGATCCGCAAAAGACCACCAACGCGAAGACCGGCATATTCGGGCCGATCGCCATCGGTCTCGGCGCGCTCGCGCTGGTCGGCGGCGTGCTTACCGCAGTAAAGGCCTTCAAAAAGTCCAAGGAGCTTGACAATGAGATCAAGGCCGCGGGCGGCTCGCTGAATATCGAGCCCCTGCCCAAGAGCCGGCTCACCGAGTATTACGTCAGCTACGACGGCCAGATGCTGAGGCCCGGCTACATAGTCGAGGACGGCGCCCGCAACGTGGTTTACGAGGCCAAGATGGAGAAAAACGCCCTCGTCGGCGCAAGGCAGTTCACCTTCACCGACGTCAGGACGGGCAGATCGGTCGATCACGAGGTCGGCCATACCCTCACCCAGAGCTTCAACGACGAGCTGTTCTCCGCCAAATCCACCTTCAAGTTCGACGGCGAGAAGATCTGGGACGTGCTGCACTCCCGCGGCATCCGCATCCAGACCAACCTGACCAGCAAGTTCCCCAACATGGTCTATACCATCGGCAGGAACGGGCAGTTTATGGCCACCGTCGAGACCAGCGGCAAGTACGTCCACGAGGAGGACGCCGCCGAGCATACTCTCAACATCCCCGTCGGCCGGTATTATTATCGTGTCTGGACGAACGAGACCGATCTTGAGGATCTGTTCCTCACCGTCTTCGCCATCTCCGAGACGGAGCAGACCGTAGTCGAATAATCGTCAAAATACAACTGCCCCCGCAAACAGTTCGGGGGCAGATGTGTTTTGATCGGTGCTGCTTCAGGCGCTGACGTTCTTTTTCCTGCGGATAAGCAGTGCGCCTCCCGCGCACAGCACGAGCGCGGCGGCCGCTGCGCCGACGATCCACCAAACGGTATTGCGGTGCGCCTGCTGCCGGGCTTCCAAAAAGGCGTTCACGCGCAGCGATACGTTTTCTTTGAGATTTGTATAGAAGAACATGTTATCGTAAATATGGAAGCAGCCGTCCGGGAACACGTCGAGCACCTTGGGATAATCCTCCGTGCTGACGCCCGGCACGATGAGCGAGCCGCGCGCCTCGTCGATATAAGCCCCGCAGAAGCCGGGGATGGGCCCTTCCTCCCCGGAGAAGACAGCGCCTTTATTGAGCGAGCTGTCGGCGGCGGTCCCGTCGGTCCTCCAGTTCAGGGGATTGATGGAATACGTCTTCACGCCCTCGGGGATGATTATCGAGCCGGTCACGGTGCCGTCCTC
>JAILRE010000004.1 GCA_024698505.1 Clostridiales bacterium | reverse complement strand
CGGTCTGATTGCCGGTTACTATTTCGAGACCCAGGCTCAGGTAGACGAGTGGACCTTCATCGGCGCCAACGGCTCCAACTGGCTGTGGTCCGTCAACAACCCCGGCGCATACGATTACACTGAGTATGCTCATGAGGGCAGCCACTTCATCATGTCCTACTCGTTCATTGATTACGATGGCGCTTACCAGGCAGACAACTGGGCTATCTCCCCGGCGGTCACCCTTCCCGAGGGCGAGGCTTATGTAAGCTTCTACGCGAATCAGGCGAACGTCTCCTATCCCGAGGCTATCAGCGTATATGTCGGCCTCACCCCCGATCCCGCCGATATGATCCTCCTGCAGGCGAACGTTTCCCCGAACACCGGATTTGATGATCCTTGGACGAATTATCAGATCGATCTCTCCGACTATGCCGGCGAGACCATCTATCTTGCTTTCTACGACTACAACTATGATATGTACGAGATATGGATCGACCAGGTCGAGTTCTTCGGTCAGGGCGGCGAGCCTCAGCCCACTGAGCCCGTCGAGCCCACTCCCGAACCCACCGAGCCCACCGAAATGAACGCCGAGCTCGTCATGGGCAGCGCAGAGGCCGCCGGCGGCGAGATCGTCGAGCTTCCTCTCACCATCTCCGGCGATTATGAGGCTCACATCATCAACGTCGAGATCCACTACGATCCCGCTGTTCTCGGTCTTGTCAGCGTTGAAAACGGCAGCCTGATCCCCGATGACGCTTTCACAAGCATCGATACCGAAACCGAAGGCGTCATCTACGTCGGCTTTGTTTGCTCGTCTGACGGCGTCACCGGCGAAGGCGAGCTCGTTGTCCTTACCTTCCAGGTAGCCGAGGAGTTCACCGAGGAGACGCCCGTTGAGATCGACGTTAAGCAGCTCGGCTATATGCCCATTGGCGAGAACGAGCCCACCCCCATCGAGTTTACCTCCGAAAACGGCAAGGTAACTCCCAAGGATGAGACCATGCACGCCACCTTCACCATGGGCAGCGAGTACGAAGTATCCCCGTCCACCGAGGTAACTCTGCCCCTCACTGTTGACGGCAACTATGAGGCTCACATCATCAACCTCACGATCACCTATGATCCCGACGCTCTGGAGCTTCTCGATTATGAGCTTGGCGAGCTTCCCGATGACGTGATCCTCAGCATAGATACCGAAACCGAAGGCGTTATCTACGTCGGCCTCGTATTCCCGACCGATGGCATCACCGGTGAGACGGTCCTTGCAAACTTCACCTTCAAGACCGCCGACGACTTCTCCGAGGAGACCCCCGTTGAGCTCGCTGTCAACGAGTTCGGCTATATGCCCGAAGACGCTGCCAATGCCGAGCCCATCGAGTACACCCTCGAGAACGGCGTTGTTACTCCCGTAACGACCGAGCCTACCGATGAGCCCGTTGAGCCCACCGATGAGCCCGTAGAGCCCACCGATGAGCCCGTAGAGCCCACCGATGAGCCCGTAGAGCCCACCGAGCCTGCCGAGATGCACGCCACCTTCACCATGGGCAGCGAGTACGAAGTACCCGGCGGTTCGATCATCACTCTCCCCTTCAGCGTTGAAGGCGAGTTTGAGGCCCATATCTTCAACATCTACCTCAACTATGATCCCGATGTCCTCGAGGTCGTAAGCGTTGAGAAGAGCGATTTCCTTGCGGATATCGACGAGATCATGTACGTCGAAGATCACGAGACCGTTCCCGGCTCCATCCGCATCGGAATCATCCTTACCGGCGATCCCATCGTTGTCCATGAGACGAAGGACGGCGAAGGCGTAGAGCTCGTCGAGGTTACCTTCAAGGTTACCGAGGACTTCACCGAGGAGACCCCGATCACCGTCGAAGTCAACGAGTTCGGCTATATGCCCGCTCCCGAGACAGTACCCACCCCGATCGAGTACGAGACCGTTGACGGCGTCGTGACCCCGATCGAGACTGAGCCCGTAGAGCCCACCGAGCCTCCCGTAGAGCCCACCGATGAGCCCGTAGAGCCCACCGATGAGCCCGTAGAGCCCACCGATGAGCCCGTAGAGCCCACCGATGAGCCCGTTGAGCCCACCAACGAGCCTCAGCCCACCGACGAGCCCGGTCCCGGCCCGCAGCCTCCTGTGACCGGCGCAGCCAGCCTGATCGGCCTTGGCATCGCAGCCATCGCAGTCGGCGCCGGCATAGTCATCTTCCGCAAGAAGGAAGACTGATGATCCCAATAACTGAATGAGTCAAAACGGCCGCGCGAAAGCGCGGCCGTTTTCCAAACAGAAAAGCTCGCGCTGTCCATGCGTGAGCTTCCTATTTTCGGGCTAATTATAATATGAAGGGAAATGCCGGCTCATTTGATCTCGCCGAGCTTCTCCGCAAGCATCAGGAGCGCCGTCTTATAGCTTTCCTTGCCGCGTCCCATTACCCTGAAGGCGCAGACCTCCTCGATCACGTCAATGGCCCGGAATTGCTCGCGGGCGAGTATGTCGCTCATGTGCACCTCGGCTACGGGGACCATGCAGCAGGCTATCGCGTCGCGCAGAGCGTAGGAGTAATGTGTCAAAGCGCCGGCGTTCAGCAGCACGCCGTCATAGCTTTCTTGCGCGGTTTGAAGCGCGTCTATAAGCGTTCCTTCGTGGTTGGACTGGATATGCTCCGTCCCGATACCTCGCTCGGCGGCGAACGCCGAAAGCTCGGCGATAATCTCGTCCATGGTTTCGGAGCCGTAGATCTCGGGCTCTCGTCTGCCAGTCATGTTAAGGTTCGGCCCGTTAAGGATCAGTATTTTCATGATTATGATCCTTTGCCTTTGCTTTGAAAAGGCGTCCTTTCTTGTGTTATTTGTAGGTTTGCTTCTTGTTTCATCTTTTTCATTATACCACAAACGGTCGGATTATGGTATAATGGATTTGGAGGTGAGAACATGCGCCGTTATGCGGTCATCGGTTTTCCCGTTGAGCAAAGCAGATCTCCCGAGCTCTATCTGCCACTTTTCAGAAAACACGGCATAAACGCCGATTTCGTCTGCCGCACCGTGCTGCCGGGCGATATTCCCGATATCCGCCTCATAACGGAGGATCTTTCGGGCTTCGCCGTTACAATGCCCCACAAGCGGGCCATAATACCGTACCTTGACGAGATCGACGATACCGCCTCCGCCTGCGGAGCGGTCAACATAGTCGAAAGGCGGGGGGATAAGCTTATCGGTCACAATACCGACGGCGAAGGTCTGGCGGACGCGATACTCGCTTTGGGCGTATCCGTTTCAGGAATGACCGCCGCTATGCTCGGCAGGGGAGGGGCCGCCGTTTCCGCCGCTTACGCGCTTGCAAAACGCGGCGCTTCCGTCACACTTCTCGTCAGAAGCCCAAGCGAATCACCCGCATTTCCGGAGGTTTCGCCTTCCGCAGTGCTCTCGCATTTCGATATCTTCATCAATGCTTCGCCCGTAGGCATGAAGGGCCGCGAGGATTTCTGGGAGCTCACGTTCCTCGATATAATGCGGCCGAAGCTCGTCTGCGATATGGTCTATCGTAACGACGGCGACACCTCCCTGATAAGCGGCGCCAAAGCCCGCGGCATCCCCGCAGTCGACGGCCATGAAATGCTGAAACGCCAGGGCCTCAGGGCGTTCGGGATCTGGACGGGCATACGTCCGGAATGAAATAAAAAACTCCTGCGCAGCAGGAGCTTTTTTGTTTTATCCGTCAGTTCTTGGGAAGCGTTGTTATAGAATCGAAAATGCCCTTCAGGTAATCCTTCACGATAGCGGGATCCCTGACGATGCAGAGCAGCGCGATGACGCCGGCAATCGCCAGTACCAACACGACGAGCAGACCAATGAGTATCGCCCTGGAAAGGCCCTTGCTGTTCTTGTTGATGCCCTGCGCGAACGCGCATACGAACAGGGGAATGAGACCGAGGATGGGCAGCGCGAATATGAACATTCGCCACAGATATCCCCAGGTGGTAAGGGGCTTGTCAAGCTTTGAAGGAGCGGGAGCCGTAACGGGTTCGGGAGCAATAATGGGTTCGGGTTCCTTCACGGGCTCGGGAGCAATTACGGGATCGGGCTCGGGCATGGGAGCGGGCTCTTCGAAAACGGGCGTGGGCTCGGGCTCCGGCGCGGGTGCGGTCTCGGGCTTTACGACGGGAGTTCCGCAGTTGATGCAGAATTTATCGTTTTCGTTCAAAACGTTGCCGCAGATGGGACAGTTCATATCAATACCTCCGTATTTGGGATGGTTTATTATATCACTTTGCGTTGCTTTTGTATATAGTTTTTTGAAAAACTCCCTTAAAAATCCAAAGAATGTCCCGCAAATGCCGCAAAAAAGCAATTCCCTCTTGACACGAAGCGCGCTTTGGGGGATAATTAAAGTTGAATTTTTATATGCCGGAGGCATTTTATGGAGGATACAAACGTATCTCGCAGTTTCATTGAAGAATACATAGCGGAGGACTTCGAAAAATACCCCGTCGTCAAGACGCGTTTTCCTCCCGAGCCCAACGGATATTTGCATATCGGCCACGTCAAGGCCATGTGGGTCGACTTCTCCATGGCGGAGAAATTCGGCGGCACCTGCAACCTTCGTTTCGACGATACCAACCCCGTAAAGGAGGACGTCGAATTCGTCGAGGCCATCAAGAAGGATATCAAATGGATGGGCTTCAACTGGGATAAGCTCTGCTTCGGCAGCGATTATTTCGATACCTGCTACGAGCTTGCGATAAAGCTCATCAAGAAGGGCGTCGCATACGTCTGCGATCTTGACAAGGATCAGATCAGGGAGTACCGCGGCACGCTCACGGAGCCCGGCGTCGACAGCCCCTACAGGAACAGATCGGTGGAGGAGAACCTCGACCTCTTCATCCGCATGAAGAACGGCGAATTCCCCGACGGCGCAAGGACTTTAAGGGCCAAGATCGACATGGCCTCGCCCAATATCAATATGCGCGATCCCGCTCTGTACCGCATACTCCACAGGGCTCATCACCAGACGGGCGACAAGTGGTGCATCTATCCCATGTACGATTTCGCACATCCCATTCAGGACGCGATAGAGGGCGTGACCCATTCGCTCTGCTCGCTTGAGTACGAGGCGCACCGTCCGCTCTATAACTGGGTAGTCGAGCAGTGCGAGTTCGAGCATAAGCCCCGCCAGATCGAGTTTGCAAGGCTCAACATCACCAACACCGTCCTCAGCAAGCGCTATCTTCGCATGATGGTCGAGTCCGGCGCCGTCGCCGGATGGGACGATCCCCGCATGCCCACCCTCTGCGCCATGCGCCGCAGGGGCTATCCCGCCGACGCGATAAAGGATTTTCTTTCGAGGGCCGGCGTTGCGAAGGCCGATTCGATAGTCGACGCCGCCATGCTGGAGCACTGCGTGAGGGAAAACCTCAACATGAACGCCATGAGGGCCATGGCCGTGACCGATCCCGTCAGGCTCGTTATCGACAACTGGGAGGAAGGCCGTATCGAGGAGATCGAGATAGAGAACCTTCCCGTTGACGGAGCCGTTGACAGGGGAACGCACACGGTGCCCTTCGGCAGGGAGGTCTACATCGAGCGTGACGATTTCATGATCGATCCGCCAAAGAAGTTCTTCCGCCTCAAGCCCGAAGGCGAAGTCCGCCTGAAGGGAGCCTATATCGTAAAGTGCACCGGCTGGGAGACCGACGAGAACGGGAACGTCACCGTCGTTCACGCGGAGTACGATCCCGAGAGCCGCAGCGGCGAATGCGCGAGGAAGGTCAAGGGCACCATCCATTGGGTCCCCGTTGAAAGCGCGGTACCCGCGGAGTTCAGGATCTACGAGCCGCTCTTCAATGACAGCGACATCGACACCGAGCATCTGCTCGAGAGCATAGATCCGCAGTCCATCGTAATAAAGCACGGCTTTGCGGAGCCCTGCCTTGCGGGCGCGGAGCCCGGCGTGCCGTATCAGTTCATGCGCGTAGGCTATTTCACCGCCGATTACGATTCCGCCCCCGGCAGGCTCGTGTTCAACCGCACGGTCGGCCTGAAGGACAGCTATAAACCACGGCAGTAAAGGTATAAATCCGGAAACGGGAAATGGAGAACGAGGAAGTCAAAAGAATAGAGGCTCCTGCGGAAAAGCGGGGCAAGATATGGTTCGCGGTGCTTGCGTTCATCGTAATCCTCGCCGCGCTGGCCGTATTTGCCGCGCATTTCGGCAGCCTGTTCAATAAGACTGCCGAGAGCGGCGAAAGGCCGCCCAAGTTCCTGGAGCCGACTCCCGCCCCCGCGACGGATACTCCCGAGCCCACGGATACTCCCGAGCCGACGGCCGCCCCCACTTTCACGCCCGAACCGACCTCCACGCCCGTGCCAAGCTACACCAAGACCGCGATAGTCGCCAACGGAAGGACGATCGTCGTAATGGCGAGCTATCAGGCTGCGGAGGAGCTGCTTAGGAACGTTCAGCAGCATTTCGAGACTATGGAGGGCGTCCCCGAGACGGCCGTAACGGAGCTCGTCACAAAGGTCGAGCTGAAGACCGTAAGCGAAAACACGGCGACCTCCACCTATGATAACGCGTACGCGCTCCTGACGGGGAGAAACACGCCCCTCGTTTACAAGAGCGTCGCCACATATTTCGAGGATACCGTGATCCCCCATAAGGATAGGATCATCACCGACAGCCTCCTGCCGAAGGGGATAAGCGTCGTCAAGGTATACGGCAGGGACGGCATAGAGCGCAAGACCTTCGCCGTTACCTACGTGAACGGCGTCAAGAAGGAGACGAAGATCGCCGAGCAGTACACCGTCATTGAGGCGATCGACGGCGATATCAGAGTCGGCGGAAGGGTGTTCGAGAAGGGCTATCAGGTCGCGCCCGATTACGGCAGCATCCCGTACGAGGCCCGCATACTGAGGTTCATACCCCCCGTTCACGGGGAGGTCACCATGCTCTACGGCCCCTTTGACGAGGGCTTCCATCACGGGATCGACATCAAGGCCGCCCCCGGAACGGAGGTCAAGGCCGCCTGCTCCGGCGTGGTAGTCGCGGTTATGGAGCGCGGCGCCTACGGGCTCCTCGTCGAGATCGAGCATCTTAACGGAGTCTGCACAAGATACGCCAAGCTCGGCAGCGTCACGGTCTCCGTCGGAGATAAGGTCGTCCCCGGGAACGTCATCGGAACCGTTGGCGGGAACGAGAACACCTCGCATCTGCATTTTGAATTAAGGATACGCGGAACGGCATATAATCCATTGAAAATCCTGTCCCGAAATGACATAAACGGTTGACGGACGGGCGGGTCTTATGATAAACTGATTTAGTTATAGTTCCCGATGACCGCACAAATATAATCGGAAAGGCTCCCCAAACGGGGATCGATCTATGGCATATTACAAAATAAACGGCGGCAGGCCCCTTGAAGGCCAGGTCACCATAAGCGGAGCGAAGAACGCGGCGCTCGCGATAATCCCGGCGGCTATACTTGCCGGGCAGCCCTGCGTTATCGAAAATCTGCCCATAATAGAGGATGTGCACGTCCTCACCGAGATACTTCGTCTTATGGGCGCGGAGGTCGAGCTCTATGAGAACGGCTGTATGCGCATCGACCCGACGAAGATAGACAATTACGAAGTCACCTTCGAAATGGTGAGCAAGCTTCGCGCTTCCTATTATCTGCTCGGCGCAATGCTCGGCCGCTACGGCCACGCCGCGCTTGCGCTCCCCGGCGGATGCTCCATCGGCAACAGGCCGATAGACTTCCATATCAAGGGAATGCGCGCTCTCGGCGCGGAGGTCGAGATAAGGAACGGCATCGTCTACGCGTACGCAGACGAGCTTCGCGGAGCGGAGATCTACCTCGATATGGCAAGCGTCGGCGCGACCATTAATATTATGCTCGCCGCCTGCCGCGCGGAGGGGCAGACCGTCATCACCAACGCCGCCAAGGAGCCCCACGTCGTCGACGTGGCGAACTTCCTCAACATGATGGGCGCGTCCATAAAAGGCGCGGGCACCGACGTCATCAGGATCAAGGGCCGCAAGGAGCTCCACGGCACCAGCTACGCCATTATCCCCGACCAGATAGAGGCCGGCACTTTCATGATAGCCGCCGTCGCAACGAAGGGCAACGTGGTGCTGAACAACATAATCCCCACGCATCTTGAGGCCATCTCTGCCAAGCTCATGGAGTGCGGCGCGCATATCGCCGAGGGCGACGACGGCACGGAGTTCTTCCTGCAGGTGCAGGGTGGAGACAGGCTCCGCGCAGTCAACATCAAAACGCTGCCGTATCCCGGCTTCCCGACGGATCTCCAGCAGCCCATGATGGCGCTGCTTACAATGTCCAAGGGCAACAGCTATATCGTCGAAAACATATTCGAGGACAGGTTCAACCACGTTCCCGAGCTCATCAGGATGGGCGCCTCCATAAACGTCAACGGCAGGACGGCCACGATCGAGGGCGTTGAAAAGCTCTACGGCGCGAACGTCAGAGCGACCGACCTGAGGGCCGGCGCCGCGTTGATAGTCGCCGCTCTCGCCGCCGAGGGCACGACGATAGTCCGCAACATCCACTTTATCGACAGGGGCTATGAGCGCTTCGAGCAGAAGCTCAGGGCTCTCGGCGCCGATATCGAGAGGATAGAGGAAGACTGAGAACTAAAAAACAAACCCGAGGGGTGAAACCCGCTCGGGTTTTTCTTTTATCGGATCACTTCTCCGCTTCGCAGGGGAGGAACGTCGGCTGCAGATCGCCCCCCTCGTCTTTTTTCATGCGCTCCCAAAGGGAAGCCGACGCGGCGGAGATTTTCCTTTTCAGCTCGTCCTCGTTCAGAGTTGTCAGCTTACCGTCCCTCATGAGCACCTTTCCGGCGGCCATGGTCATAACGCAGTCGCGCCCGGAAGCCCCAAAGATTATCTGCGATGCGGCGTTGTCCCCATTTATGGGAGTGTGGGGCTTGTGATCGAGAATTATGACGTCCGCCGCAGCTCCCGCTTTGAGCACGCCGATCGTCCGCCCGAAATACGCGGAAGCGAGCTTCGCGTTGTTTTCGAACAACAGCTTCGCGGCCTCCGCAGCGCCCGCCCAAGGCAGGCCGAGCCTGCTCCTTTGCGCCAGTATGAACGCCCTTGCGGATTCCGTCATGTCGTGCGAGAAGGAATCCGTGCCAAGGCATACGGGGATCCCCATGCCGAGCATCTCGAATACGGGAGCCGTGCCGACCGCGTTGCTCATATTGGACTGCGGCGCGTTTACAACGAACGAGCCGGAATCCCCGATGATCCTGAGCTCTTCGTTCGATACGCGGACGCAGTGCGCGAGGAGCGTCCTTTCGCCGAGTATCCCCAGGCGGGAGAGCCGCATGATAGGAGAGACGCCGTAATTGTGCTCGCAGACGTAGCTGTCGTCCAGCCCCTCGGAGACGTGGATATGGAAGCCCGTGCGGCCCCTGTTCGCCTCAACGCAGCAGACGATATCCTGATCGCCCAGCGTAAACGGCGCGTGCAGGCCGAACATTGCGGCGGTGAGGCCGGACTTGTCCCTTTCGCAGAAAGAGATGAACTCGTCGTTCTCTTTAATTTCGCCGGTACAGACGTCGAATCCGCAGCGCATGCTCGTCTCATACGCTATGCAGGCGCGTATGCCTGCCTTCTTCAGCGTGGAAGCGGCTCCTATCACGGTGCCCTTTGCTCCGCTGCTGCATGCGTGATGATCGAATACGCTCGTAACGCCGTTCCTGATGCATTCCATCGCCCCGGCGTAAGCCGCGAAAACGCAGTCGTAGAAGGTGAGGAGCCTGTCCTCCTTCCAGCTTCTTTGCCTGAGCGAGCCTATGAGGGAAGCGGGGGAGGGGCCCATTGCGGGAGCCCCGCGGAGGAGCGCGGAATAGAAATGCGTGTGCGCGTTTATAAAGCCGGGCATAATAAGCCCGCCCGAAGCGTCTATGAATTCCGCATCCCGGCACTCGTTAAGGAGCGCTTCGGTTTCGCCGACCTTCGCTATCAGCTCCCCGTCAGTCAAAACGGCTCCGTTTTCGATGAAAGGCCGCTCGGGATCGAACGAAACGACCCTTCCGTTTCCTATAAGATACATGCTCCCTCCCGGAAAAGAAGCAGACGGCGAAAACCGTCTAAAGTATTGCGTCATAGTTATATTAGCATGAATATTTATATTATGCAAGGAATGATTTTAGGGTTGTTTATTCGGGAAAATGTGATATAATGAAAATGAGGCGGAATGTGCGTGAAGGCCGCCGCCCGTCCTTTGTCCATAAGCGCCCGAATAAAAGCGCCGGGCATGGAGATAATTACAAAAATCTATTTCGGAGGTACTTTTCACATGACAGCAAAAGTTGGCATCAATGGCTTCGGTCGTATCGGTCGTCTCGTTTTCCGTGCGGCTATCAAGAACCCCGACATCATCGTGACCGGCATCAACGATCCGTTCCTCGATGTTGATTACATGGCCTACCTGCTCAGGTACGATACCGTACACGGCAAGTTCGACGGCGAGATCAAGGTCGAAGACGGCAAGCTCGTCGTAAACGGCGAGGTCATCAACGTTTACAACTGCATGGATCCCAAGGAGATCCCCTGGGCGGAGTGCGGCGCTGAGTACGTTGTAGAGTCCACCGGCAAGTTCACCACCACCGAGAAGGCCTCCGCGCACTTCGTCGGCGGCGCCAAGAAGGTCGTCGTTTCCGCTCCTTCCGCCGATGCTCCTATGTTCGTAATGGGCGTCAACCAGAACACCTACGATCCTTCCATGAAGGTCGTCTCCAACGCGAGCTGCACCACCAACTGCCTCGCTCCTCTTGCCAAGGTCATCAACGATAACTTCGGCATCGTAGAGGGCCTCATGACCACCGTTCACTCCATCACCGCGACTCAGCTCACCGTCGACGGTTCCTCCAAGAAGGATTGGCGCGGCGGCAGGGCGGCTGCTCACAACATCATCCCCTCTTCCACCGGCGCAGCCAAGGCGGTCGGCAAGGTCATTCCTTCCCTTAACGGCAAGCTGACCGGCATGAGCCTCCGCGTTCCCACGATCGACGTCTCCGTAGTCGACCTCACCTGCACCCTTGCGAAGCCCACCACCTATGAGGAGATCAAGGCTGCCATGAAGGCCGCTTCCGAGTCCGAGGAGTTCAAGGGCATCATCGGCTACACCGACGAGCCCGTCGTCTCCAGCGACTTCTACACCGATCCCCGCACCTCCATCTTCGACGCCACCGCCGGCATCATGCTGAACGATCACTTCGTAAAGCTCGTCGCCTGGTACGATAACGAGTGGGGTTATTCCAACAAGCTCGTCGACCTCATCCTCCACATGAACAAGGTCGATCATCCCTGCTGCTGCAAATAAGACCCGATAACGAAAGCGCCCGTTTTATACGGGCGCTTTGCTTAGAGAGGATCACAGATGAAAGCATACGAAAGACTGTTGAAATACGTCGCCATCCACACCAAGAGCGACGACGAGAGCGAGTCCGTCCCTTCCACGGCAAGGCAGTTCGATCTTGCAAAGCTCCTCGTTGAGGAGATGAAGAGCATAGGTGTTGCGGACGCGCACGTCGACGATATGTGCTACGTTTACGGAAGCATTCCCGCTTCCAAGGGATATGAGGACAAGCCCGCGATAGGCTTCATCGCCCATATGGATACCGCTCCCGACTTTAACGGCGAGAACGTCAGGCCCCGCTTGATCGAAAACTACGACGGCGGCGAGGTGGTATTGGGCGACAGCGGCAGGAGCCTCCGCCCCGCGGAGTTCCCGCATCTTACAAATCTTAAGGGCCGCACGCTTATCGTGACCGACGGCACTTCCCTCCTCGGAGCGGACGACAAGGCCGGCGTCGCCGAGATAATGACCGCCGCCGAACGCATCATAAAGGGCGGCATGCCCCACGGCAAGCTGCTTCTCGCCTTCACTCCCGACGAGGAAGTGGGCAGGGGAGCCGATCATTTCGACGTGGAGCATTTCGGCGCCGATTTCGCCTACACCGTCGACGGCGGGCAGGAGAACGTGATCGAGTACGAAAACTTCAACGCCGCCGCCTGCAGAGTTGAGATAAACGGCTTCAACGTGCATCCCGGCTCCGCAAAGAACACCATGATAAACGCCCTGCTCGTGGGGTGCGAGTTCAATTCCATGCTGCCCTCCGGCGAGACGCCGAGGGACACGATGGGCTACGAGGGCTTCTTCCACCTCTGCGATATGAAGGGGACCGTCGAGCACGCCGTTATGGATTACATCATAAGGGATCACAGCTCCGAGATAATGACCGCCCGCAAGGCGACCATCAGGCATATCGAGGCGCTCCTCAACGAGAAATACGGCGAGGGCACGGTTAAGGTCACGCTTAAGGATCAGTACCTCAACATGGTCGAAAAGATCAAGCCCTGCTTCCATCTCATCGAGAACGCCTGCGAAGCCGTTCGTGAGCTCGGCATGGAGTCCGTGACCGAGCCCATAAGGGGCGGCACCGACGGAGCGAGGCTCAGCTTCATGGGCCTGCCCTGCCCGAACCTCGGCACGGGCGGCTACGCCTATCACGGCCCGTACGAGCATATCACGGTCGAGGGCATGGAGCTCGCGACGGAAGTGATACTAGGCATCGTCAAAAGATACGCGAAATGACCGTGAACGAAAAACACACCCGGCGGGATACCGTCGGGTGTGTTTTATTCGGTTCAGTCATCTTCGCTCATGATGCCCGCCCGGTTGCGCTTGCGGAACAGCATCGTGATCCCCCAGATACCGGCAAGGCCCACCACAGTATAGATGATGCGTGAGACGACGCCGCTCATTCCGCCGCAGATCGCAGCGACGAGGTCGAACTGGAATATCCCCACGAGGCCCCAGTTGAGAGCGCCCACAACGATCAGTATAAGTGCGAGTGTATCCATATTGCTAATCTCCTTTCATGTCCCGAAAAAACGGTCGGGCATTTGTTTTTAGCATTCGCTCGCGCCGCCCCTATTATTCGCCTTTTTGCAGGAAAATGCTTCCTTTTTTGAAAACGGCGTCCCTTTGTTGAGAATTCCCAAAGGCCGATGAAACTCGGGAAACCGAAAGAAGTAACTATTTATCATGCCGCTCACCCGATGAAACCCGGTTGAAAAAATCTTCCCAATGCCGAGTTTTCCACATTTTCCACAGAGTTATCCTCTTTTCAAAGGCTTTTTAGGGGTCGGGCCTGTTGATAACCCATGTGGAAAACTTGTCCGCCGCGTGAGACGAGTATATATGCCGTAAATAATTAAAACGCCGTAACAATTAATCACATGCGGGGCGCGATCGGGCTGAGCAGGTTTTCCGAAATGGAGGCTGATAGGCGAACGGCCGTTCAAAAAGGCGCTCCCAAAACGCGTTGGAAAGGTATCCCGGATTTTTGCGCGGGGGACGCGGAAGGCTCACATGCCGTATTTCAGCTCGCCCTGCTGCGCGGGCTTCAGCGCCGCTCTTCCGTCCTCGATTATGAGCTTGTCCGCAACGAGAGCTATGAATTCGCCGTTCGTCGGTTTCTCGTTCTTGCCGTACACGTTGAAGCCGAATATGCGGTTCACGTTCTCTATCTTGCCCCGCGTCCAGCTGACCTCTATCGCGTGCCTTATCGCCCGCTCCACCTTGGAGGGAGTGGTGTTGAACCTTTTTGCTATGCCGGGATAGAGCTCCTTCGTTATGTGGCTTATCAGCTCGGGCTTGTAGAACACCATGCGGATGGCCTCCCTTAAATAATGGTAGCCCTTTATGTGCGCGGGGATGCCGACGGAGAGGAACACCGCCGTGATCTTCTCGTCAAGGCTTTTTCCCGCGGGGGAGGAGGCGGCGCTCTTCACGGCCTCCGCCGCGCCCGAATCGCAAAGATCCAGCATCCGCTTGTAAAGGTACTCGGGCTCGACGGGCTTCAGCATAACGTAGCTCGCTCCCTTGGCGAAGGCCCGCTGAAGAAGGCCGTCGTTCCGCATATAGGAGACTATTATCACAACGTCGGGCTTGGCGGAGGGCTCGTTTATAAGCGCCTCCAGCAGATCGAGCCCGTCGAATTTGGGCATTACGAGCTCGCTTATCAGCACGTCGAAATGCTCCTCGCGCAGCTTTTCAAGCGCGTCCATGCCGTCGGACGCCTCTACGAATCTTATAACCTCGCCGTTTGCGCGGAAATACTCCGCCACCTGTCGCCTGAAGCCGGCGTTTGAGTCCGCTAAAAGAACACGGTATTCGCTCATATCTGTAAACCTCCCGGAATATAATGATGCCGATCCGCGAAAGATACGGTCTTTCGTCCTTCACCAGAATTGTAATGCCGCGATTTTCGCATTTCCATAGAATAAAAGACAGATTGTCGTCTTATTTTGACGAATAAAACGCAATAATTGTCGGAGACTGCGGGGCTTGGTCGCGGGCTTTGCCGTTTTGTGGGACGGACAGGCGCGGCAATGCGCGAAAGCTTGCGTGCGACGGGGGAGGGAAAACGGCGCGCAACGCCGTTTATCGCCGTATATTCGGGCAAAAACAGTGAAAATTTCAAAAAAACGCTTGCAAATATGAATAAACTGTGTTATATTGGTTATTGTTGTAGCAGGAACGCATGCTTTTAAGCGTGTCAATCGTTCCGATGATTCCGAAAAATGAGCATCAGCTTGTTTGTGAAGAGTGGGCAAAACCCACTCTTCAAGTTTTAAGAGAGAGGATTTCGTCTTGAAGATCACCGAAAAAGCCGCCGCGATAGTCGAGCCCAAGATAAGGGAGCTCGGGTATGAGCTGTACGACGTGGAGTTCAATAAGGAATACGGCAACTGGGAGCTTCTTATAACCGTCGACGGGCCGAACGGCATCACGCTCGACGACTGCGAGGCGATCAGCCGCGCCATAGAGCCGATACTCGACGAGGCGGATCCCATCGAGCAGCCCTATTACCTGACGGTCAGCTCCATCGGTCTTGACAGGCCGCTGAAGCTTTCCAAGGATTTCGACAGGAACCTGGGCAATATGATAGACGTCAAGCTCTACACCGCCCCTGCGGACAAGGCGCTCGGCGGAAAGAAGAACTTCGCTGCAAAGCTTGTCTCTCACGACGAGACGACCTTCACCATCGAGACGGAAAAGGGCAGCTTCACGCTCCCGAAAAAGGCCGCGGCGCTTTTGAGGCCGCACATCGACTTCTGAACAAACGCAATCAAAAAAGGAGATAAACAAAATGAACTCGAACGAGCTTATACTTGCAATGAAGCAGATCGAAAAGGAACGCAACATCAAGAGCGAGGTGCTGATAGACGCTATCGAAGCCGCTCTCGTTTCCGCGTATAAGCGCAATTATAACGTAAATACCAACGTCAGGGCGTCCATGGATCCCGAGACGGGCGCTATCGGCATATTCGCCTCCAAGTCCGTCGTGGAGACCGTCGAGAATCCCAATTCCGAGATCTCCGTCAAGGAAGCCAAGAAGATCAATCCCCTTTACGAGGTGGGCGACGTTCTCGAGGTCGAGGCCTTCACCAAGGATTTCGGCCGCATCGCCGCGCAGACCGCGAAGCAGGTCGTCATACAGCGCATAAGGGAAGCCGAGCAGGGCGCCATATTCGATGAGTTTGCCGAGAAGGAGGGCGAGATCCTCACCGCCATCGTGCAGCGAGTCGAGAAGAACGGCGTTTACGTCGAGTTCGGCAAGACGGACGGCATCATCCCCTTCAACGAGGTCATCCAGGGCGAGACCTACAACCCCGGCGACCGCATAAAGGCGTACGTGCTCAAGGCTCAGCGCAACAACAAGGCGCCCCAGGTGCTCATCTCCAGGACGCACCCCGGCCTCGTAAAGCGCCTCTTCGAGCTTGAGGTCCCCGAGATCCAGAACGGCATAGTGCAGATCAAGTCCATCGCCCGCGAGGCGGGTCAGAGGACGAAGGTCGCCGTCGTCTCCTTCGATCCCAACGTGGACGCCGTCGGCGCGTGCGTTGGCCCCAAGGGCATCAGGGTGGAGCGTATCGTTCAGGAGATCCATAACGAGAAGATCGACATCATCGAGTGGGATCCCGACATCGCCGTCTACATCGCGAAGGCGCTCAGCCCCGCGAGGGTCCTCATGGTCTATATCAACGAGGACGAGAAGGCCGCGAAGGTCATAGTACCCGACAACCAGCTTTCGCTTGCGATCGGCAAGGAGGGCCAGAACGCCCGTCTCGCCGCCAAGCTGACCGGCTGGAAGATCGACATCAAGTCCAAGTCCGTCGCCGACGAGGAGATCGGAATCGATGAAGAGGCCGCGGACGAGGCCGAGGATAACGAGTAAAGAGGTTTTTGCAGTTGGCAAAGAAGATACCAATGCGTATGTGCGTCGGATGCCGCACAATGAAGGAAAAGAAGAGCCTTGTAAGGGTGGTCAGGACCGCCGAGGGCGAGGCGAAGGTCGATCTCACTGGCAAGATGAACGGCCGCGGAGCCTACGTGTGCCCCTGCGCCGAGTGCCTTAAAAAGGCCGTCAAGAGCCGCGCGCTCGACCGCGCGCTCGAGATAACCATCTCGCCCGACGTGATGGAGAGGCTCGCTTCCGAAGTGGAAAGGCGTGAGTCGGACAAGTGACGGAAGCGGGAAACGAAAAGCTCAGGTCGGCTCTGGGATTCGCGATGAAGGCGGGCAGGCTGAAAAGCGGAGAGCTCGCCGCCGAAAAGGCGCTTAAAAGCGGAAATGCGTACCTTGCCGCAGTTGACGGCGCCGCATCGGAGCAGACGAAAAAGCATTGGTCGGATATGTGCAATAACGCCGGCGTTCCGATAGTATTTGTCGAGGACGTCGGACGGGCGATAGGGCGGGAGGCCCACATGGTCGCCTGTATTACGGATAAAGGCTTCGCGCAGATGATACTGCGGAGCCGAGAAGAAAAACAATTGTGATCCGGGGGTATTTGGAATGTCAAGAAATGAATTACTGGATTCTGCGAAGCAGCTGGGTTCGAGGACTGAGGAGCTTCTGGAGCGCGTAAAGCAGCTCCACAGCGAGGTCAGCGCCTCTCTTCAGCAGGCCAAGCGTCAGGAAAGCAAGCTCATAGAGGAGGAGAAGGCGGCGGCGAAGGCCAAGGCCGAGCGCGAGAGGGAAGAGCGCAGGAAGGAATTCCTCGAATCCGGCGAGCAGAGGGGCGTTTACGTGAGCGCTCCCGATGATGAGACCGCCCCCAAGGAGCCCGCGAAGCAGCCCGATGAGCCCGAAAAGAAGCCCGAGGAGCCCAAGCCCGAGCAGATCTCTCAGGAGACCGCTCCCGAGGCAAAGCCCGAGGAGCCCAAGCCCGCGAAGCAGCCCGATCAGCCCCGCATTATCGATACCAAGCCCGCGGGCAGGCAGGGCGATAAGCCCGCCGACGGCAGGCAGCGCGCGCCCCGCGCGGATAAGCCCGCCGACAGGCAGACCGGCAGGCAGGGCGACAAGCAGGGCGATAAGCCCTTCGGCGACAAGCCCCGCACCGGCGATAGGAAGCCCGGCGAAAAGCAGGGCCAGAAGCGCCAGGGCGGCGCGGCGGCTCCCGTAGTGATCCCGCAGAACAACCGCCAGTCCGAGAAGAAGGGCCAGTACGTCCGCACCTTCGACAACGACAAAAAGCAGCCCAAGAACAAGAAGACCATGATGAAGGAGGCCGCTCCCTCCGCAAGCGGATGGGACGACGAGAACGGCTTCGGCAACCGCAGGAAGCCCAAGAAGCAGCAGGCTCAGCCTCAGCATAAGCCCGAACCCGTAAAGATCGAAAAGGCGATCCTGACGAGCGAGCAGGTCACCGTCCGCGAGCTCTCCGAGAAGATCGGCAAGCCCGCCGCGGAGATCATAAAGAAGCTGTTCATGATGGGCAATATAGCCACGATCAATAACGAGATAGATTTCGAGACCTGCGAGCTCATCGCGGCCGATTACGATATCGAGCTCGAGCTCCAGCTCCCCAAGACCGCCGAGGAAGCCCTTGCGGAAGCCGCGGGCGAGGCCGACAACGAGGAGAACCTCGTCGAGCGTCCTCCCGTGGTCACCATTATGGGCCACGTCGACCACGGCAAGACCTCGCTGCTCGACGCCATCAGGAACAGCTCCGTCACCGCGGGCGAGGCCGGCGGCATC
The DNA here is from genome assembly GCA_024698505.1 of Clostridiales bacterium. Lineage (GTDB taxonomy): Bacteria > Bacillota > Clostridia > Christensenellales > CAG-138 > UBA3857. The sequence goes on along the minus strand of JAILRE010000004.1, from coordinate 11,267 downwards.
ACGCAGCATATCGGCGCTTACACCGTCACCTGCAACGGCAAGAAGATAACCTTCATCGACACCCCCGGCCACGAGGCGTTCACCGCCATGCGCGCAAGGGGCGCTCAGGTCACCGACGTCGTAATTCTCGTTGTAGCGGGCGACGACGGCATAATGCCCCAGACCGTCGAGGCGATCAACCATTCCAAGGCGGCGGGCGTTCCCATAATCGTCGCCATCAACAAGATGGATAAGCCCGAAGCCAACCCCGACAGGGTGCTCCAGCAGCTCACCGAGCACGGCCTCCTCTGCGAGGATTGGGGCGGCGAGACCATCTGCGTAAAGGTCTCCGCAAAGACGCATATGGGCCTCAACACCCTGCTTGAAATGGTGCTCCTGCAGGCGGAAGTCCTCGAGCTCAGGGCCAATCCCGACCGCAAGGCGAAGGGCACGATCATCGAGTCTCAGCTCGATAAGGGCCGCGGCCCCGTGGCCACCGTCCTCGTTCAGAACGGCACTCTCAGAGTAGGCGATCCCATAGTCGCGGGCGTTGCGTTCGGCAAGGTCAGGGCCATGATGGACGATAAGGGCAGGCGCGTCAAGGAGGCCGGCCCCAGCACCGCCGTCGAGGTACTGGGCTTCAACGAAGTCCCCTCCGCGGGCGATGAAATGATCGTCGCCGATCTCGACAAGCTCTCCAAGCTCGTCGCCGAGGAGCGCCGCAACAAGATCAAGGCCGAGCAGATGAAGAAGCTCTCCAAGGTCAGCCTCGAGGATCTGTACGCGCATATCTCCGAGGGCGAGGTCAAGGATCTCAACATCGTCATAAAGGCCGACGTCGACGGTTCCGTCGAGGCGGTCAAGCAGGCTCTCGAGAAGCTCTCCAACGACGAAGTCCGCGTCAAGTGCATTCACGGCGCTGTCGGCGCTATCACCGCTTCGGACGTCATGTTCGCCTCCGCTTCCAACGCGATCGTCATCGGCTTTAACGTAAGGCCCGACTCCGGCGCGAAGGCTCTCTCCGATCAGGAGAAGGTCGACATCAGGACTTACCGCGTCATCTATCAGGCGATAGAGGACGTCGAGAACGCCATGAAGGGCATGTTCAAGCCCGTCTATCAGGAGGTCGTCATCGGCACCATCAGCGTCAGGAACACCTTCAAGGTCTCCGGCGTCGGCACCATCGCGGGCGCATACGTCTCCGACGGCAAGGTCCAGCGCAACGCGCAGGTCCGCGTCGTGCGCGACGGCATCGTCATCCACGAGGGCAAGATCGCATCCCTCAGGCGCTTCAAGGACGACGTCAAGGAGGTCGCTCAGGGCTACGAGTGCGGTATCGGCATAGAGAACTTCAACGACATCAGGGAGGGCGACGTCATCGAAGCCTTCATAATGGAAGAAGTAAAAAGGTAATCCGCAAAAACAAGAGGTATAAATGGCATTTACCAGATTTGACAGAATAAACGAGGAGCTCAAGAAGGCGCTCAGCGAGGTCATCCGCGATATGAAGGATCCCCGCATCTCGCCTTTGACGAGCGTAATGCGCGCCGAGGCCACCAACGACCTCAAGCAGTGCAGGGTAATGATCAGCGTTTACGATAAGGACGACGAGGCGAGGAAGCAGACCGTCGCGCAGCTCAACCGCGCGGAGGGCTTCATCGCAAGGGAGATCGGCCGAAAGATCGATCTTCGGCACATCCCCACATTCGAGTTCCGTCTTGACGATTCCATCGAGTACTCGGTGCGCATATCCGAGATACTGAACCGTCTCGAATCGGAGCGAAAGGAAAACGGAAAAGACAATGAGTGACGTTGAGGCAGTGAACTCAATAATCGAAGGGCTCGAAAAATACGGCTCGTTCAGCATACTGACCCACGTGTCCCCAGACGGCGATACGCTCGGCGCGGCGCTTGCCATGTATCAGCTTATAATCGGCATGGGCAAGAAGGCCGAGGTCATCTGCGAGGAGCCTGTTCCGCATATCTACGGGTATCTCCCCTTTGCGGATAAGGTCGTCCTTCCCGACGGGGCGAAGGGCTATGAGTGCGTGCTTACGGTCGACTGCGCCGATATGCAGAGGTTCAAGAAGGCCGATCACATATTCAAGGCCGCAAAGCATACGATGGCGATAGATCATCATTTTACCAACAAGGGCTATGCTGACGCGAACCTCATCAGAGCGGACGCCTCCGCCACCTGCGAGGTGATATTCGACCTTTACCGGGCCATGGACAAGCCGATATCGAGCGAGGCGGCCGTCTGCCTCTATACCGGCATAGTCACCGATACGGGCAATCTCACCTACTCGAACACCACTCCCAAATGCATCCGCATGGTTGCCGATCTCTATGAGAACGGCCTCAACATAACCGAGATAAACCGCAACATCTACAGGACGGTCCCCTTCAGCAAGACGAGGCTCCAGGGCTACGCGCTTGCCAATATGAAGCTGGAGCTCGGCGGCAAGATAGGCATTGCCACCCTCACCATAGCCGAGATGAACTCCTTCGGCGCCACGAACGAGGACTGCGAAGGCATAGTCGACAGCGTGAGGGACGTCGAGTGCGTCAGAGTCGCCGTCTTCATTAGGGAGGGCCGCGACGGCACGTACAAGGTCAGCCTCAGGTCGAAGGAATGCGCGGACGTCGGCAGGATAGCCAACAAGTACGGCGGAGGCGGCCACGCGGCTGCCGCGGGCTACACCTCGACAGAGCCCCTTTCGACGACCATCGCGAACGTTCTGAGGGACGTGACCGAAGAGCTTGAAAATGATAAAAACTGAGGGCGTTATTTGTGTTTTGAAGCCGCCGGGGATGAGCTCATCCGACGCGGTGACCGACGTCAGACGGGTCTTTGACGAAAAGCGAGTCGGGCATACCGGCACACTCGATCCCGCGGCCGCGGGGGTGCTGCCGATCTGCATCGGCCGCGCGACCCGTCTTTTTGATTTTTTGGTAGACAAGCGCAAGGAATACATCGCCGAGCTCGTTTTCGGACAGGCTACCGATACGGAGGATGCCACGGGCACGGTCACGGCCAGCTCCGACAAAAAGGTCTCTTCCGACGAGCTGAAGGCGGCGCTTCCCGCTTTCATTGGCGAGATAGAGCAGACCCCGCCCATCTATTCCGCGCTCAGCATAAACGGGGAAAAGCTTTATAAGCTCGCGAGGAAGGGCGAGATAACAAAAGCGCCCGAGGTCAAGAAGCGCGTCGTAACCGTCTCCGGTCTCGAGCTTATCGAAAAGACGGGGGAGGGCCGCTTCCTCATAAGGATAGAATGCTCCAAGGGGACCTACATAAGGACGCTCTGCAAGGACATCGGAGAGGCTCTCGGAGTACCCGCGCATATGGCGTTCCTTTTGAGAACGAGATCCGGCGCGTTCACGCTCGAGGATTCGTATTCGATCGCCGAGCTTCGCGAAATGAAGGAGAAGGGCGAGCTTTACAGCGCCGTGATACCGATGGACAGGGCGGTATCGCACGTTCCCGAGCTTCGTATCCCCGGGCTCCCCGCAAAGCAGGAGCGCCTTTTGATCCACGGCGCGCCCATACCCTTTGAGAGCGGGGAGGAGCGCAGACCTTACAGGGTGTACCTCAGGGACGAATTCCTCGGCCTCGGCGAGATCCGCGAAAAGGAACTCAGGATCACCGTCTGGCTGGGGGACGAGGCCCATCAGATAAAGGGCATGAAGATATCGGGAACGGTCTGCGAGCATAACCATATCGGCTCCACGATAGGCTTCCCCACGGCGAACCTTGCGGGTTACGATAAAAAGCAGCTTCCTCCCGAGGGCGTGTACGCGACCGTCGCCGTTGTGGAGGGCGGAGCTTACAAGGCCGTGACGAGCATAGGCACCAATCCCACGGTGGGAGGGGAGAGCCTGACCGTCGAAACGCATATGATCGGCTTTGAGGGCGACTGCTACGGAAAGCCCATGACAGTGAGGTTCGTAAAGAGGCTGCGCGGCATGATGAAATTCGGCTCCGTTGCCGAGCTTCGCGGGCAGATAGCGAGCGACGTCAAAGCGGCGGAGGAAGTCCTCGAAAACTCAAAATATACCGAAATAATTTGAAAAAACCGCTTTACAAGCCGCATTGTTCCGTGCTATAATACCTTGCCTACGTGCGTGAGGCTTCATGCGCAGAAGGCGATCTGCCTGCTTCGTTCGGCGAGAACTCCGGCGCTCTACGCAGCTGACAGGGATACTAATAATAATTGGAGGCAACAAAATGGATAAGGAACGCAAGAACGAGATCATCACCGCTCACGCTCTGCATGAGGGTGACACCGGTTCCCCCGAGGTCCAGATCGCTCTTCTGACCGAGCGCATCAATCACCTCACCGCTCATCTGCAGGACCACAAGAAGGACAATCACTCCCGCCGCGGTCTGCTCAAGATGGTCGGTAAGAGGCGCGGACTTCTGAACTATCTCAAGTCCACCGATATCGAGCGTTACAGGGCCATCATCGCTGCTCTGAACATCAGAAAGTAAAACCGATTTTGTCAAAGGAAAGTGGGCGGGAGTACCCACTTTCTTTTGAAGAAAAACGCCTCAGCCTCGGGCATCTGCTCCCAAACAAACAAGTTTTCACTATAATGTATTAATATAAAGGAGCATTTGAAAATGCAGAAAACATTCGAAATGGAGCTTGCGGGCCGCAAACTCACCGTCACCACCGGCAAATATGCCGAGCAGGCGGGCGGTTCGGTCATGATCGCATGCGGCGGTACGGCGCTTCTCGTCTGCGCCACGGTCGCCAAGGCTCCCCGCGAGGGCGCGGATTTCCTGCCCCTCAGCTGTGATTACGAGGAAAAGATGTACGCGGCCGGAAAGATCCCCGGCGGCTTCATCAAGAGGGAGGGACGTCCCTCCGAGAAGGCCGTTCTCACGAGCCGCCTCATCGACCGTCCCCTTCGTCCCCTGTTCCCCAAGGGCTTCTACAATGACGTTCAGGTGGTCGCCACCTGCATGTCCGTCGAGAAGGACGTTCAGCCCGAGATTCTCGCCATGATCGGCGCTTCCATCGCGCTCTCCATCAGCGAGGCTCCCTTCATGGGCCCCATCGGCGCCGTTTCCGTCGGCTTCGTTGACGGCGAATACATCATTAACCCCAACTTCGAGCAGCGTGAGAAGAGCCGTCTGGCTCTCACCGTCGCCGGCACGCGCGACGCCGTCATGATGGTTGAAGCGGGCGCGAACGAGGTCACCGAGAAGGAGATGCTCGACGCCATACTGCTCGCCCATTGCTACATCAAGGATATCGTCGCCTTCATCGATAAGATCCAGGCCGAGGTCGGCAAGGAGAAGATCGTTCCCGAGATCCACGTTCCCGACGAGGAGCTCAAGGCCAAGGTCATTGAGTATGCCCGCGAGAAGGTCGTCTGGCAGCTCGATACCTTCGACCGCAAGGAGCGCGAGGCAAGGACCGCCGAAGTCACCGCGGACGTCAAGGCTCACTTCGCTGAGGAGTATCCCGATTCCGCTTCCGATATCGACGCGATCCTCTACAACCTCATGAAGGAGATCCTGCGCGATAAGATCATCAACAAGGGCATCCGTCCCGACGGCAGGCAGATGACCGAAGTCCGCCCCATCTGGTGCGAAGTCGGCATACTTCCCCGCACGCACGGTTCCGCCGTATTCACCAGGGGCCAGACTCAGGTCATGACCATGACCACCCTCGGCACCCTCGGCGACGGCCAGACCCTCGACGGCATCGGCGAAGAGGATTTCAAACGCTACATCCATCATTACAATATGCCTCCCTACTCCGTGGGCGAGGTAAGGCGTCTCGGCAGCCCCGGCCGCCGCGAGATCGGCCACGGCGCTCTCGCCGAAAGGGCTCTGCTTCCCATGATCCCCTCCGAGGATGAGTTCCCCTATGCGATCCGCCTCGTTTCCGAGGTCGTATCCTCCAACGGTTCCACCTCTCAGGCCTCCATCTGCGCCTCCACCATGTCCCTTATGGACGCGGGCGTTCCCATAAAGAAGCCCGTCGCCGGCGTTGCAATGGGCCTCATTAAGGACGATTCCACCGGCAATATCGCCATCCTCACCGACATTCAGGGTCTTGAGGACTTCATGGGCGATATGGATTTCAAGGTGGCCGGCACGAAGGACGGCATCACCGCGATCCAGATGGATATCAAGATCAAGGGCATCAACGAGGAGATCCTCACAAGGGCTCTCGAGCAGGCTCGCCAGGGCAGGCTCTTCATACTCGGCAAGATGCTGGAGACCATCAGCGAGCCCAGGGCGGAGCTCTCTCCCTACGCTCCCAGGATCCTCCGCTTCACCATCAATCCCGATAAGATCCGCGAGGTCATCGGTTCCGGCGGCAAGACCATCAACGGCATCATCGCCAAGACCGGCGTCAAGATCGACATCGAGGATGACGGCCGCGTATTCATCGCTTCCACCGACGCTGAGGCGGCGGCTGAAGCCAAGCGCATAATCGATTCCATCGTTAAGGATATCGAGGTCGGCGACGTGCTCCTGGGCAAGGTAGTCAACATACTGCCCATCGGCGCTCAGGTCGAGCTCAAGCCCGGCAAGAAGGGCCTCGTCCATATCTCCAAGCTTTCCAACCACCGCGTTGAAAAGGTGGAGGACGTCGTCTCCATCGGCGACGAGATACTCGTCCGCGTCATCGAGATCAAGCCCGACGGCAAGATCGACCTGACCAGGAAGGGCCTCATCCCCGCCGACAAATAACGTCTGCAAATACGGGCGCAAAACGCCCGTATTTTTTTATCTTCACATAGTGACAAGCGGGCTTTTTTGTTATAAAATAAAACATAACCTTTGAAAGGAACAAAAACATATGAGCATCAAACGTTTCTTATGCATCGTACTGTCCGCGCTGATGGTACTTGCTTTGATCCCCGCCGCATCCCTTGCGGAGGGCGTGACCGCCCGCGCGGAGGAGAACCGCAAGCTCGCTCTGCTCGATAACGCGTGGAAGTCCATCGAGGCCGTTGAGAAGCAGGCGATCAACACCAAGGCTTCTCCCGCCGAGATCACAATGGCCGCCTACAACGCCGCTCTCAACGATCCCCTTATCGACAAGGGCAGCCTCGTTTGGGAGGGCACCGAGCAGTTTGCCTTCACCGTAGAGGGAATGCACTGCGTATTCTGCTACCGCGCGCGCAACGCGAAGCACGTCTCCACGATGAGCTCCGAAGCTCTCAGCGAGGTATTCGCCGAGAAGACCGGCAACTGCGCCGGCTCCCCCAACGTTCTCCTCGTCGGCCCCTACTATTCCTCGGATTCCCACTTTACCGATCAGTATAAGAACGAGGCCGATTCCATCGGCGCAGCCACCGGCGGCACCGTCACCAAGCTCGTGAACGCCAACGCCACCGGCCCCAACATCGCGGCGGCCTACATCAATAAGGGCGTCGTCATTTACGACTCCCACGGCACCCAGTCCGGCACCTCCTCCTACCTGTGCCTGACGACCAACACCGGCATCACCACTACCGACTACAACAACGGCTGGGCGGTCAGCTCCGGTTCCGCCGCTTATATCGACGGCCGCTATATCGAGAACCACGTTTCCGGCACCCTCTCCAACTGCATGGTCTGGATGGCTATCTGCGAGGGCATGAAGAAGGCCGGTCAGGGCACCACCGGCTACGCGCTTCTGCGCGCCGGCGCAGCCTGCGTCTACGGCTATTCCCAGTCCGTAACCTTCAGTGGCGACTATGAATACGAAGAGGTCTTCTGGAACCAGATGAAGAACGGCGCCACCGTTGCCGAGGCTCTTGAGGTCATGATCGACGAGTGGGGCATCCCCGATCCCGACGGCGACGCTTACCCCATCCTCATGAGCCCGGTCGATCCGTTCCCCTCCAACCCCGACGGAGCGCAGGTCGTCAACTGCGACTGGACGCTCTTCTCCCAGGATCCCATCGCCCTCGAGGGCATAGAGATCACAAATAACGAGCTTGAGCCGGTAGATAAGATCTCCATGGCGATAGCCAGGCAGGATATAGCCAGGATCCTCGCCGATCCCGTCAACGCCAATACATTTACCTGCGAGTGGTCGATCGCCGATACGTCCGTAGCGACGATAGCGCCTGCCTCGAACGGAAAATCCTGCACTATCACCGGCGTAAGCATCGGCAGCACCACGCTGACCCTCACCGCCACCGATGAGGACGGCTCCGTCTACACCGATTCCGTCACCGTCAGGATCACCGACGCGACCCATTACGTTCCCACCGACACGATCGAGGTCGGCAAGAACTACGTCATCGGCTTCGTCGTGAACGGCAATACATACCTGATGATGAACTACAACCCGAATCCCGCAGGATACGGCAACTATTACTATTCCAGCAGCTCCAACTACTTTGGCTACACCGCGCAGGCCGTCATGAGCGGCGACGACGTCATCGGCTGCAGCGGCTGGACGACCGAGATCGAGCACTGCCTGTGGAACTTCTCCTCCACGACCGGCGGTACGATCTCCAGCGCGTATCAGGAGGGCTATAACCTCTCCACCTGGAACTCGGGCTCTTATTCCGACCTGTATCCCGCCTCCGGTTCCACCTGCTCGTGGACCTGGAACGCGAGCGCGCATACCCTCAGCACCACTTACCCCGGCTCGACCAGGTACGCCTCCTATCTCGCAAGCGTGGGCGGCTACAGCAACTTCATGCAGAACGTGGGCTCCGCCAACGCCAACTGTTACGTGCAGCTCTTCGTCGAGACGCTCCCCGCAGAGGTCGATCCCGGTGACGTCAACGGCGACGGCAGCATCAATTCCGCCGACGCCATGCTCATCATTCGCTACACAATGCAACTCGCCGAGCTTACCGATGAGCAGCTTGCCGCTGCGGACGTAAACGGCGACGGGATCGTCAATTCCGCAGACGCCATGCTCATTATCCGCATGAGCATGGGCCTGGCATAAAAACAGTTTCAGGTCAATGCAGAAGCCCGCTTCCATACAGGGAGCGGGCTTCATTCTTTTTCTTGACTGAACAGTTCGGATATGTTATCATTTTTTGTAAGCTTAAAACTGTTCATGCAATATCAGGGGTTTTCTTATGGACGTATTCAACGTAATATCCCTCCTCGGCGGATTGGCCATGTTCCTTTACGGAATGCGCCTCATGGGGGATTCCTTAAAAGAGAATTCATCCGGCACGCTGAAAAAGGCGATGGGAAAGGTCACGAACAACCCGCTTAAGGCCTTTATTCTCGGCGTGCTCGTCACCGCGCTCATCCAATCCTCTACGGCGACCATCGTAATCACAGCAGGTCTTGTCGGCGCGGGCATACTCACGCTGCATCAATCCCTCGGAATAATCGTCGGCGCGAACGTCGGTACGACCGTAACGGGCCAGATAATCCGTCTTCTCGATATCGACTCGTCCGCCTCTTCCGTACTGCGCTTCTTCCAGCCCTCCACGCTGGCTCCGATAGCGCTGATCGTCGGCGTCATACTGATAATGGGCAGCTTCTTCAAGAACTCCCGATCCGTCGGCAAGATAGCCATTGGCTTTGGCATACTGTTCTCCGGCCTTCTCAACATGACCGGCGCCGTCAATACCCTGGCGCAGTCCGGTATCATCGAAAAGCTCTTCCTGGGCCTCGGCAAAAACCCGTTCCTCGGCTACGCCACCGGCGCGGGCGTCGCCTTCGCGCTCCAGAGCTCTTCGGCTACGATCGGTATTTTGCAGGCGTTCTCGTCTACGGGAATGCTGACCTTCAAGGCCATCTATTCCGTCATAGTCGGCGTTTACCTGGGCGACTGCGTCACTACCGCGATCGTCATCTCCATCGGCGCCAAGGAGGAGCCGAGGCGCGTAGGCCTTGTCAACATCCTCTTCAACCTCAGCAAATCCGCACTCGTGCTCATAGGCGTCACCGTCGTGCATAAGCTGGGCCTTCTCGATAAGCTGTGGGACGCGCCCGTCAATTCGAGTATCATCGCGAACGCAAATACCGTATTCAACCTCTGCTGCGCGCTCCTGCTCATCCCCGTTCTCGGCGTATATGAGAAGCTCAGCCGCCGCATGATAAAGGACAAGCCCACCAAGGAAAGCAAGTACAAGTCCGTCACCGACACGCTGAACCCCGTATTCTACAATACGCCCGCTCTGGCTCTGCAGAGCTGCTACAAGACGCTGCTCGCCATCTATGAGGCGGCGAGGGCGAATATCGAAAAGTCCTTCGCGCTCATCATGCAATACGATCCCGCCGTCCACAAGGAGATACTCGCCGAGGAGGACGAGATCGACCGCATGACCGATAAGATAAGCAGATACATGGTCGAATTCCTGCCTCATCTGCAGATAGAGAGCCACGTCGCGATACTGAATCAGTATTATAAGATCACTTCCGAATTCGAGAGGCTGGGCGATCACGCGGTGAATATCGCCGCCTACGCCGAACAGCTTGAAAAGAACGGCACGAAGTTCTCCTCGTCCGCCGTTTCCGAGCTTGCCGTTCTGGAGAACGCGCTCATCAACATTCTCGACGAAGCCAAGCAGACCTTCGCCAAGAGGGACGTCGACGCCGCCGAAAGGATAGAGCCCCTCGTGCAGGTCGCGGGCGACCTCATAACGGTTTTGAGGGGGAACCACCTCAAGCGCATGAGCACGGGCGAATGCAGCGCGTATGCGGACACCACGTTCACCGATCTTATGGTGGAGTTCCAGCGCATAGCGGATCTTTGCTCCAACGTCGGCGTAGCGACGGTGGTCCGCGTCCATCCCGAGCTCGCCGATCACGAGCACCTCTATTTCGACCGTCTGCATAAGGGCGGCGACGAGGCGTTCAACACGGCCTATAACAAGGCGTATCAAAGGTACTTCTCTCTCCTAAGGCCCGAGTCCGCCGCGGACGAGCCAAAGGATCCCGTCCCCGCGGAAGCTCAGCAAGGCGCGTAAACAGGGAAGACCCACTCAACCGAATCAAAGAAAAACAGCCCCCGAGCGCATCGGGGGCTTGCGTTTTTTGGAGGGCAGAAGGGACGGCAGGGGTGACAGGGATCACGATACGGGAAACGCACAAAAGGCTTCTCCCCGTGGGTGGAGAAGCTGTCGCAGAGCGACTGATGAGGGGGATAGTTCCTTCTTGCAGTAAAGCAGTGAGTACAAGCTGAGTATGAATGATCCGAACAAAAAAAGGATGTTGGGGCTCGATTTGTGCAATGTGTCTCATTGCTTGCGCTCCGCGCTGCACAATTTCGCACTGCACAAATCCCGGGGCGGGCAAAACATCCACCGGATGTTTTGCTGATCCGCCCTTCGAGCCCCATAATACTCTG